>DLRQ01000062.1 GCA_002501135.1 Candidatus Neomicrothrix sp. UBA7884
CTTCTACATGGTCGTTCCGATGCTCGCCGTTGTGGTCTTGAACGTGGGCCTTGTCATGCCGCTGGCCGTGCCGGTGGTCCTTGCCGCAGCCGCCGGCGGGGTATGGCTGGAACGCCGCAGGCCCACCGGCTGGATCCCGGGTCTCTGGGCGCTCGGCGTGCTCATCGTGCTGGTCGTACCCGTCTCCTACGGCATCGCCTTCAAGTGGGTGACCGTCGCCGGCCTCGTGGCCATGCCCGTCGCCGCATGGTTCATGGGGCGCCTGGCCGGCCTGGTATTTCCAGGCCCAGCCCTCATGGCCGCAGCCACGCTGCCGTTCATCTTCGACCGGGCCTTCAACATCATGGGCGGCAACCTCATGTCCACCATGGCCGGTGAGTTCGCCTTCGCCCTGGCCGTCGGTGCGCTGCTCATCTACCTGGGCCTGCTGGTGCGCGGCATCGAGACAGGCCGGGGCCGCGGCTGGGCCGCCCTGGTGCTGGCACTGGTGGGCCTCTGCCATCTGCTCGTCGCGTTCTACGCCGTGCTGGCATCGTTCATCGCCGTGCTCACGCGACCCAGCCGGTCGTCCCTCAGCTGGCTGCTCACCACAGGCGTTGTGGCCGGCCTCACATCGGCATTCTGGGTGCTTCCGTTCTGGTGGCAGCGCGACCACCTCAACGACATGGCCTGGGACAAGCTGGGCGACAGCCGCTCGTACCTCTGGAACCGCGGCAACCTGGCAGCCGACTTCCTCACCAACGACCCGCCACTCCAGGTGGTCATCGTCATTGCCGGCGTCGGCCTGCTGGCATCCCTCGTGTTCCGCCGCCGACTCGGCCTGATCCTGGCCGGAATGGTCCTCGTGCTGGCGGCAGCGTTCACGTGGCTGCCCGAGGGACGCCTCTACAACGGTCGCCTCTTGCCCGGCTACTACCTCAGCCTCTACCTGTTGGCAGGCCTCGGTGTTGCCGAGGTTCTAAGCCTCACGGGCCGCCTGTTCGACGGCTTCCGGGCCCGCAACGGCAACGGCGGCAGGTGGCTCACCGGCGGGGGAGTCATGGCCGTGACCCTCTACCTGATCGTGTTCCTCGGCATGCCGCTGCGGGCCTTGCCGTTCGGTTCCATGGACGTCAACACCTACCGTTGGATGGGGCTCGGAACCGAACAGCTGAACCTGGGGCGCTCCTGGGTGAACTGGAACTTCGCCGGCTACGAAGCCCGCACCGGTGACGACAGCGGCGGTGGCTGGGACGAATACCGCGACATGGTCACCACCATGTCCGAGGTGGCCGAGGCCAACGGCTGTGGCCGCCTGCTCTGGGAGTACAGCAGCGAGCTGACCCGCTACGGCACGCCCATGGCGTTGATGCTTCTGCCCCACTGGACCGACGGCTGCATCGGCTCCATGGAGGGCCTCTATTTCGAGGCGTCCACCACAACCCCGTACCACTTCCTCATGCAGTCCGAGCTGTCAACCGGTCCATCACGGGCTCAGCGCAGCCTGCCGTACCGCTCACTGGACATGGACGCCGGTGTCGACCACATGCGCCAGTTCGGCGTGCGCTACTACTCGCCGTCCTCACAGAGGGCCATCAACGAGGCACGTGACCACCCCGACCTGACCGAGGTAGCCACAACCGGACCATGGACAGTGTTTCTCGTAGCCGGATCAGACCTGGTCGCACCCATGGCCTTTGAGCCGGTGGTGTTCACAGACGTGGACCACTCAAGCTGGTTGGACCCGTCGGTCGAGGTCTTCCAGGAGGGCTCCCAGGCGGTCCAGTGGACCGTCGGCGGCCTGGCCGCATGGCAGCACCTGCCTTCCGGCGAGGAACCGGACGAACGCGCACTGGAACCGGTACAGATCTCAGACATCGTCACCGACGTCGACTCCATCTCATTCCACGTGGACCGCATCGGCGTACCGGTCATCGTGCGCACCTCCTACTTCCCCAACTGGGAGGCCGACGGCGCCGCCGGCCCGTGGCGGGTAACGCCAAACCTGATGGCCGTCGTTCCCACCGGGCCCGACGTGACCCTCACCTACGGTCGCACCCCGGTCGACATCGTGTCCATGCTCCTTAGTCTCCTGGGCCTCGCCGGACTGTTCCTGCTCAGCCGGGCACCGCGGCCCGAAGAAGGACCGCTGCCGGGCCCCGACCTCCTCTCTGCGGGTTCTGACGCCTCAGCCGGACTCGACGCGTGGGTGGTCGGCTGCGCAGAGAGGCGTGTGGCCGCACGCGAGGCCCACGCCAACCTCGAACACGCCCCCGGTGACGAGGACCTCACTGACGACGGGGACCTCCCCGCTGACGAAGACCTACCCGGAGGCTGGAGCGTCGACATCGACGAGCCGCCAGCCACCGTCGACGAACCCGGGGAAACGGCGTGAGGACCCGAATGAGGCGCTTCGCCGTCGTCGGCGTGGTGGCCACCGCCATTGACATCGGCGTGGCCGTGGCCCTGCTCAGACGCGGCTGGTCCCTGCCTGCGGCCGACCTGGTCGCACTGGCGGTCGCAGCCGCCTTTGCCCACCCGCTGCACCGGACCATAACCCTGCGTGACGACCCCTTCACACGATGGATGCGCTCACCGGGCGTGTTCGCAGCCGTCGTCACAATGGCCGGCCTCGTGGACATGCTCGTACTGTCGTGGGTGTACGCAGACGGCAGCACGGCCGAAGACATCCTTGCCAAGGCCACCGCCGTGGCGGCAGCAGCCATCGTGCGCGCCGTCGCCTACCGGACCCTCCTCTTCCGGGTGGTGCGCAGCGAGCAGGAACACCCGGTGCTGCGCCCCCTTCCCGACGGCACCCACCGCCTGACCGTGGTGCTACCCGCCTACCGCGAGGCCGACCGAATCGGCGAGACCGTCGCCAGGGTGCGCACCGAGCTGGGAGAACAACTCGGCGACAGACCCGACGCGCTCCAGATCATCGTCGTCGACGACGGCTCAGACGATGACACAGCCGGTGCCGCCGCTGCGGCTGGAGCCGACGTGGTGGTTGGCCTCGAGGTGAACAGCGGCAAGGGGGCGGCGGTCCGGGCAGGTGTGGCAGCAGCGACCGGCCGGACGATCGCCTTCACCGACGCCGACCTCGCCTACTCGCCGGCACAGATCGCCGACCTGCTGACCCTCGTCGAGGAAGGCTACGACATGGTCGTCGGCAGCCGCCGCCACACCGACACCAGGACCCTCGTGGCAGCCGGTCGCATCCGCGAGGCGGGCGGGCGGCTCGTGAACCTGGCCACCCATGCCCTCCTGCTGGGTCAGTACCACGACACCCAGTGCGGCCTCAAGGCCTTCCGGGCCGACACTGCCCGCGACCTCTTTGACGCCTCCCGCCTCGACGGCTTCGCCTTCGACGTCGAGCTGTTCCACCTGGCCGAACGGTGGCGCCTCCCGCTGGCCGAGGTGCCAGTCGAGGTCGAGCACTCCGACCGCAGCACGGTAAGCGTCGTGGGCGACGGGCTGCGCCTCGCGGCAGACCTGATACGGGTCCGACAGGCGGCCCGGCGAGGCGACTATCCGAACCCGACCCAACCCGGAGGCCCTACCGATGGGTGACCCGGCGGCCGTGTTCCTGGCCTACGACATCAGGGGCCTCGTACCCGAACACCTCGACACCGAACTGGCACGTCTCGTCGGAGGAGCCTTCACACGCCTGGTTCGCCGCCGCGAGCCCGACACCGGGCGGATCATCCTCGGCCGCGACATGCGTGAGAGCGGCGTGGAACTCGCCGGCGCCTTCGCCGACGGCATCACCGCAGAAGGCCTCGACGTGGTCGACCTGGGCCTGGTCTCAACCGACATGCTCTACTTCGCCTCCGGCCACCTCAACGTACCCGGTGCCGTGTTTACCGCCAGCCACAACCCGGCCGGCTACAACGGCATCAAGCTCTGCCTCTCGGCGGCCCGACCCGTCGGCGCCGACTCGGGCCTGGCCGAGATGCAGGCCGACCTGGATGCCCCTGACACCGGCGGGGAAGCGACCGGCACGACAACCACGCTCGACCTGCTCGACGCCTTCGCAGACCACGTCCGCTCCTTTGTCGACGCCACGACCCTTGCACCCCTCAAGGTCGTTGCCGACACCGCCAACGGCATGGGCGGCCTCGTCGTCCCAGCCGTGTTCGACGGCCTGCCCCTCGACCTCGAGGTCATGTACGCGGACCTCGACGGCACCTTCCCCAACCACCCCGCCGACCCCCTGCAACCGGACAACCTGGTGGCCCTCCAGGAACGGGTGCTCGCCACCGGTGCCGACATCGGACTGGCGTTTGACGGCGACGCCGACCGGGTGTTCCTCGTGGACGAAAAGGCCCGCCCGGTCTCGGGCTCGCTCACCACGGCGCTCGTTGCCTCCACCGTTCTCAGCCACCAGCCGGGGGCCACCGTCATCCACAACCTGATCTGCTCAAGGTCCGTCCCCGAGGCCATCGCCGAACACGGCGGCCGCGCTGTACGCAGCCGCGTCGGCCACTCCTACATCAAGGAACTAATGGCCACCGAGGGGGCGGCCTTCGCCGGCGAACACTCAGGTCACTACTACTTCGCCGACAACTACCGGGCCGACTCCGGCCTTATCGCCGCCCTCTTCGTACTCGAGGCACTCTCAACCTCGGACGGCACCCTCAGCGACCTGCTGGCACCCTTTGACCGCTACGCCGCATCAGGCGAGATCAACTTCAGCGTCGACGACCCGGCCGCAGCAGCCGAACGGGTCTCGCTGGCCTACGCCGCAACCGGGTCCCAGGACACCCTCGACGGCCTCACCGTCGACATGGGCACCTGGTGGTTCAACCTGCGCCCCTCAAACACCGAACCCCTGCTGCGCCTCAACCTGGAGGCCGCAGGCGCCGACGCCTGCACCGCCCGCCTGGCCGAGGTGTCGGCGCTCATCACCCAATAGCGCCACATTCCAATAACCTCACGGTCATGGCACTAGACCC
>DLRQ01000033.1 GCA_002501135.1 Candidatus Neomicrothrix sp. UBA7884
AGCGAAGATGGCTATGTTGCCAGTGGCGGCACGATGGCAGCCCCCCGAGACTGGGCAATCCACCGACATGGCGCCCGTGGCTTGGACCAGCGATGCCATGCGGCGCACTTCGGCCTCGTCAGTGGTGCTCATTTCGAGCCACACCTTCCCCTCCCCACCCCCTGAGGCAAAGCCGGCTATCAGACCGTCATCGGCTTCAAGCACCTGGGAGCACGCCGTCGGTGAGGGAAGGCACGTGACCACCACCTCGCAGGACGTCGCCATCTCCCTGGCCGAGTTGGCCCAGGTCGCTCCACCCTCCAGAAGTGGCTGTGCAACCCCCTTGTCGAGATCGTGTACCACTAGGTCGAAGCTGTTCCTGAGCAGGCTGCCTGCCAACTTGGCCCCTACGTTTCCGAGGCCGATGAATCCGATGCGCATGGCTGTCTCCGATCGGGATGCGGGTGGGCCGTGCTGGCCAACGCGGACGCTACTCCCCCGCCGACAGGGGCTGAGGGCCCAGTAGACACCCTTCGCACATGTTCCGTCGAACCAACAGGCCGGCCCGTAGCCGCCTGGCCAACGCCGCCGGACTGCTGCTCGCCGTCATCGGTGCCGGGTCGACCGGCTACATCCTGTTGGGCCTGAGCCCCGTCGATGCCGTCTACCAGACCATCGTCACGGTAAGCACAGTCGGCTTCAGGGAGATCGCGAACGGCGAACCGACGACAACGTGGAAGGCATTCACATCGGTGCTCATCCTGGTGGGCACCGGTTCGGTGCTCTACGGGGCGAGCATCGTCATCGAGAGCATTGTCGAGGGCCGGATTTCCGGCCAGTACCGGAGGTACCGCATGCGACGCCAGATCGATGACCTGAATGGACACCTGATCGTGTGCGGAATGGGGAGGGTCGGCCGTTCGATCACCTCGTTCGTGCAGTCGGTCGGACAAACAGTGGTGACGGTCGATACCGAAGAGTTACGCCTCGTCGCCAACGGAGGCATGTTCGTGCTGGGTGATGCAACAAGCGACGACGTCCTCCGCCGGACCGGCATCGAACAGGCAGAAACCCTCGTTACAGCCCTCGGCTCGAGCGTCGACAACCTCTACGTGACCCTCAGCGCCCGCGAGATGAACCCCGAGTTGTTCATCGTGTCGCGTGCCGACGAGGCCGAGAGCATCACCAAGTTGCACCAGGTGGGCGCCAACAGGGTTGTCAACCCGTATGAGATCGGCGGCTACCGCATGGCCAGCCTCGCCACCCAACCCAATGTCGCCGACTTCGTTGACGTGGTCGTCCACGACGGCACCTTTGAGGCAACGCTGCGCGAGTTCAAGATCCCCGCAGGGTGCAACTTCGAGGGTCAGAGCATTGATGACCTTTCCGTTCGCAGCAGCACCGGGGCCGTGGTTCTCACCGTCCGGGATGAGCTTGCCCGGTTCCACACCGACGACCTAGCCAAACGCCCGTTCGCCGTCGGGGATATGATCGTCGCCATCGGATCAGATGACAGCCTCGACCGGTTGGCCAAGCTGGTTGGTTGCTGATCGGGGCCGACACCTCGGAGATCCCGTAGCCTAAAACCATGGTTGAGCCAGACTTCACCCGTTTCGACACACGGGCCCTCCACGCAGGCCAGCAGCCGGACCCCACGACGGGATCGCGTGCCGTACCGATCCATCAGACCACCTCGTACGTGTTCGACTCGGTGGACCACGCTGCTGGCCTCTTCAACCTGGAGGTCAGCGGTCACATCTACTCGCGCATCTCCAACCCGACCGTCGCCGTCCTGGAGGAGCGCATCGCCGCCCTTGAGGGAGGTGTCGGAGCGGTCTGCACGGCAAGCGGCCAGGCTGCCCTACACCTGGCGGTGGCGACGATCCTCGAGGCCGGACACCACGTGGTGGCGAGCCGCAACATCTACGGCGGCAGCCACAACATGTTGAACCTGACCATGCCCCGGTTTGGCATCAACACCACCTTCGTCGATCCCCGCGATCCACAGGCATTTGCCGATGCGATCCGACCCGAGACTCGACTGCTCTTCGCGGAGACTCTCGGCAACCCGGGCATCGAGGTTCTCGATGTTGCCGCCGTGGCAGCCGTGGCCCATGCGCACGACCTTCCCCTGGCGGTCGATTCCACGTTCGCCACCCCGTACCTGATGCAGCCAATCGAACACGGCGCCGACATTGTGGTCCACTCGGCCACCAAGTTCCTGGGTGGACACGGCATCGCCATCGGTGGTGTCGTGATCGACGGCGGCCGCTTCGACTGGGCGGAATCAGGCCTGTTCCCCACGCTGTCAGAGCCCTATGCCGGCTACCACGGCATCACCTTTACCGAGGAATTCGGCCCCCAGGCAATGTCCATGCGTGCCCGGGCCGAGGGCCTGCGAGATTTTGGTGCCTGCATGAGCCCGGCCAACGCCTTCTACCTGCTCCAGGGGGTCGAGACCCTGCCACTGCGGATGGCGCGCCACGTGGAGAACACCAGGAAGGTGATCGACATGCTCGATACCAACGATGCCGTGGAGTGGATCAAACACCCTGAACACCCGAGCCACCCCGACCACGAGTTGGCAGCACGCCTCTACCCGAAGGGCGCCGGCGCCATGTTGAGCTTCGGTGTCCAAGGGGGTCGCGATGCCGGCCGCAAGTTCATCGAGGCTGTTCGCCTGGCCTCGCACCTTGCAAACGTGGGCGATGCCAAGACGCTCGTGATCCACCCCGGCTCGACAACCCACCAGCAGATGAGCACCGAGGACCTGGAAGCCGCCGGAATCTCAGAGAACCTCATCAGGCTGTCGGTTGGCCTCGAGGATGCCGACGACATCTGCGCCGACCTGTCACAGGCCCTGCGGGCCTCACAACGCTGAGGTAGAGCGGTGCGCCTGCTGGTCGACGGTAGAAGCGTCAACGCCGCCACGGGCGCCGTCCCCGTTGAGCCTGACTCCACCGACCCACTCGTGGTACTCCTCCACGGTGCCGGAATGGACAGGTCGGTCTGGTCGCAACAGACCCGCTTCCTGGCCCACCACGGCTACCGGNNTGCCGGCCGCAGGTTCATCGAGGCGGTTCGACTTGCATCGCACCTCGCAAACGTGGGCGACGCGAAGACGCTCGTGATCCACCCCGGTTCGACAACCCACCAGCAGATGAGCGCCGAGGATCTTGAGGCGGCTGGAATCTCCGAAAACCTCATCAGGTTGTCTGTCGGCCTCGAGGATGCCGACGACATCTGTGCCGACCTGTCACAGGCCCTGCGGGCCTCACAGCGCTGAGGTGGACGGGTGCACCTCGTAGTCGACGGCAGAAGTGTCAACGCCGCCACCGGCGCCGTTCCAGTTCAGCCTGACTCCTCAGATCCGCTGGTGGTGCTTCTCCATGGGGCCGGAATGGACAGGTCCGTCTGGTCACAGCAGACCAGGTTCCTGGCCCACCATGGCTACCGGGCTCTCGCAGTCGACCTGCCCGGCCACGGAGAGTCCGAGGGCCCTGCGCTCGGGTCGATTACAGATCTGGCCACATGGGTCTCGAAACTGGCCGCCGAGTTGGACGGCCCACTCCATCTGGTCGGCCATTCGATGGGGTCCCTCATGGCCCTTGAGGCCGCGGCACACCAGTCGGCGTCGGTGGCCTCCATCGTGCTTCTCGGCGTTGCTGAAACCATGCCTGTCCACCCCGACCTCCAGGCTGCAGCCGACGCCGACGACGTCCTGGCAGCCCGCCTGATCACCTCATGGGCACACGGAAGCCGTCAACACGTTGGCGAGAACCCGACCCCGGGGCTCTGGATGCTGGGCGGAACCCAGGCTCTGCTGGAGCGTTGCGCACCCGGTGTACTCGGTGCCGACCTGTCTGCCTGCGCGGCCTACGGAAGCGGTGTCGAAGCGGCGGCCCTTGTCTCGTGTCCGGTCACGCTGGTGCTCGGCAGCGGCGACAAGATGACACCGCGGAAGGCGGCTGATCCACTTGTCGAGGCATTCTCGGGCGGAGTCGACGTGGTCGACCTGCCGGACACCGGTCACATGATGATGCAGGAAGAACCCGGTGCGGTTCGACAGGCAATCATCGAGCACCTGGGGAGAGCATGCCGCTCCTAGGCAGCTGACCCCCCGGGGCGACCAGTTCAGTTCTGCGGCAGGTCCTTGAACGGTGTCTCCTTGGCCGGACCCGGCTCCTTGGAGAGGCCGAGCACCCTTTCGCCGACGATGTTGCGTTGCACCTGGTCGGTTCCGCCGTAGATGGCGGGAGCCGGGCTGAACAGGGTGACCTCCTGGACGCCTCCGCCTGTGCCACTGGATGAACCGGCCAACATGCCGTCTGCACCGATGACCAGGTTTCCCACATCGCGGCTCCGTCGGACCAGTTCGCTCATGGCCAACTTGGCCAGGTTCCCCTCGGCCCCGGTACGGCTGCCACCGGCCTTGGCCCTCAGGAGGTTCCAGCGGTTTACCTCACTCAGGATGTGCAACTTCACGATTTCCTGTCTGACCACCGGGTCAGCGGACCTGCCTGCATCGCCGGCAAGTTCGATCAGCCGGCTGATGCTCATACCCCGTCCGGCCTCACCGTCTGGGCCACCAACGGTGCGCCTGGCCAACTTTCCGACCGTGTCGCCGAGACGACCGGTTCGTGGACCTCCCGACAGGGAAACGGGCTGCCTGCCACCGCCCCCCAGGCTGGCCCTCTCGATCATGAGGGTGGTGTTGGCGACCCTCCATCCGTTGCCGAGCCCACCGATGACGTTGGCGTCAAGCACCTTTGCCTCGTCGATGAAGACCTCGTTGAACAGGGCGTCGCCTGTCATCTCGCGTAGCGGCCTGACCTCGACACCGTCCTGGTCCATGTCGAAGGCGAAGTAGGTGATGCCCTGATGCTTGGGGGCGTCCATGTCTGTCCTTGCGATCAGCATTCCCCATTTGGCGAGGTGCCCACCCGAGGTCCAGACCTTCTGGCCGGTGATGGTCCACTCGTCGCCGTCGCGGACAGCCTTGGTCTGAATACCTGCCAGGTCGGAGCCGGCGTTTGGTTCGGAGAACAGCTGGCACCATGCGGTTGAGCCATCAAGGATCTCAGGTACGAACTGTTGGATCTGCTCGGGGGTTCCGTGGGCGGCAATGGTTGGTGCCGCCAGCATCGGGCCAAGGCCGATAGGTGGGCCGACCACGCCGGCATCGGCCAGGCCAGCCGAGACGGCTGCACACAGCGACCTTCCGTAGCCCCTGCCACCGGCCTCCTCGGGCATTGCCGGGTGTGCCCAGCGGTCGGCGGCCAGACGCGCCCACCACTCGGCGAGGGTCATGTCGGGGTCCCAGTTCTCTGCAAGCCATGTGGCCAGTTCAGCTTCGACGGCCTCGACGGTCGGTGCTTCAACGGTTGTTGTGCTCATATGTCTGATTCTTCCACGAGTGGGGATGCGGCGACACGCCGGGCGAGAATCCTCCCCCAGGGGCCCTTGCTGCACTTGGCGGGCGTGTCTCGCTAGGGTGTCGGCGCCCCGACCGCCACCGAGGAGGACCG
>DLRQ01000029.1:0-459 GCA_002501135.1 Candidatus Neomicrothrix sp. UBA7884
CCTGAGCCTGAGCCGGTTCCTGAGTCAGAGGCACCAAAGCCCCGTGTAATTTCTTCAAGTGGGTCATCGGCTCCACCCCGACGTGATGTCGAGCCTGAGACACCTGCTGATGTTCCTGTCGAGCCGGTCCATCATGATGAGGAACCATCCGTGCCCGATCCGGCAGCACGGGTAGACAGTGGAAAGCGCCTGCCTCCTCCAGGGTCCACCCCACCTCTGTCATCGTCCGGAAAGCCGATTCCTCCACCCCCCGGTCCTCCGGTGTCCGACTCGGGTCGCAGGATCCCCCCACCTCCGGGTGGTGGTGGACGCCGAAACGCGCCTCCTGAAGGTGGCGCTCCGGGCCGTCCCGGAGGACCTGCTCCACTGGGCAGACGGCCACCGATGGGTGGCGGTCCCCGACAGTCGGTACCAGGTGCAGGTCCGAAGCCAGGCGGAGGTCCCGGTGGACGTCCAGGT
>DLRQ01000029.1:812-14856 GCA_002501135.1 Candidatus Neomicrothrix sp. UBA7884
ACGTCCAGGTGGAGGTCCCGGCGGGCGCAGGCCGCCTCGCCGCAAGGGTCGCAGGCGTCGCAGTCGTGAAGAACTCCAGCCGATGGACATGCCGAGCTACACGCCCGACGACGCTGCCGTTCCAGAAGGAGTGGTTGTCGTTGAACGTGCCTGCACCGCCCAGGAACTGGGCCCGAAGCTGAACCGGACGACCGCTGACCTCATCCGGTTCCTCATGCAACAGGGCGAGATGGTCACAGCCACCCAGTCCCTGTCCGACGACATGATCGAACTGTTCGCAGCCGAACTCGAGGTCGAGATCCGAATGGTGGATCCCGGCGAGGAGCAGGAGGTCGAGCTGCTCAAGTTGCTGGACGTGGTCGACGATGCCGACGACGATGACGCTCCGCTACGAGCGCCGGTGATCACTGTCATGGGCCACGTCGACCACGGCAAGACCAAGTTGCTCGACCAGATCCGCAACACCAATGCAGTCGATGACGAGGCTGGCGGGATTACCCAGCACATCGGCGCCTACCAGGCCCGTTCAGGTGGCCATGCGCTCACCTTCCTCGACACCCCCGGGCACGAGGCCTTCACTGCCATGCGGGCACGTGGGGCTGGAGCAACCGACATTGTTGTTCTGGTCGTCGCCGCCGACGATGGCGTTATGCCTCAGACGGTCGAGGCACTCAACCACGCAAAGGCAGCCGACGTTCCGATCATGGTCGCCATCAACAAGGTCGACCGGGAGAACGCAGATCCGCAGAGGGTGTTGAGCCAGCTGGCCGAACACGACCTGGTTCCCGAGGCGTGGGGCGGTGACACGGTCACCGTCGAGGTATCGGCGCTCGTAGGCACCGGAGTCGGCGAACTTCTCGAGCACCTTCTTGTGCTTGCAGAGGTCGAGGACCTTCGTGCCGATCCCGAGGGCAGGGCCCAGGGGGTCGTGCTCGAGTCGTTCCTCGACATCGGGCGAGGTCCGGTGGCCACGGTTCTGGTCCAGCGCGGAACCCTCAGGGTCGGAGACCCGATGGTCGCCGGCGCCGCATGGGGACGCGTGAGAGCCCTCGTCAACGACAGTGGCGAGCAGGTCAATGAGGCTGGCCCATCGGTGCCTGTTCAGGTGCTGGGCCTGTCCGATGTCGCAGATGCCGGCGAGGGCTTCGTGGTCGCACCCAACGAGAAGGTCGCCGGGCGCGTGGCTGACAAGCGCGGGCACTGGCGACGGGTGGCGAACATCGGGCGTGATGCCCACGCTCTCTCAGGTGGAGCCAGGCTCGAGGACGTCTTTGAGCAGATCCAGAGGGGCGAGGTCGCCAACCTGAACCTCGTCGTGAAGGCCGATGTCAACGGCTCTCTCGAGGCCGTAACCGAAAGCCTCCGCAAGCTCGAGCGCGACGAGGTGAAGCTCTCGTTCGTGCACCGTGCAGTTGGTCGGATCACCGAGAACGACATTCAGCTGGCAGCCACGTCGAACGCCACGATTATCGGATTCAACGTGCGTCCCGAGCGCAAGGCCCGCGAGTTCGCCGACGCCGAGAAGGTCGAGATCCGTACCTACGAGATCATCTACAAGCTGATCGAAGACGTCGAGGCTGCAATGCTCGGCATGCTTGCCCCGGAGTACGAGGAGATCGTCACCGGCGAAGCCGAGGTGCGCCAGGTCTTCTCGGTTCCCCGGATCGGCAAGGTCGCCGGCTGTTATGTCACCAGTGGCACGATCACCCGTGGATCCAAGGTCCGGTTCCTGCGTGACGGCACAGTTATCTGGAATGGTGACGTCAGTTCACTGCGTCGGTTCAAAGACGACGTGCGAGAGGTCCAGTCCGGCTACGAGTGCGGTATCGGCCTGTCCGACTACCAGGACCTTAAGGACGGCGACGTGATCGAGACCTTCGAGAATCGCGAGCTGGCCCGCACCTGAGCGGTCGACCATGGCACGGGCACGACGCCGCCCCGCAGGCGGAAGGCGCGGATATGACAGGACCGACCGGCTCAACTCGCTGCTCTTTCGGATCCTTGCCGAGGAACTCGAGGTGATAGATGATGAGCGCTTCGGGTTCCTGACCGTCACCGGTGTCAGCACAGACCGGGACCTCACAACCGCCAGCGTCTTTGTCACGAGTGACGCCGAGGGCGAGGATCTGTTTGAGGCTCTCGAGGAGCATCGCCCCCGACTGCAGAAGGCCGTCGCTCAGCAGGCGAGGCTGCGGCGGGTCCCACCGCTGCGTTTCGTGTCCGATGAGGCGGTGCAATCCGCCGACCGGATCGAGGCCATCCTTCGTGACCTCGAGGCCGGAGATGCCTGAGGCATCTGCACTGTGGGTCGCATGGCCCCACGTCTGGGCCGGTACCTGATGTCGGGCCGACAGCCAGGTCCAGATGGCATTGCCGTCGTGGACAAGGAGGCTGGCTGGACCAGCCACGATGTGGTGGCAAAGGCGCGGGGGGTCCTCGGCACGAGGAAGGTGGGCCATTCGGGAACGCTCGATCCTGACGCCACAGGTGTCCTGGTTCTCGGTGTCGGCCGGGCCACCCGCCTGCTGCGGTTTCTGACGCTCCTTCCCAAGATCTACAGGTGTCAGATCCTGCTCGGAACCGAGACGTCCACCCTTGACGCATCAGGAGAGGTCGTCGCTGAGCACGACATGTCAACTGTCCGCCTGGATCAGGTCGAGGATGCCGCAAAGGGGTTCGTCGGCGACATTTCCCAGGTGCCTCCAATGGTGTCGGCCATCAAGGTTGAGGGCCGGAGGTTGTATGAGATCGCCAGAGAGGGCGGCGAGGTGGAGCGTGCGGCCAGACCTGTAACCGTCTACCGGTTTGACATCACCGGAACGGACGATCCCGGGGTCTACGAGGCTGTTGTGGAGTGCTCTGCCGGAACCTATGTCCGCTCGCTTGCCGCAGATCTTGGTACGGCGCTCGGCGGCGGTGCACACCTCGACGGTCTTCGTCGCCTGTCGGTGGGTCCGTTCAGCGATGCAGAGGCTACCTCTGTCGAGAAGATCGATCTGTTGCCGATGGCCGAGGCCTTCAGGGGTCGAGAAGGGGTCTTGGTCGACGAGGACGTGGCAGGTGATGTTGCCCACGGGAAGGTAATGGACCTGGGCCGCCTCGGGGTTGCAGGCAACGGACCATGGCCTGTCCATGCCACCGACGGTTCCCTGATAGCCGTCTACGAACCCCACGGTGAGAGGGCAAAGCCGGCAGTGGTGCTGGTGGGTTGATGTTGTGACCCTGGTGAACGTGCTGCTCTTGCTTGCCGGTGGCCTTGGTGCCGGAGTCGTCAACACCATGGCTGGCGGCGGTTCCCTGCTCACCGTCCCGCTTCTTGTTCTGGCGGGGGTTCCCGGGACGGTCGCAAACGGCTCCAACCGGGTCGGAATTCTCACATCCACGGTGACAGCGGCCGTTGGATTCCGCCGGCTGGGGTACTCGGGTCTGTCCAGGACTCTTCCGGTGCTGGTCCCTGTGGCTGTCGGGGCTGTCATCGGGGCCGTACTTGTCGAGCAGTTGACCGATGAGGCGTTCGAGCGTGCCTTCGGGTTTCTGATGGTTCCGCTGCTCCTGATCTCGCTCAGGCCGCCCCGGGTGTCGGCATCGTCGTCTGGCCCGACCTGGTCGGGGCCGATGGCGGCGATCGTGTTTCTGGGTATCGGCATCTACGGGGGAGCGTTTCAGGCCGGGATCGGCCTTCTCCTTGTGCTGGCCCTGTCACGTTCAGGTGTCGACCTGGTGTTGGCCAACAGCATCAAGGTCGTGGTGGTCCTGGCCGTGACGGTCATGGCTCTGCCTGTGTTTGTGATCGGAGGCAGTGTCGACTGGGGGCCGGCTCTGGTACTGGCCGCCGGATATGCGGTCGGAGGATTTCTGGGGGCCCGCGTCACCGTGACCGGGGGTGAGAAGGTGATCCGGCCGGTACTTGTCGTGGCCGTCGTGGGTTTTGCCGGCAGGCTGATCGGCCTCTACTGAGGTTGCCCCGGGGCCTCTGGGAGGTGGGGGAGTCAACCGCCCCTGATGGCGCTCAGTGCCCCTGTCATTGCGCCCTGCATTCCGCCCAGGTCCTCGACGATCGTGATGATGCGGAACCCCTGTTCGAGCCGTCTGGCGGCGAGTGACGGGTTGGCATGAATGCCGGGCACGACGCCGTGCCTCGCGCAGGCTTCGATCACGGCCACAAGGGCCTCGTCGAAGGCTGCCTCGCCATCGTGGTTGCCGGGGCCCAGGCCAAGGTTGACAGAGAGGTCCGATGGGCCCACGTAGACGGCGTTGACTCCGGCCAGGGGCAGGATCTTGTCGAGCGACCCGAGTGCTCCGGTGGTCTCGATCATGGGTATGCACTGGACGGACTCGTTTGATGTGTGGACGTAGTCGTCTCCGTAGATGATGGCGGCACGCGCCGGTCCGGTGCTCCGGTCGCCCCGGGGTGGGTACATGCAGGCCCTCACGGCGGCCTCGGCCTCGTCGGCTGAGTTGATGAGCGGGACAATGACCCCGGTAGCGCCGGCGTCGAGACACCACCCGATGGTTGACGGGTCGTTCCCAGGTACCCGTACCAGAGCCCGTGGTGAGTGCGGATGGACGGCCTGGAGCATCGGGACCAGGTCGCTGCGGCTCACGAGGCCGTGTTGCATGTCGATGCAGACGTAGTCGAAATCGAGGAGTGAGGCAGCCTCGGCTGCGATGTTCGACGGCAACTTCAGCCAGCAGCCCACCTCTGGTGATGCAGAGTCGAAGGGCGCCGGTAGCTGTAGTGAGGTCATCGGGTGACAATACCAGCGTACGCTTGCCGGTCATTTCGCCAATAGCGTGTGTGGTCATGGAGGTGCATCGTCGGGGTGACAGTGGGCTGGTCGACCTGCGGACCGTGGCGACGTTGGGCACCTTCGACGGCGTCCACCTTGGTCACCAGGAGGTCCTTACCAGGACGGTGGGTGAGGCTCGACAGCGTGAGATCGAGTCTGCCGTGGTCACCTTTGTCGGGCACCCGGCAGTGGTCCTGCGTGCTGAGAGTGCACCGCCGCTCCTGACGAGCCTTGAGGATCGGCTTGGCCTGATAGGCGGCTGTGGGGTCGATCATGCATTTCTGGTCGAGTTCGACGAGGTAGAGGCCCGGCGCACCGCCCTTGACTTCACTACAGAGGTGTTGCTGGGCTGGGTCGGGGCCGAGGCTCTGGTCGTCGGCTACGACCTGCACTTCGGGCACAGGCGTGGTGGAAACCTTGCGTTTCTCGAAGAACTCGGCCGTGAGCGCGGCTTCGACGTGGTCGGTGTCGATGCCCTCAAGGAGATGCCCCTGCCTCTCGAGCCGATCTCCTCCACGGCTATTCGAAGGGCCCTGGCCGGAGGCGATGTCGCGCATGCCGAGGTGATGCTCGGTCGGCCCTACGAGGTGGCGGGCGAGGTGGTCAGAGGCGACCAGCGGGGCAGGCAGATCGGCTTCCCCACGGCGAACATTCCGCTGTCCCCGGAGAGTGCCGTACCGGCCGATGGTGTCTATGCGGGCTGGTTGGAGCGGCCCGACGGGTCCAGGCATCCGTGTGCGATAAACATCGGCAGGCGTCCGACCTTCTACCTGCACGCTGAGGAGTCCCTCCTCGAGGCCCACCTGCTGGACTTCGACGGCGACCTGTATGGAGAGGTCTGCAGGGTCTCCTTTGCTGACTTCCTGCGGGGTGAGCGCCGGTTCGACGGTGTCGAGTCCCTGGTTGCACAGCTCAAGGACGATGTAATTGGGGCACGCAGCATTCTCGGCTGTTGAGCAGAGGGCCCTCTCCGTCTGGACGTTGGAGGAAACCTCAGACTATGGTCAGACCATCAGACCAGAGACCGTTCCTGAGCGACGATGATCACCCGCCTGAACCACGCGGTGCTCTACGTCCGCGATGCTCGTGTACACCAGCGGTTCTACGAGGACATCCTCGGATTTGAGACCGTGGTAGCGGATCCCTCCGGTGCGTTCGTCTTCATGCGGGCCGGTGAATCCCAGAACCACCATGATGCGGTGTTCTTCACCGTCGGCCCGAGTGCCTCCGACTCTGACGCCGGACGCGGATCGGTAGGCCTGTACCACATCGGCTGGGAGGTTGCGACGCTCGCCGAACTCGATGAGATGAGGGGTCGCCTCGAGGCCTGCGGTGCGCTCGTGGGCGCCAGCGACCATGGTGGAAACCTGAGCATCTACGCCCGTGATCCCGACGGCCTGGAGTTCGAGGTCATGTGGTTGGTTCCCCGCTCCGAATGGGGAGAAGCCGAGACCGAGGCGCTGATAAGGCCGCTCGACCTTGGCGCCGCAATGGACCGTTTCGGTGCGGACCGCCAGGGCGGAGGCTGATTCATGACCAGCGACGTTGTCGACGAGCCCCGTCAGGCCTTCACCAGAATCGAACACACCACGGTCACCGACCAGGTCCGGGACCAGTTGATGGATTCGATCAGGGACGGCCGCTTCGGACCAGGTTCCAGGATTCCGGCAGAGCGCCAACTCTGCGACGAGTTCGAAGTGGCCCGCACCAGCGTCCGCGAGGCCATACAACAACTGATCTCCCTCGGTGTCGTCGAGAGGCGGAACAGCCGCCTGTTCGTAGTTGAGTACCTGGGTGTCGTGTCGGCTCCAGCCGACGGGTTGAAGCGACAGGTACGCGAGTTGTTTGAAACGCGCCGGATTATCGAGATATCCATGACGGGGCTGGCAGCGTTGAATGCAACCGATTCCCAGCGGGCCCAGATCGACGAACTGGCCGCGGAGTTCAGCCCCGGACTGGACCTGCCGGCGTTCAGGGATCTGGACCACAGGTTCCACGCTGCGATCGCATCGGCATGTGGCAACCCCCTTCTGGCAGAACTCTACGGGCGGGTGCTGAGGGCCCTCTTCGAGTCGCCGGCCTTCGCATCCATCCTCTACACCAGCGCCAATCGGCGAGAGGTCGACGAGATCATCGCCCGTTCAGCCGAAGGTCATGACCAGATTGCCACAGCCGTCTCTGGCGGTGACCAACAGCAGGCAGCATTTCTGGCGGGCGAGCACCTCGCTGACGTGGAACGCCGCATGCTCAGCCAGCTCATCTGAGAATTGATTGGGAGAACGGTGACAGACGACCCCCGCTACGTGTACTTCCTGGACGAGAGCGCATTCAAAGACACCGACAGGCCGGGGTTTCGGCGTCGGATCATCGACGGTGACCACCTTCAACTGTGCTTCTGGCGGATAGAGGGCGGCGCCGTCGGCTCGTTCATCCACCGCCACGAGGAAACCGAACAGCTGGGCATCGTCTTTCGGGGAGCACTGGACTTCCGAATTGGCGAAAGCGAGGACACCGATCACAGAACGGTGCTGGAGCGCGGCGACGTCTACATCGCAAATCCCGGGATCTGGCACGGTGACAGCACATTCCACGGGGACGACGAGTACGGAGAGTGCTGGATACTTGATGTGTTCGCACCCCCACGTCCCGACCTGTCGCCGGAGGTCTGAGCGTCATGGGCGACTGGCGACTGGCCGTCGACATAGGAGGAACGTTCACCGACATCGTCCTGTTGGACGGTGAGGGCGGATCCGTCCACGTCGAGAAGACGCTCACGACACCGGTTGCCCCGCTGGATGCGGTTCGCAGCGGTATCACCAGTCTGCTGGCCCGAACGGGTGTGGAGCCAGGCGAGATCACAGCCCCGATCGTCCACGCGACAACCCTCGTGACCAACGCCCTCATCGAGGGCAAGACGGGAAGGGCCGCCCTGGTGACGACCACGGGCTTTGCCGACACCCTCCTCATCCGCGATGAGCACCGGTACGACATGTACGACCTGCAGATCGAGTTTCCGGATCCGCCGGTTCCGAGAGACCGGACCTTTGAGGTCGGCGAGAGGACCACAGCGCAGGGGATGGTCGTTGAGGAGCCCTCATCTCAGGACCTCGAATGGCTTACCACCCAGTTGCGCGAAGCCGAGGTCGAGTCAGTCGCCGTCTGCCTCCTCAATTCATACGTGAACCCGCACAACGAGCGCGTCGTCGCAAATCACATCAGCAGCCAACTCGAAGTTCCCGTATGCGTGTCTGCCGAGATCTCCCCTCAGATCCGCGAATACCCGAGGATGATCACCGCTGCCTGCAATGCGGCAACCATGCCGGTTATCGGTCCCTACCTCGACGAGTTGCAGAAGTGGCTGTCCTCCGAGGGTTTCGGAGGCTCAGTCCTGATGATGTTGTCAAATGGTGGGGTCGTATCAGCCGACGATGCGGCACAGGCACCGATCCGCCTGGTCGAGTCCGGACCTGCGGCCGGCGCGCTGGCCGCTCGCTGGTTCGCTCACCGGATGGGAGAGAAACGCCTCCTGGCATTCGACATGGGTGGAACAACGGCGAAGGCCACCCTCATCGAGAAGTTCGAACCGGATCTCATCAACACCTTCGAGGTGGCGCGTATGTACCGCTTCAAGAAGGGGTCCGGGTATCCCGTCTCGGTTCCGTCGGTCGACCTGGTTGAGATAGGAGCCGGGGGTGGAAGCCTGGCACGGGTGGACCAGTTCGGCCTGTTGAAGGTGGGCCCAGACTCTGCCGGTGCCGATCCCGGCCCGGCCAGCTACGGGCAGGGCGGAACCGTTCCAGCAGTCACCGATGCAGACCTCGCCCTTGGTCTCCTGGATGCCGACGCCTTCCTCGGTGGTGACATGCCCCTCGACGCAACGCTGGCCGTCGAGGCGATCACGGCTGTGGCCGACGGGCTGGAAATGTCACCGGTCGATACCGCCGCCGGTGTCCACGAGGTGGTCAACCAGAACATGGCAGCAGCTGCACGGATGCACGGTGTAGAGCGTGGCGTGGACCTGCGTGGGGTGACGATCCTCGCCTTTGGTGGAGCAGGGCCGGTCCACGCCTGTGGGGTCGCCGACCTTCTCGAATCCGACAGGGTCGTGTTTCCTGTGAACGCGAGCGTCCTCTCGGCATTCGGCACCCTCGTCTCTCCCGTACGGATCGACCTTGCACGGTCCATGCCGAGGACCCTCGAGAGCCTTGACGAGTCCGAGCGCGACGACCTTCTGGCCGAACTCAGGAACGAGGGTCGACGTGTCCTGATGGCGGCCGGGGTGCCAGAGGATGCGGTCGGATTCCGGTACGGGGTCGATGCCCGGTACGTCGGACAGGGCAATGAAATAACCATCTGGGTCGATGAAGGCAACTCCTGGACCGTTCCGATGGAACAGGTGAAGGGTGCGTTTGAAGAGGAATACCGACGCATCTACGGCCTCGCCATCCCCGACGTGGGGATCGAGGCTGTGACCTGGAGGCTGTCAGCCTCGGCTGAACTGGACGAGGTCGAGCCGTCCATGGCCAGTACCCAGCCGTCCGGAGGCGATGGATCGACGAACAGTCGCCCGGTCCTGTTCGACCGGGGGTCGCCTCCGTTGGACACCCCGGTCTACCAGCGCGACGAACTGACACCGGGTACCCGCTTCGATGGTCCCGCCGTGGTTGAGGAACGTGAGACCACGTCTGTCATTCGCCCGGGCTGGGCGGTCGAGGTGACCGCTGACGGCAGCCTCGTGGCAACAAGGACACGGCAATGAGCAGGTTCGATCCCATCGAGTTAGAGATTCTCTGGCAGTCGCTGATTGCGACCGTCAACGAGCAGGCTCGTGCGCTCCAGCGCTCGGCATTCAGCCCGATTGTCCGCGAGGCAGGTGACTTGGCGAACGCCGTGTTCGACCGTCGGGGGCGCATGGTCGCCCAGGCCGTCACCGGTACGCCCGGTCACATCAACTCACTGGCTATCGGTGCCGCCAGCATGCTCGAGGAGTTCCCAGCGGAGACCCTCGTGCCGGGTGATGTGCTGGTCACCAACGACCCTTACAAGACAGCGGGCCAGCTGCTGGATGTGACCGTGCTGGTACCTGTATGGCGTGCGCCTTCGGGTACTGACCAGCCGGTTCCGATCGCCTTTTTCGGCTCAACCATCCACCACACAGATGTCGGCGGTTACGGAATAGGTGCCGGCGGCCGGGACTGTTTCGAGGAGGGCCTGTGGATACCGATCTGCAAGCTCATGAAGGCCGGCGAACGCAACCCTGACGTGTGGCGCTTCATATTGTCCAATGTCCGCCAACCGGACCACATGGCGGGGGACCTGCACGCCCAGATGGCCTCGGGTGAGGTGGGGGCACAGCGCCTTGAGGTTCTCTGCGACTCCCACGGCCTCGATGACATCGAGGGTCTGGCCGACGAGATCATCGACCGTTCTGAGGAGGCGACGAGGGAGAGCATCCGCGGCCTCGCCTCGGGGTCATTCCCGGCGAGTGCCGTACTGGACCTCGCCGACGGCAGCCGGATCGACATCGTCTGCTCGATTCATGTCGATGCCGAGGCTGGTGAGATAACGGTGGATTACGACGGAACCTCAGATGCGAGCCGCTGGGGAATCAACGTCGTGCGCAACTACACACACGCCTATACGACGTTCACGGTCCGTTCGGTTCTGAACCCTGAGATACCGAACAATCACGGGAGCCTCAGCCCCATCAAGATGCTTGCCCCGGAGGGGTCGATTGTGCACGCCGTCCTGCCACAGCCAGGAACGGCCCGTCACGTGGTCGGGATGTTCCTTCCCAATGCTCTCCTCAAGGCGCTGGCCCAGATCAGGCCGGAGGAGTCGATGGCCGAGGGATCCGGAGCAGTCTGGACGATGCAGGTGAACGGAGCCCACGAGGACGGAAGCCCGTTCATCACAGCCATGTTCACCTATGCAGGCGGCGTTGGTGCGAGGGCCACCAAGGCGGGCCTCTCGGCCTGCTCGTACCCGACCGGCGTGTCAGCAGTCCCGATCGAGGTGGTCGAGGCGTCGGCGCCGATCAGGTTCCACAGGAAGGAGTTGCGGCGCGGCTCGGGTGGAAGCGGTGCCCAGATCGGTGGCCTCGGTCAGACGATCGAGTTCAGCGTGGACACGTCGCGTGACTGGGAACTGAACGCTGTGACAAGCAGGCTTGACGAGCCACCACAGGGAATTTTCGGTGGCGGTCCCGGTGCATCGGGGTCGTTCATGGTCAACGGTGAGCCTGTGACCACCCAGAGCCGGATCACCCTCGGCCCCGACGACGTGGTGTGTCTGGAACTGCCGGGTGGTGGCGGTTTCGGAGAGGCACCATGACCGGCATCGAGCACCACCTCACCTTCTCGGAGTCGTGGAGTCGGAGCGTCGAGCGCAGGGGCGACCATTCGTTTCTGGTCTTTGAGGACTCGGAGGGTGTGGCCTCAGACTGGACCTACGGAGAGTTCGACGACGTGGTCTCACGGGTTGCGGGAGCGCTGTCTTCCCGTGGTGTTGTGGCCGGGTCGGCGGTCCACATGGCCCTTGCCAACTCGCCGGCGTTTGTTGCCATCTGGCTGGCCGTTGTCAGGCTCGGGGCATGGGTGGTTCCATCTGACCCGATGGGAAGGGCGTCTGAGTTTGAGGGCCACATCAGGCGCACCGTGCCGGTTGTCGGAATTTGTGAGACCGTCCGGTCAGCGGCCTACATGGAGGCCTGCGGGTCCCTGCCGGTGATTCAGATCGATGAACAGGACCCGGACATGCCGGCCCTGCTGGGTGATCGGATTTCCTCCCTGCCTGACACTGGGCTGACGGACAGGGCCGGGGTAATGTTCACCTCGGGGACCACCGGAGAGCCGAAGGGCGTTGAGGTGACCCAGGCCAACTATGCGTTTGCGGGCCGAACGATGGCCGAAGCCGCGTGCCTCGACGAGACCGACCGCCAATTGGTCGTGCTCCCCATGTTTCATGTCAATGCCCAGTACTACTCGTTCGCATCGGCCATCTGGGCAGGAGCCAGCGTGGCACTGATGTCGTCGTTCTCGGCCAGCGGCTTCATGTCACAGGCAGCCCGTCACGGTGCCACGGCGGCCAGCCTCTTCGCTGCCCCGCTCCGGATGATCCTCGCAAGGGGGGGTCCTGTCGAGGGTCTGAGGCTCCGCCACTGCTGGTATGCCCAGAACATCACGACAGACCAGTTCGAGACCGTGTCCGACTGGTTCGGGTGTCGCCCGAGACAGTTGTACGGAATGACCGAGACCATCCCGGCGGTACTCACCGATGAATCGGATGATCCTGAGCCGTCCTCGATGGGACGGGTGACCGCCGGATGCACTGTCGATATCCAGCGACCAGATGGCACCCCGGTTGAGGTGGGCGAGGTGGGCGAGGTGGTTGTCGGTGGCGAGCGCGGCACTTCCCTGTTCGCCGGTTATCTCGATGACCCTGTAACGACCGGGGCCAGCTTTCGGGACGGCTGGTTCCTCACTGGAGACAGAGCCAGCCGCGATGAGACTGGCAGGCACTACTTCGACGGTCGCCGCTCTGACGTGCTCAAGGTCGCCGGTGAGAACGTCTCCGTTGTGGAGGTAGAGACCGTCCTGGCCGAACATCCCGGTGTCCTGGAGGCAGCCGTGATCGGACGTGATGACGAGATCCGCGACGAACTGCCTGTCGCCTTCGTGGTGGCTGATCCCTCTTCATCGCCACCGTCGAGGGCTGATCTGGATGAGTGGTGTGCAGAGAGGCTGGCTAAGGTCAAGCGTCCAGTCGAAATCACGTTCCTTGACGAACTCCCGCGCACCAGCGTCGGGAAAATCCGCAAGTTTCTGCTGCATAATCCTGTACCTGGAAAGGAAATCCCGAAATGAGCCTGTTCACCCCGGAGTTGCTGGACTCCTTTGACTCCTCGATCGCGCCCCAGCCCGAGGCCGACACTCTGCCCCCGGTGATCTACACCTCCGAGGAGTTCCTGGAGTTCGAGCGCAGGGCCATCTTCGACCATGAGTGGGTATGTGTCGGCCTTGCCAGCAGGGTCCCGGATCCCGGTGACTGGTTTACCGTCGACGTGAACGAGGAGAGGCTGATCATCACACGCGACAAGGAGGGTGTCGTCAGGGCGCTCTCGTCGGTCTGCCAGCACAGGGCGCAGGCGATCTGTGAGGGATCCGGCACCTCGACGACCTTCAAGTGCCCCTACCACCACTGGATCTACGGGCTTGACGGTCGGCTGCTGGGTGCTCCTGCCATGGAGAAAACCGAGAACTTCGACAAGAAGGACTGGGGTCTGCCAAGCGTTCTGGTCGAGGTCTGGCAGGGTTTCGTGTTCGTCAACTTCGATGCCGATGCGGATCCGTTGGCGCCCACCCTCGAGCGGTACAACCCGTATCTGGAGCACTACGACCTGTCGAACTGCCGCTGCACAGACACGGTGGTTCTCGAGGACATGCCCTGGAACTGGAAGATCATGTTCGAGAACTTCAACGACGGGTACCACGCAACCAAGCTCCACGAGTACATCCAGGATTTCTGTCCAAGCGAACTCTCAACCTTCCCCGTCCCATGGGACGACGACAGCAACGTGATCTTCAGGGAGGCCGGCTACCTGCACATCGATGCAGGTTTCAACGCAACGCACAAGGCCCTGTATCCGGTGTTCCCCGACCTGACTGAGGAGGAGCGGTGGCGATCGACCTTTGCGCTGATTCCCCCGAGTCTCTGCCTCGGGACGGCACCCGACCAAGCCTTCTACTTCATCGTACGCCCCAAGACGGCCTCGACGATCGACGTCGAGATCGGGACACTGCTGCACCCGAACACCTTTGAGCACCCGATGTTCGAACAGCTCCAGGAGACCGCTGCGTCCGGAATCCAGGTGTTTGTGGATCAGGACCAGGATGTAACGAAGAAGGTCCAGGTCGGTCTGAACTCCAGGTTTGCTCCCCGTGGCCGCTATTCGTGGCAGGAGGAGTCCCATGTGCAGTTCAACCGCTGGTTGGTGAAGCGTTACAGGGAAAGGTGGCCACGGGATTGACATGGCGGCCCGGTGTTCGATTTGAGGAATTGATTATCCATCACTATGGTCTGACCATCAGACCGAAACTGCCCGAAAGGGAGAGGGGTTCCTGCAATGAGAAGGTTTTCGAAGGTACTAGTCATAGCGCTGACATTGGCGCTCGTCGCGGCCGCCTGTGGCTCCGATGCTGCTGAAGAGGCGGCTCCGGCTGCGACTACAGCGGCTGCTGCTGCGACTACTGCGG
>DLRQ01000003.1:0-5006 GCA_002501135.1 Candidatus Neomicrothrix sp. UBA7884
GCGTCGGCCATCGCGTCGATGATGCGGCCGATCTCATCGTCGGTGATGACGAGAGGCGGACAGATGGCCAGGCAGGTGCCCATTGGCCTCACGATGACACCGGCCTCGAGCATTTTGTCGCGGGCCGGTACGGCATCGCGGCCCAGTTCGGCTGCGTAGATGGCTCCCATGCCGCGCCACGACTCGATAAGGCCGTCACCCTCGAGGGCCGTGAGGCCGGCCCGCAGACGCTCACCGATGCTGTCGACACGGTCCACCAGTCCCTCGGCCTCCATCAGCTCGATGTTGGCTATACCGGCGGCACAGGATGCGTTGTGACCCGAGTAGGTGTAACCGGTGCGGAGCAGGAAGCCGGGCTCCTCAAGTTCGCTGCACAAATCGCGCGAGACGATCACACCTGAGAGTGGCTGGTAGCCGGAGGTCACGCCCTTGGCGAAGGTCATCAGGTCGGGGATGACCCCAAAGGTCTGGGCGCCGAACCAGTTGCCGGTGCGACCGAACCCGCAGATCACCTCGTCGAAGATGAGGAGCGCTCCGTGGTCGTCACAGAGACGACGCAGGCCCTCGAAGTAGCCGTCGACAGGCGGGTACACGCCGCCGGCCCCCTGGACCGGTTCGGTCAGCACAGCGGCGATGCGCCCTCCGTGCTCCGCAAATACCGTGGCCGCCGCCTCCAGGTCATCGTGGGGAACCTCGACGAAGTGGGGGACGAGGTCGCCCCAACCCTCACGGTTCAAGGCGATGCCCTGGGCCGACGTACCGCCGAAGTTGGTGCCGTGGTAGCCGTTGGTGCGCTTCACGATCACCTGGCGGCCCTCGTGGCCGCGACGCTGTTGAACCAGCCTTGCGATCTTGAGGGCGGTGTCGACCGCTTCAGACCCTGAGCAGCCGAGGAACACCCGCCCATCAGGGTGAGGTGACCGCTCCACGATCATCTCGGCAACCTGCGCGGCTGGTCCGTTGGTGAACGGTGCGAACGTGTTGTAGGCCTCGATCTGGCGCATCTGGGTTGTGACGGCGTCGATGATCTCGGTGCGGCCGTGGCCTACCTGACAGAGCCACAGGTTGGCGATTCCGTCGACGTAGTCCCTGCCATCCGGGTCAAAGACGAGCGAGCCTTCGCCCCTCACAATGTTGAGGTAGTCATCCTCGGGCTTGCCTGGTGGTGAGAACGGGTGCAGCAATGCGTTGGTCATCGAAAGAGCCTCCTGATCGTGCCAAATGGTACGCCCGGCCTGACCGGCTTGTGGTCCTCAGGCCGGGTCAGCACCGCCCCCACCACCAGGAGGAGGGCCATGACAATGGCGGCGGTGAACCAGACGGTCTTGTCGCTGGTGGCGCTGTAGACGGCGGCGAATGCCAGGGATGCCACGGCACCAGTTGCCACCTCGACCGCTGTCATCAGACCCTGGGCTGCGGCCTGGCGCTCCTCGGGCACGGCAGCTGATGCCAGCATCGGTGTCGATGGGAAGCCGAAGCCCTCGGCCACCGAGGTTGCCGAGGTCAGGAGTATCAGGGCCCAGGCACCGGGGACGATGCCGTAGAACGCGACCATGACTGTCATGATGCCAAGTGTCCCCACCGACCAGCGGCGGGCGCCGTAGCGCTGGGCAAGAACGCCTCCGACGGGTGAGAAGATTGGAAGTGGCATAGCGGCAATGGTCAGCGCAAACCCGATTAGTGCCTGAGAGGCACCTCTGGAGTCCAGTTCCAGTACCCAGACCGACTCGAACGCCCCGATCAGGACGAAGTAGGCCGAACCGATGCAGAGTGCGCCGATCAGGCGTCTGATCCGCAGCAGGCCTGTCATGCCTAGGCGCTCGGTGTCCTGCGCGGCGGTGTCGGGCTGGGCCTTGAAGGCGGCGGGGAGAAGCAGCAATAGGAACAGAGCCGATACCCAGAACCATGAGCGGAAGCCACCGATGGCGGTGACGGCGACGGCCAAGAGGGGGGCGGCGACGAAGCCGCCGACGTCGAAGGCTCCGAGCCGGCCCAGGTTGCGTCCCAGGTTGTCGGGGTCTGCCACGATCACGGTTCGCCGTGCAGCCGGGCTGCCGGCGCCGAGGGCGAAACCGAACGCCGCACGGCCGAGCACGTAGTGCCACAACTGGTCGCCCACGGCCAGCACAATCAGGGCACCGGCACCAATGACGAGGGCCCACTTCAGGAGTTGCGGTGACCTGCCCCTGTCCGCCAGCGGCGCCATCACGAGGCTGGCTATGAAGGCTGTGGCGAATCCCGTAGCGATGGCTATTCCGATGCCGAAGTCTGAGAATCCCAACTCGTGCTTCAGTTCGGCCAGCAGGGCCACCACTCCACCGAGGCCCGCAGACATCCCGAAGACGATCAGGTAGTAGGGGGCCAGGTTGGGTCCCGTCTGTTCACCGCCGATTTGCATCGGCGCAGTTTGGCATAGGGGTGCGCTTTCGGTAGTGCCCAATAGGCCCGTGCTGTGTCAGGATCCGGGCACCGATGCTGGAGTTCACAGAGGAACAGGATGCGTTTCGTGGCGTGGTCCGCGAGTTCGCCGAGGCCGAGATAGCCCCCCATGCCGAGGCATGGGACCGGGATCACACTTTCCCGACCGAAACAGTGTTGGCAATGGGTGATCTGGGCCTCTTCGGCCTGATGTTCGGATCTGAATGGGGTGGCGCAGATGCCGGCCTGACCACGCAGTGCATCGCCATCGAGGAGGTCGGCCGGATCGACCAGTCGATGGGCATAACTCTCGAGGCAGGGGTGTCGCTGGGGGCCAGGCCGATCGCCGAGTACGGCACCGATGAGCAAAAGGAGCAGTGGCTTCCGGATCTGGTGGCTGGCCGCCGCCTGGCCGCCTTCGGGCTCACCGAGCCGGGTGGTGGCTCCGACGCCGGGGCCACCGCCAGCCGGGCCGTGCTGGACGGAGACGAATGGGTCATCGACGGGGCTAAGACGTTCATCACCAACTCAGGAACCGATATAACGAGCCTTGTCACCGTTACCGCCAGGACCGACCAGGGTGTCTCGGCCATCGTCGTCCCCGCTGACACACCGGGCCTCACGGTCGAACCCGCCTACAGAAAGATGGGTTGGCACGCCTCTGACACCCACGGCCTTGTCCTCGAGGACTGCCGGGTACCGGCAGGGAACCTGCTGGGCGAACCCGGCCGGGGCTTCGCACAGTTTCTCTCCACCCTCGACGACGGGCGTGTGGCCATTGCCGCTCTTGCAGTGGGCTTGATCGCCGGATGCCTTGACGAGTGCGTCCGCTACGCCAACGAGAGAACCGCCTTCGGGCGACCAATCGGCTCGTACCAGGCCATCGCCTTCAAGTGCGCCGACATGGCGACCTCGCTGGAGACATCCCGACTTGTCACCTACCACGCAGCCGGGCTCCGCGATGCGGGCAGGCCCTACAAGAGGGAGGCGGCGATCGCCAAGCTCCACGCCACCGAGGCAGCCGTTACAGCAACCCGTGAGGCGACCCAGGTGTTCGGCGGGTACGGCTTCATCGACGAGACCCCCGTCGCCCGCTTCTACCGTGACGCCAAGATCCTCGAGATCGGTGAGGGCACCAGCGAAATCCAGCGACTCGTCATCAGCCGTGACCTGGGGCTGGGGGAGCCCCGGTAGGGTCGGCCCCTGGGGGGGCGGAACCAACCAGAGGGAGCACGGTGTCTGATGCAGGGGTGATTCCGGGGAGGGCCAGGCCGCTCGGCATGTACCCCCACTACAAGCGTGCCGGTGACTACATCTACGTTTCCGGTACCAGCTCGCGTAGGGCCGACAACACCTTCGTCGGAGCCGAACCAGATGGCTCTGGTGGCATCGTGTTCGACATCAGGGAACAGACCCGGGCTGTCATCGGCAACATCGCTGGAGTCCTGGAGGCAGCCGGTTCCAGCCTCTCAGATCTGGTTGAGTTGTCCACCTTCCTTGTGGACATGGACGACTTCGAGGGCTACAACGAGGCCTACAGCGAGTTCTTCGACGAGTCAGGTCCGGCTCGTACTACGGTCGCAGTGCACCAACTTCCGGAGCCGCACATAATCATTGAGATTCGGGCCACTGCGTACCGGCCCGTCGAGAACCAGGAGTAGGCGATGCCCGCAGCCAACAGCATGAAGGCCTTTAACTTCCAGGCCTGGATCGACGAACACCGCGACCTACTCAAGCCACCTGTCAACAACAAGCTCATCTGGACCGATGGTGACCTCATGGCATTCATCGTCGGTGGGCCCAACGTGCGCACCGACTACCACGATGACCCGGTCGACGAGTTCTTCTACCAGATTGAGGGCGACATGATCCTGCGGGTCATGGAGGAGCCGGGTAGCCCGCCGGTCGACATCCCCATCAGGGAGGGCGAGGTGTTCTTCCTGCCGGCGCACACCCGGCATTCTCCGCAGCGCCCGGAGGCCGGAAGCATCGGTCTGGTCATAGAGCCGGCGCGTCCGGCGGGCGCGCCGGACGGCTTCGACTGGTACTGCCCCAACTGCTACCAGCTCGTCTACCGGGCCGAGGTGCTACTGAAGTCCATCGTCACCGACCTGCCGCCGCTGTTCGCTGCGTTCTACGGAGACGAGGAGAAGCGCACCTGCGGATCCTGCGGGCACCTGCACCCGTCGCGGGACGGCTAGTGGAGACTGACATCCCGTCGCACAACAGTTCCGAGGTCGGCAGTGCCTGAGCAGTACGACACCACCTATGCCTGCGCTGAGCGCCTCGATGCCGAGGACCCGCTGGCGCATATGCGCGACGAGTTCGTCATGCCGGTGGGCCCCAACGGAGAAGCCGAGGTCTACCTGGTCGGCAACTCGCTGGGGCTGCAGCCCCGGGCAGTGCGTACCTACATTGAGGCCGAGCTCGACAAGTGGGGCAGGCTGGGGGTGAAGGGCCACACAGAGGTCGACCGGGAGCCGACTTTCCCGTGGGAGTCCTACGAGGAGTCCCTCAACCACCAGATGGCTGCAGTCGTGGGAGCAGAGCCCGAAGAGGTTGTGGTCATGAACGGCCTGACCGTGAAC
>DLRQ01000003.1:5304-13212 GCA_002501135.1 Candidatus Neomicrothrix sp. UBA7884
GTCATGAACGGCCTGACCGTGAACCTCCACCTGCTTATGACCACCTTCTACCGCCCCACGCAGGAACGCTTCAAGGTGCTCATCGAGGAGCACGCCTTTCCGTCAGACCACTTCGCTGTGGCTTCCCAGGTACGCCATCACGACAGGTCGGCCGAAGAGGCCCTGGTTGCCGTTTCACCCCGGCCCGGTGAGGACCTGCTCCACGCCGAGGACCTCATTGCGGCAATCGCCGAGCATGGCGATCAACTGGCCCTCGTCCTGTTGCCGGGGGTGCACTACTACACGGGCCAGGTGCTTCCGCTGACCGATCTGGTGTACGCGGCACACCGGGCGGGTGCCATGGTCGGCTTCGACCTCGCCCACGCCGTCGGAAACATTCCCCTGGGCCTCCACGACAGCGGAGTCGACTTTGCCGCCTGGTGCACCTACAAGTACCTCAACTCCGGTCCGGGTGCCACCGCCGGATGCTTCGTCAACCAACGCCACCTCGGCAGGACCGACCTCAACCGGTTCGAGGGCTGGTGGGGAACCGATAAGGCCACCCGTTTCCAGATGGAGACAGTGTTCAACCCGATCCCGACAGTCGAGGCATGGCAGCTCTCCAACCCTCCCGTCTTCTCAATGGCACCCATCCGGGCCTCGCTCGAGGTATTTGAAAGGGTTGGCGGGATGGGTCCGCTGCGGCGAAAGAGTGAGCAGCAGATCGCCTACCTGGACCACCTGTTGGACGAGGTGCTCAAGGGTCGTGTCGAGTCGATAACCCCCAGGTCCCTGACAGAGCGGGGATGCCAGTTCTCGTTACGGGTGGTTGCCCCGGGTCATTCGGGCAGGGGGGTCTTTGACGCCCTGGATGCGGCAGGTGTTGCCTGCGACTGGCGACATCCCGACGTCATCAGGATTGCGCCGGTGCCGCTGTACAACTCGTTTGCCGACATCCACCGGTTCGTCCAGGTCCTTGACGGGATCCTGTCATGACCGACCACGTGACCATCGTTGGAGCCGGGCCGGCCGGGTCGATGCTCTCCATCCTGCTTGCCCGCCAGGGCCTGTCGGTGACCATGTACGAGAGCCGCCCGGACATGCGCACCACCGACATCTGGGCTGGACGCTCCATCAACCTGGCGCTCGCCACCCGGGGTATCGAGGCGCTCAGGGAGGTCGGGGTGATGTCTGAGGTTGAGGAGATCCTGATCCCCATGATGGGGCGGCTGGTCCACGACGACGGCGGCACCTCGATGCAGCCATACGGCAGCCGCCCCCACGAGTACATCAGCTCGGTCTCACGCACGGCGCTCACCAGCATCCTGCTGGATGCTGCAGAGGCCACCGGGCAGGTCGAGATCCACTTCAACATGCGCTGTCGCGGTGTCGACTTTGAGGCCAACACCCTCCAGTTCACCGGCACCGTCTCCGGCGAGGCGAGCAACGTTGCGTTCACGACGGTTTTCGGCACCGACGGGTCGGCATCGGCGGTGCGCAACGCGCTGGTGGAGGTCAACGGCGGCAGAGTGGACCTCGAACCCCTGGTGCACGGCTACAAGGAACTGACTATGCCGGCGGGCGCCGACGGTGGGTACCAGATCGAGAGGGAGGTCCTCCATATCTGGCCCCGCCGTGACTTCATGCTCATCGCCCTGCCCGACCTTGAGGAAACATTCACGGTCACCTTGTTCCTGGCCAACGAGGGACCCACCGACAGCTTCGAGCACCTGGCATCGGGTGGCGACGTTCCCGGCTTCTTCGAGGAGCACTTTGCCGACTTTGCCCCCCTGGTGCCCGACCTGGCCGACCAGTTCACCACCCACCCCCACGGTCACCTCGCAACGGTTCGAACCACAGGCTGGGCGCACGGTGACCGGGCGGTGATCCTGGGTGACGCCTCACACGGGGTGGTGCCGTTCCACGGTCAGGGGATGAACGCGGCCTTCGAGTCATGCATCGTGCTTGACGCCTGCATGCGTGACCACCCGGGCGACTGGGCCACGGCATTTGCCGAGTTCGAACAGGGCCGCAAACCCGACACCGACGCCATCGCCGACATGGCTGTCGCCAACTACGTGGAGATGAGCACGAGCGTGGTCGATGAGCGCTACCAGCTCAGGCGTGCCGTGGCTCTGGAGCTGGACCGCCTGTGGCCCGAGCAGTTCACACCCCGGTACGCAATGGTCATGTTCAACACCATTCCCTATGCCGAGGTACAACGACGGGCCGCCCTGCAGGGAGAGGTCCTCGAGCGGTTGACGGTCGGCCTGACCGATATCGGTGAGGTTGACTGGGCGGCGGCGGAGAGAATGGTCTCAGAACTCGACTTCAACCAGGCATCAGACACAGGAGCATGACAATGGACCTCACCTACGGCCGCTACCTCAAGGTCGATGAGCTGTTGGACCTCCAGGAGTGCCGCTCCGACGGGCCTGAACACGACGAAATGCTGTTCATCGTCATCCACCAGGTCTATGAACTCTGGTTCAAAGAGGTCCTCCACGAGGCCGACATGTTCGTCACCAACATCGAGGCGGGTCGGTTGGACAGTGGAGCCCACCAGCTCAAGCGCATCCTGAAGATCCTCAAGACCCTTGTCGCCCAACTGGATGTTCTCGAGACCATGACACCGCTGGAGTTCCAGTCATTCCGCAGCTTCCTCGAGAGCGCCAGCGGGTTCCAGTCGGCGCAGTTCCGGGAGTTGGAGTACGCCCTCGGCATCAAGGACGCACAGCACCTTGAGCGTTTCGACGAGGGTTCCAGGGAGCGAGTCCGCCTTGAGGAGCGCTACAACTCACCGAGTATCTGGTCCACTTTTCTCGTGCATCTCAGTACAGCAGGGTTCGCCATCCCCGCCGACATCCTTGAGCGTGAGGTCACCGCACCCACGGTTGCGTCGTCTGGCGTGCAAGCCGTGTTGTCTGACATCTACAGGACCCGCCCGGACCTAACAGAGATGTGCGAGTCACTGACCGACCTGGATGAGGGCCTCCAGGAGTGGCGCTACCGACACGTCAAGATGGTGCAGCGCACCATCGGAGCCAAGATCGGTTCAGGGGGGTCGCTGGGTGTCGAGTACCTGCAGTCCACGCTGTTCAACCCTGCGTTCCCCGACCTCTGGGAGATTCGTACCGGGTTCTAGGCTGCCGCAGCCGAACTAGTTGTTGTAGCCAGGGGGCCACAATGAGTCACGACCACCACAGGCACGACCACGACAAGGGCTTCATGGCCAACGTCCACTGGTTGTTGAAGATCCACAAGTTCTGGCAGGCCGACACCAACCGGGCAATCGTCGACATGGTCGACCCGCAGCCGGGTGAGAGCCTGCTCGACGTTGGTGCCGGTATGGGTCCGGCCACGGTGCTGGCTGCGGCCCGGGGTGCATCGGTGGTGGCGGTGGACCCATCGGGCCTGATGAGGTCGATCTGCGGGGTGAGGCGCCTGTTCCAGCGTGGTCGTTCCCGGATAACCGTCGAGGCCGGAACAGCCGAGAACCTTCCCGTGGCCGGTGGTTCCATCGATGGCCTCTGGACGGTCAACTCGGTGCACCACTGGGTGGACCTGGATCTGGCCTTCGCTGAGCTGGCAAGGGTGCTCGCGCCGGGCGGAAGGATCGTGTTGATGGACGAGGACTTCACCCACCCCGACCATCCGATGCACAAGACCCACCACGGTCACGAGGACGAGATGACCAGTGTCGAGGTGGATGAGATCGCCGCATCGCTGACTGCTCTGGGTCTTAAGGCGACCGGCCAGAAGACCGTCGCGGCGGGTGTTCCTGTCAAGTTGATCCGGGCAGTCAGGCCGGCCTGAGCAGCGGTCGGTTCAGGCAGCGACCGGGTTGACAGGGGTGATCTGACCGAGGGCTGCCTCGATGTCGGCGGCGCCCGCCAGGCAGAGGTCTTCCCTGTACCGGTCTGCGATGACCTGCACCCCCTGTGGGATGCCGTCGGCTACACCGACCGGAACCGCACAGGCCGGGATTCCCAGAAGGTTCACCGGGGTGATGCAGCGCATGATGTCGAGCATCAGATCCATTCCACCCTCGGCTACGTCGGCGTCGTGTGCGAACGGTGGCTGGGTCCAGGTCGGAGCGATGAGCACCGGGTTCTCGGCGAAGAATCCGGCCCATGCTGCACCCAGGCGGTGGTACTCGGTGTGGATCAGGATGGCCGGCACATCGTCGGGTGGGAAGCGTTCGATCAGCTCGTTGAGCAGTCCCAGGGCCTCGTCGCTCATTATTTCGGCCGCTGCTGCGACGGTTGCCGGCATGTCGCAGCTCAGCATTCGTGCCCAGACCTCCTGGCACTGCTCCATCTCGGGCGGGGCCGCCTCGACAATCTCCCAGCCGGCCGCCTCGAGGGCACCGGCAGCCTTTGAGACAGCGTCGGCCACAGCCGGGTGGATCGGACCGCCGGGAACCTCGGAGAGGATTGCGGCCCTCCTCACAACAGGTGGACCGTCGAAGGGCACAGTCACCGACTTCGGGTCGCGCGGGTGGCGGCCTGCCATTACCTCTACACCCAGCTTCAGGTCTGCCACGTGGCGGGCCATCGGCCCCTCCACCCCCATCAACTGGTTCCCCAGCGTCGGCGTGTTCGCCGGCGGCATGGTTCCCGCGCTCGGGAAGCGTCCGAACGAGGTCTTGAGCGAGGTGATCCCACAGCAGTAGGCAGGGTTGCGCAGCGAGCCACCCAGGTCGTTGCCCAGCCCGAAGGGCGACATGCCGCTAGCGATCGAGGCTGCCTCGCCTCCGCTGGATCCGCCAGCGGTCAGGTCAGGTGTCCAGGGGTTGCGGGTGAGGCCGTGAAGCGGGTTGTTGGTGGTGATGCGGAGGCCCATTTCTGGAAGGTTGGTTCGAGCCAGGGGGATCGCTCCGGCAGCCTTCATGCGCTCCACGACCGGTGAGTCGACGGGTGGCATCGCCTCGGCCATTGCCGGCACGCCCTGCGTCGTAGGTGAACATGTGCAGTCGAGGTTTTCCTTGATCGTGATCGGCACACCGTGGAATGGCCCCAGCGGGTCGCCGGCGGCCACGGCCGCGTCTGCCGCGTCGGCTCCGGCCCTGGCTCCGTCAGCCAGTACGCGCACGACCGCGTTGAGGTTTCCGTTCACCTCGTCGATGCGTGCCAGGTGGGCGTCGACCACCTCCCGGCTGGAGGTCTCGCCCCCGGCGATCATCGTCGCCAGCTCGTTTGCCGCCCGTGTCCACAGTTCATTGGTCATGGTGGCAACCTATGCGGCGAGGTGACTCGGCGACCAAGGGGGCGGCATGGCCCGTGCAGCGGCAAATGGAATTGAGATCGAGTACGAGGTGTTCGGCGACGAGGCCGATCCGACGCTGCTCCTGATCATGGGCCTGGGTGCCCAGATGACCACCTGGCCTGTGGAGTTCTGTAAGGAGCTGGCTGGCCGGGGCCACCAGGTGATCCGCTTCGACAACCGTGATATCGGTCTGTCCAGCCACATGGACCACCTTGGTGAAGCGGACTCCATGGCCGCCCTCGGTGCAGCGATGGCCGGCGAGGCCATCGACGCGGCCTACACGCTCGATGACATGGCTGCCGACTCGGTCGGGCTGTTGGATGCCCTTGGCCACGACTCGGCCCACATCGTCGGAGCCTCGATGGGTGGCATGATCGCCCAGAGGCTGGTGATCAACCATCCCGAGCGTGCTCTGTCGCTGACGTCGATCTTCTCGACACCCCGCTTCATTCCGGCTGATCCTGAGGTGGTCGCCGTGTTCAACTGGCCCGATCCCGGAACCCTCGAGGGTCGGATTCAGGCCGGCATTGACGGCGCACGCATGACGTCAGGTGGTGGCTTCCCGTTCGACGAGGACCTCGTCCGCCAGCATGTGGCGGCCAACATCGACCGGTCATGGCACCCTGAGGGACAGGCGCGCCAGGTGGCCGCCATCGTGGCCGACGGTGACCGAACCGAGGAACTGCGATCGGTTGACCTGCCCACCCTCGTGCTGCACGGCACCCATGATCCGCTCGTGGTGCCCCAGGGGGGTCAGGAGACCGCCGACGCCATAGCGGGAGCCGAGTTGGTATGGATCGACGGAATGGGCCACGAACTTCCGCCGGGTGCATGGCCGACGATTCTGGATGGAATCAGCGGGCTGGTGGCAGGTGTCGAGGGGGCGGGCGCACCCGCCTGATCAACTCAGCAGCAGGCCCTAGGGACCGGTCGCGATGTCGACCGTGAGGGTTGCTGTGTAACTGGTTGCTGACGAACCGGCCGGGGTGGTCAGCCCGTCCTTTCGATCCTCGTGTACCGGAGGCCGGTGTGCTCCGGGCTTCTCCAATCATCGGTCCGGGGCGGGAATCCCTGCCAGAGGCGAAGGTTGACGGCAATCAGGGCCGAATGTCATGGGCGGCTTTCCCGCCGGCGGAGGGGCCTGGGCTCAGGTCACGCCTGGATGACGATGAGGCGTTCCTCGGTCATCTCGCGCACGGTGTAGGCGGGACCCTCACGGGTGTTTCCCGAGTCACGGATTCCACCGTACGGCATGTGGTCGGCCCTCCATGACGGTGACTCGTTGATCATCACCCCTCCGAAGTCGAGCACCTCGGCGGCACGCAGAGCCTTGGCGATGTCGCTCGTGAACACGGCGGCCTGGAGGCCGTAGTCGCTGGCGTTGGAGCGGGCGAGGGCCTCTTCGAAGTCGGTGTAGGTGGCGATTCCAACGACCGGTCCGAACACCTCAATGCAGCTGATCTTCATGTCATCGGTCATACCGGTCAGGATGGTCGGAGCGAGCACCCCATTTTCGACCGTGCCGCCACACACCAGGTCCGCTCCGGCCGCCCGGGCTTCGTCCACCCAGGCACCTACACGCTTGGTTTCACCGCCGTCGATGAGCGATGAGACGACGGTTGCCGGGTCTGCCGGGTCTCCTACCGACAGGCCTGCCACCTCTGCTGCGAGCGCCTCGGTGAACTCCTCTGCGATCTGTTCGTGCACGTAGATCCGCTGGGTGGAGATGCAGGTCTGGCCCGAGTAGGTGTAGGCGGCGGCCTTCACGACGGCTGCCGCCCGCTTCACGTCGGCGTCGGGTTCGATGACGATCGGTGAGTTGTTGCCCAACTCAAGCGAGACCTTCTTCTTGGGGGCGCGGGCCCTGATATCCCATCCGACGGCAGGTGAGCCGGTGAAGGTGATCATGGCGACGTCGTCGTGGTCGACCAGGTGGCTGGCTGTGCGGCCGGGGCAGGTGACAACGTTCAGCCAGCCCGGGGGCAGGCCGCACTCGTCCAACAGCAGTTCTGCCAGCCTTATAGCCGTCAGTGGTGTGGCCGAGGCCGGCTTGAGCACCACCGGGCAACCGGCTGCAATCGCCGGGGCGATCTTGTGGCAGACAAGGTTGAGGGGGAAGTTGAAGGGCGTGATGGCCCCGATGACTCCGATCGGCACCCGCTTTACGAAGGCTGTCTTGCCCTCGCCGGCGGAACTGGCGTCCATGGTTATGTAGTCGCCCCCGAGGGTCCGGGCGGCCGCCGCTGAGAAGTGGGCCGTGTCGACCGCCCTGGCGGCCTCGCCGCGGGCCGACGTGATTGGCTTTCCCGCCTCGGCTGAGATGCTCTGGGCCATCTCCTCCTGATGGTTGGTGAGGCTCACGGCCAGACGGTCGAGGATTGCGGCCCGCTCGTGGGTGGGGATGACTCCGGCACGGAGGGTTGCCGCTGCCGTGGCCACGGCAGCGTCGAGGTTGTCGGTGGTGCCGGTTGGCACCGTGCCGAGGAGGCGGCTGTCGTAGGGCGAGTGGACCTCTGTCGCCGTCTCGGCGTCAACGCGCTCGTCGCCGATGATCATCAGGTGGTGGGAAGACATGTGTGCACCTCGCCGTGTGGTCTCTGGATCGCAGGATGGTGAGCGGCAATCTACACTGCGGCAGATTCTTTGGTCCCTAACGAATGC
>DLRQ01000010.1:0-1797 GCA_002501135.1 Candidatus Neomicrothrix sp. UBA7884
CGCCGCCTGGCCGACTGCTACCTGGATATCTACCGCAGGGTTCTCGACACCGCCTGAGGGTCAGAACCCCGCCGATGATGGGGTGTCGGCTGGAGTGGCACCCGGCGGGCTTATCATGCGGGCGACATGATGAGACCCCATCTCAAGACCCCGGCGGCCGTGGCAGTTCTGCTGCTCAAGTTCGCCGTAACCCTGATCCTTCTCGCCGCCGGTACCGGCCCGCTTGTCGCCGTGCCGGCAGGGATAGTCGTGGGCGCCCTGATCATCTGGATCACCAGCCGGCGGGCAGCGGCAATGGTGCTGGGCTCCATGGGCGGCAGGCCCGCCCAGGTAGGTGAGTTCCCGAGGCTGCACAACGTCGTCGAGGGCCTCTGCCACACCCACGGCATCGACAAGCCGGACCTGTGGGTACTCGACTCCCCGTCGGGCAACGCCGCGGTGGTGGGTGACCGCCGGTCCGCCACCATCGTGGTCACCACCGGAGCCACCGACACGCTCTCGCTGATCGAACTCGAGGCCCTCATGGCCCAGGCCCTGGTGCGGTGCCGCGACCCCCGACTGGCCGACGAGACCCTGGGCTCTGTGATCGCCAGGGTTCCCGGAGCCTCGTTCATCACAAGCCGCTTCAACGACATTGACCGCACGGTCCGCACCGACATGGCCGGCGCCGAGCTGACCAGGTACCCGAACGGAATGCAGTGGGCACTCAAAGCCCTTGCCGAGATGGGAACCGTCGTCGAGGGCTTCAGCCCCGCCAACACACACCTGTGGCTGCTCCAACCCGACGGAGCCGTCGACACCGCCACGGCCATCCATCCAACCGTCGAACTACGCGTCGACGCCCTCGGAGAACTCTGATCCCATGAGACACCGCCCCTGGTCCACCAAAATCCCGGTGCTGCTAGCCACTGCGCTCCTGGCCGCCTCCTGCAGCAGCACGGAGACCTCCTTCCCGCCGACCACCCCGCCACCGCCGACCACGGCAACCCCCTCCACGGCTGCGCCCGACACTGCGGCACCTGCGCCGACTGACGCACCGGCCGCCGAGGCGCCGTCGCCAACCGCCACCCCCGAGCCGGCCGCTGACGACACGGCCGCTCCGGACACGGCCACCCCCGCCACGATCGCCCCCGACGCTCCAGGCACAACCGAGCCACCACCGCCGACCACTGAGACCCTCGTGCCGTGGACCGGTGCCCACCACCCGCTCACCGGCCTGCCAGCCGTCAACGGCCTCAGCCGCCTCCCGGCCCTGGCCGTCAAGATCGGCAACAACGACACCCGCTCGCTGCCACAGGTCGGCCTTGAAGCAGCCGACATCGTCTACGAGGCCCACATCGAAAACAACGTCACCCGCTTCCTCGGCATCTACCAGAGCCAGCTCCCCGACAGGATCGGCCTCGTGCGCTCGGCACGATCCACCGACATCGACCTGATCGGAAACCTCCAGAACCCCTACTTCGCCTACTGGGGATCAAACGAGGGCGTCGGAGCCGAGGTCAGGGCCGCCGAGAGCGTCGGAACCTTCGTGGCACGCTCAACCAGCGGCGTGGGTCAGGAGAACTTCGTGCGCGACGACGCCCGTGGCGCCTCTCCGTTCAACGGCTTCCTCAACGCCCAGGGCCTCATGGCTGCCGCCACCGGCACCGCACCCGACCCTGTCTTCCAGTACGGCGACCTGCCCGCGTCTGCGGTACCGGCAGCCGGCGCACGCTGGAGCACCCCCAACAGGCAGATCGACTACGTCTGGGACATCACCTCACGGCGCTGGCTGCGATACCAGGGAGGCGTACCCCA
>DLRQ01000010.1:2171-5435 GCA_002501135.1 Candidatus Neomicrothrix sp. UBA7884
TGTTCCTCTACGTCGACTACAAGGTCTCGGCCGCTGACTTTGCCTCACCCCAGGCCGTCAGCACCGGAACCGGCGACGGCTGGCTGCTGCGCGACGGAACCGTCACCGGGGTCGTCTGGGGACGCCCGTTCGTCTCCAGCACCTGGCACCTCGCCGACGACGACACAGACGAGATCGTCGAGCTGGCACCGGGAACCACGTGGGTGGCGCTCGCCAGACTGGGTGAGGGCAAGGTCCTCGACCTCGCCGAGGCCGCCGCAATTGCCGGTTGAGCCGGGGCCGGCCAGGCGTCTTACAACATCGGGGTCGCCCGGCAGGGGAGAGCGCTCAAAGCCCCTCCTAGACTGCGGCCCATGAACGACATCACCCGATCAACGGGAACACAACTGGTAAAGCGGGGCCTGGCAGAAATGCTCAAGGGCGGCGTCGTAATGGACGTCGTGAACCCCGAACAGGCCCGCATCGCCGAAGACGCCGGTGCCGTGGCCGTAATGGCCCTCGAACGCGTGCCATCCGATATCCGGCGCGACGGTGGCGTGGCCCGAATGTCTGACCCCGAGATGATCGAGGGCATCAAGGCAGCGGTGACCATCCCGGTAATGGCCAAGGTCCGCATCGGCCACTTCGCCGAGGCACAGATCATCCAGGCCCTCGGCGTCGACTACGTCGACGAGAGCGAGGTCCTCACGCCGGCCGACGAGGCCCACCACATCGACAAGTGGGCCTTCGACGTGCCGTTCGTGTGCGGTGCCACCAACCTCGGCGAGGCCCTGCGGCGCATCTCAGAGGGCGCATGCCTCATCCGGTCCAAGGGAGAGGCAGGCACCGGCAACATCGTCGAGGCCGTACGCCACCTGCGGTCGATCATGGGCGACATCGGACGCATCACCAAGGCCGACTCGGCCGAGCTCTTCGAATGGGCCAAGAGGCTCCAGTCGCCGCTCTCGCTGGTCCAGGAGATCGCCGAGACCGGCGAACTGCCCGTACCGATGTTCTGCGCCGGCGGAATCGCCACACCGGCCGACGCATCCCTCGTCATGCAGCTGGGTGCCCAGTCGGTGTTCGTGGGTTCCGGCATCTTCAAGAGCGACGACCCGGCACCGCGTGCCAGGGCAATCGTCGAGGCCACCACCAACTTCACCGACCCGGTCATCCTGGGCAAGGTCAGCCGCGGCCTCGGTGCCGCCATGCCGGGCCTCGAGATCGACACCCTGGAGACCCGCCTGGCCGACCGCGGCTGGTAGCAGACATTCCATGAAGGTCGGAGTCCTGGCCCTCCAGGGGGCGTTCGCCCGGCATGCCGCCGTGCTCACCGATGTGGGTGTGGCACCCATCGAGGTAAGAACCCCCGAGCACCTCTCCGGTGTCGACGCGCTCGTAATGCCGGGCGGTGAGTCCACGACCATGTCAATGCTCCTCGACATCGCAGAACTGCGGCAACCCTTGGCAGAACGCCTCGCAGAAGGTCTCCCGGTATTTGGCACCTGTGCCGGCATGATCCTGCTGGCCTCTTCAGTCGCCGACGGCCGCAGCGACCAGGAGTCCCTTGCGGCAATCGACATGGATGTGAGGCGTAACGGCTACGGCCGCCAGATCGACTCCTTTGAGGCCGATGTGAACGTCGGCGGTGGAGGCCTCCCCGGCTGGGACACACCGTTCCGTGGGGTGTTCATCAGGGCGCCGGTGGTCGAACGCGTAGGCGACGGCATCGAGGTTCTCGCCAGCGTCGACGACAATCCGGTGCTCTGTCGCCAGGGCCACGTGATGGTGGCATCATTCCACCCCGAACTGACCGCCGACCGGCGCATTCACGAGCTCTTCGTGGAATCCGCCTGAGAGACCACAGGAACAGGAGAACGCATGTCGGGCCATTCCAAGTGGGCGACCATCAAGCACAAGAAGGGCGCCGCCGACCAGAAGCGCGCCAAGCTGTTCGCCAAGCTCATCAAGCAGGTCGAGGTGGCTGCACGCCAGGGCGGCGGCGACCTCGACTCCAACGCCACCCTGCGGACCATGTACCAAAAGGCCCGCGACTCCTCGGTGCCGCTGGACACCATTGAGCGGGCCGTCAAGAGGGGCACCGGCGAACTGGAGGGTGTCAACTACGAGAACATCACCTACGAGGGCTATGCGCCCCACGGCGTGGCCCTCTACCTTGAGACCCTCACCGACAACCGCAACCGCACCGGTTCCGAGGTGAGGTCGCTGCTCACCAAGAACGGCGGCTCCCTCGCCGAGCCGGGCTCGGTGGCGTGGCAGTTCGAACGCAAGGGTGTGGTGCTGCTCGCCGGCAGCGTCGACGAGGACGAGATCATGATGGCTGCCCTCGATGCCGGCGCCGAGGACCTTGCCGACGATGGCGGCACGTGGCGCCTCACCTGCGAACCGACCGACCTGCCCACGGTGCGCGCCGCACTCGAGGACGGGGGAGTCCCGTTCGAGTCGGCCGACGTGACCATGATCCCGACCTCCACGGTCGCCGTCGACACCGCCGAGGCCGCCAAGGCGGTGCTGCGCCTGCTCGACCTGCTCGACGACAACGACGACGTGCAGGACGTGTTTGCCAACTTCGACATCCCGCCAGAGGTCTTTGACTCCCTCGACCTGGACTGAGTTCCGCTGCCGCCGGGGTGACGCGGCCCGGGCGGGAGCAACCGCTAGAGTCGTACATATGTTCGTTCTGGGGATAGATCCCGGCCTCTCACGTTGTGGCTACGGCCTCGTGCGCCGTCACGGCCGACGCCAACGCGCCGAAGCCGCAGGGGTCATACGAACCGATTCGGCTACGCCACTTCCGCTGCGCCTGGCCGAACTCCAGGCCGAGGTCCGCGACCTCATCACCGAATACCGGCCTGACCATGTCGCCATCGAACGCGTCCTCTTCCAGGTCAACGTGAGCACCGCCATGCAGACCGGGCAGGCATCAGGAGTCGTCATGGCCGAGGCGGCCACAGCCGGATGCCAGGTCACCCTCTACTCGCCCAACGAGGTCAAGTCGGCCGTGGCGGGATGGGGAGGTGCCGACAAGGGCCAGATGGCCCAGATGGTCGAGACCCTCCTAGGCATCGATGTGCCCCTCCGGCCCGTCGACGCTGCCGACGCCGTAGCCGTGGCTCTCTGCCATCTGGCGATGATGCCCAGCTCCAGGGTTTCCAGGGCCAACCAGCCCAATCCCAACGTGCCCGCCGAAGGGGCGGTGTCGCAGTGATCGGGTCGCTTCGTGGGCAGCTGCTCGAACGCTTCGAGGTCGGAGGCCGCGGCGAG
>DLRQ01000034.1 GCA_002501135.1 Candidatus Neomicrothrix sp. UBA7884
GCGGGGACACGCTATCAGGGCCCGCTGAGGTACTGACACGGTTTCGGGGTCATTGGTGGGTGTGGGGTGGTAGGTAGGTGGCAGCCGCCGCGACCGATTCCTCAAGGAGCAGGCCCAGCCATGCAAGAAGCGCCCTGATGGGTGCGTCGGGGGCATCGGGGTCGAACCCGTCCTCCTCGGAGATATCGATACGCGTCCCGAGCAGCAACCGGAGACTGCTCAGCAGACCCATCCATGCAGCCAAATCGTCGGCGTCGATTGAATCGGCCTGCGCCGTCGCCTCGACTGTTTCGACTGCGGTGAGGCGTGACCGCAGCAGGTCTTCGTGGACAAGTGAGGCGTACTCGGAGTCTTTGTCTGCGTCGTCGGGGTAGGCGGTGGGGTAGAGGCGGCGCAGGTCGGGGCTGGTGTCCTCGGTGAGTACAGACCGGAACTGCCCGGCCAGATCCGTTATCAGCTCACGCTCCTCTTCGCCGAGAAGGATCTTGATTCGGCCCTTGCTCCATTCGAAGGCGACAGGTTTCTCGCTGCCCGGCATCGTCAGGTGTCTTTCTGCATGGTTGCCCAGAGCCCGTGCTCGTGAAGGCGGAAGACATCCAGCTCGGCCTTTTCCCGGTTTCCATTGGAAACCACCGCCCGACCCCTGTGGTGAACGTCGAGCATCAACTCGTCGGCCTTCTCGGGGCTGTAGCCGAACAGCTTCTGGAATACGAACGAGACATAGGACATGAGGTTGATCGGGTCGTTCCAGACGAGAACGATCCACGGTCGTTCAAGGTCGAGCTCCTCGTCGTGGCCCAGGTCGGGCTTGTCGACCTCGACAGGCGTCGGCCCCGGGCTCATGACGACAGGGGTTGTCTGGGAACCTGCACGACCCGAGGCTACGAGCCCGGTCAGGCAGGAACGACCGTGGCTTCCTAGGATCGCAGGATGGATCTCAGAGACAAGGTTGCGGTAGTCACCGGCGGAGCCAGCGGAATCGGACAGGCCCTGGTCGAACGTTTCCACGCTGCGGGTGCCAGGGCGCTAGTTGTTGCCGACATGGATATCGACGGTGCGAGGGCTGTGGCCGCTGGTGTAGGCGGGACCGGTGTCGGCTGTGACGTTGCTGACGAGGATGCGGTCAGATCGTTGATCGACGACACCGTCGCTGCCCATGGCGGTGTCGACCTAGTCGTCTCCAATGCAGGATACGTGACCATTGGTGGGCTGGAGGCTCCCGACGACGACCTGCGCAAGATGTTTGACGTGCACGTGATGGCCCACGTGTACGCCGCCCGCCACGCAATACCGCACATGGTCGATGCCGGCGGCGGTTACCTGTTGAACACGGCGTCCGCCGCAGGCCTTCTCACCCAGATCGGCTCAATGCACTACTCGGTGACCAAGCATGCTGCAGTTTCGCTGGCCGAGTTCATCGCGGTCACCTACGGTCACCTTGGCATCGGCGTGTCCGTCCTGTGCCCGCAGGCGGTTGAGACGAACATCCTGGAGAACAGCCCGTCTCGCGACCAGATGCCGGGCGGTGGAGCCGGCAACGCCGCCTCGGTCGACGGTGTCCTGACCTCGGCTGAACTTGCCGAGATGGTCATGGAAGGTCTGGCCGACGAGCGGTTCCACATCCTGCCCCACGCCGACGTGGCCGAGTACCTACGACGTAAGACAGATGACGTCGATCGCTGGCTGGGTGGCATGAGGCGGTTCCAGCAGCGGCTGTTCCCGGACGGGACGACCCCGGCCGACTGGCTTGTCGGCTGACGATCACCCTGCCGGTAGTTACCGACTCCTGCGGTCGTAGCCTGTTGCCGATGCTGGCGCCACCTTCCTTCACCCTTCGCGCACGTCTAGCCGGCTACGTGGCGTTGACAAAGCCGCGGATCGTCGAACTGCTGCTCGTGACGACCGTGCCGACGATGTTCGTCGCCGAGAACGGCGTTCCGTCGATCTGGCTGATGGTCGCCACGGTCCTGGGCGGCACCCTTGCCGCCGGTGGCGCCAACGCAGTGAACATGGTCGTCGACCGCGACATCGACAGCCTCATGGAACGGACCAGCCAGCGACCGCTGGTCCGAGGCGTCATGACCCCTCGGGCAGCCATGGTCTTCGCAGTAATCATTGAGACCGTCGCCTTCGCATGGCTGGTGGCGACCGTCAACCTGTTGAGCGCCGTACTTGCGGTGTCGGCGACCCTCTTCTACGTGTTCATCTACACCCTCTGGCTGAAGAGGTCGACGACGAGGAACATCGTCATCGGCGGCGCCGCCGGTGCCGCGCCCGTGCTCATCGGCTGGTCGGCGGTCACCAACTCGCTGGCATGGGCTCCGGTCGTGTTGTTCCTGGTGATCTTCTACTGGACCCCGCCCCACTTCTGGGCCCTTGCGATCAGGTACCGCGAGGACTATTTGACAGCAGGGGTTCCGATGCTTCCATCGGTCGTCAGCCTCAGGGCTACCTCAGACAGGATCCTCTACTACACAGCGGTGATGGTGGCACTGACGGTCGTGTTCTGGCTGGTGGCGGGAATGGGTGTCTTCTACCTGGTGTCCGCTCTGGTGCTCGGGGCTGCGTTTGTGGCGTTTGCCGTGGCTGTCCGCCGGAACCCGAACGAGCGCACCGCGATGCGCCTCTTTTCGTTCTCGATCACCTACGTGACGCTTCTTTTTGGGGCGATTGCACTCGACGTGGTGCTGTGAAACCGGCCTTCTCGAACCGGCTCGACCATGCCCCTGGTGGGCGACCCGCATCTGTTGGTCAGATGTGTCCGTTTGGTTCGGAGCTTGCCGTCACCTGCGGCTACGGTGCAACGGTCCTGTAGGTGTCGGATTCGGCAGGCGGGACACCTAGCATCGTGAGGTCCGACGCCGTTCGGATTACGGCATGAGGGCGGGTACAGGGGCTACAGGGCGAAGACACTTCGATGACAGATGACTGAGACCGCAGCGGACACGACCCGGATGGGAGGCGTCGTCCCGACCGCTCTTGAGGCGGCTGTAACTACCACCGATCACCTACGCATCGGTCGGGCCTGGCTTGCCTCGGGAGCGCTCCTGCTTGTCGCCTCCCTCGTGGCCGGCCTCCTGGTGAGCGTTGAGCGCATGGACCTGACCGGCATGGCGGTCTTCGGAGATGTCGACTCGCTGTTCCGCTTCTGGAGTGCCTATCGCGTCGGCCTCGTCCTGTTGGTGGTGGTTCCCGTCTTCGTGGGGCTCGCCACCGCCGTGGTGCCCCTGCAGGTGGGGGCATCGTCGATTGTCTTCCCGAGGGCTGTCGCCCTCGGCTTCTGGGTGTGGGCACTGGGTGCGGCGTTCACGGTCGCCGGTTTCGTGATCGACGGTGGTCTCGGCACGCCGGGAGCCGTCAGCCGAACCGATGCCGTGGCCCTGACCCTGCTGGGCCTGTTGATGGTCATCGGCGGGATCTGCTGTGCAACGGTCTGTATTTTGACGACGATCGTGGCTGGTCGAACCGCAGGAATGAACCTCTCAAGGGTGCCCCTGTTCGCATGGAGTGTTCTCGTGGCCGGTTCCATCTGGCTCGTGACGCTGCCGGTTCTGGCGGCAAACACGGTGCTCATCTACGTAGACCTGACAGGCCGGTCGGCAGTCGCCTTCGGTGTTGAGGACACGATCTGGGGGCAGCTCTCCTGGGCGTTCAGCCACCCGCAGGTCTACGCCTTCGCCCTGCCGTTGGTCGGTATCGCCGGCGACATCGTTCCAGTTGCCGCTCGACGGCGACACGGAAACCATCGGGCCCTTCTGGTCCTGACAGCACTGATCGGAGTGCTCTCGTTCGGTGCCTACGCCCAGGCGGCCTTCGACATCGGAACCCCCATCAGGGAACAGGCCATCTTCGTTGTCGAGGCATTCCTGATCGTCCCGCTGGTCCTCTTGGTTCTTGTCGGCCTGGTGGATGTGTTGCGACGCGGGGTGGGTAACCGAAGGACCAGGATGCCGGCACCTCTCTACCTCTCGGTCCTGTCGGTCCTCTTCCTGTTGAACGGTACGGTGCTGGGCGCCCTGCGGGCGGTGGCCCCGTTGGATCTGCTCGATCGCTCGACCACCGGCGCGCAGTTCACCTTCACCATTGGCGCTGCCCTGCTGGCGGCCATGGCGGGAACCCTCTGGTGGGGTGATCTCATCGTCGGTCGTGTGGTGCCCCAGGGTTTTGGCCTGGCGAGTGCCCTGGCTGTTGCGGTCGGAATCGTGCTCGTAGCCGTTCCCGACACGATCAGCGGTTTCATGGGCCTTACGGACTTCACAGGTGGAGACCTGGGAGGTGCCGGGAACCCCGAGTCGGGCGTCGATGTGTTGAATACGGTGGCGTTGGTTGGCTCGGCACACCTCCTGGTCGGCGCCCTCGGATGGCTAGTGACCGGTGTGCTCAGGCTCAGGGGTGCCCGCTCCCTGGCTGACCCGTGGGGTGGCCACACACTCGAGTGGTCTACCTCTCCCGTAGAAGTGACCTCTGAGAGTCCCCTGTTGGACGCAACCGTAGAGGCGGGGGCCTGATGTCCTCCACGACCTTCTCACCGGCGGTACCGAACCGGCCGAGGACCCTCGTGATCGGGTCGGCGCTGGCAACTTCGGGCGTGCTCATGTTCTTCGGTGGCCTCTTCGCCCTCTACTTCTCACGGCGGGCCGACGCAATGGCCTGGGGCACGGAGTGGTTCCCAGAGGGCGCCATCCGCCTTCCACCAGGTGGCATGAACATGGCCACCATGGCCCTCTCGGCCATCACCATGGCATGGGCGGTGTACTCGGTCATCAACAACGACCGCATCCACTCATACCTCGCAATGGCCATCACCGCCGTTATGGGCGTGGCGATGCTCAACCAGACGGTCTTCTACTTCAACGACATCGCCCTGCCGATTGATCACAGCGAGGCCACCACCTTCTTGTTCGTCATCGTCGGAGCCCACATGGCAATGGTCCTGGTCGGAGTGTTCTGGCTCGGCCTACTGTTGTTGCGGGCGCTGGGCGGGCAGGACACAAGCCGGAACCGTGACCTTGTATCCGCTGCGGCCCTCTACTGGTATGCGGCTGTAGTGGTCTACATGGTCATCTGGCTCGGCATCTACATCGCCAAGTAGGACTGGCTGACGGGAACGAAATGCTCACCACTGGATTCAAACTCTGGTTCGGTTCATGTGCCGCGGCGCTCAGCGCTGCGGTGTTTGCCGGCTACACCTCTGGCGGAACCGAGACCGGTCCGATCAGCCTCGGCTGGAAGGGTGGTGTCGGAGACCACGTCACCTACGTCCTCTTCGTGACTGCAGCGGCGGCCTTCGGGCTGCTGGGAATCATCGCCGTTGCCTTTCGCGACGCCGACTCCGAGTCGGTTGCCGAGGTGCTCGGCGTAGACACCGCCCCACCGGCCCAGACACAGGTGGGTAGTTCCATCTGGCCGGTACTGGGGGCCCTTGGAGTGGCGACCCTCGTGATCGGCCTCGTTGTCAGTTCGGCGCTGTTCGTGGTCGGCCTTCTCGTGCTGGTTGCGGTCAGTCTGGAGTGGACCATGAACAACTGGTCCGAGCGGGCTACCGGTGACCCCGAGGTGAACCGTGAGCTGCGTGAACGTCTGCTCCGACCAATCGAGATACCGATTCTGGCACTTGTAGGCATAGGCGTGCTGGTTCTGGCGATGTCGAGGGTTCTGCTGGCGTCGTCTGTGAACGGTGCTGTGCTTGTAGCCGGAGTTGTGGGTGTCTGTGTGTTCGGAGCGGCATTCCTGTTCAGCCGTCGGCCGAACATTTCGAGGCGCGTTGTGAGCACGGTTCTGATTGTGAGCTGTGTAGCAGTGTTGGCTGCAGGGATTGTGGCTGCAGCAACCGGTGAGCGTGAATTCCACCAGCTTGGTGGCGGTTCCGGTGGTGACCACGTGGAGGTGGGCGAGTGATCCCGAAGATCCTGCGTGGCACCGGTCTGACAGCGCTGGCTGCCGGGTTGCTTGGGTTCCTCACCGGCTGTGCCGCCGACGCTGAGCTCGACACCCTGAACCCGCAGGGCCCCAGCGCCCGGAGCATCGACAACCTGTTTGATCCGGTGTTCTATGTGGCTGTTGTCGTCTTCATCTTCGTGTTTGTGGGCACCTTCATCATCTGGTGGAGGTTCCGCGACGACCACACCGACGAGGAGTTCCCTCACCAGTTCCACGGCGACACCCGCTTGGAGTTGGCATGGACCATCGTGCCGACCCTGATCCTCGTGGTCATCTCGGTGTTCACCCTCATCACCCTGAGGGGCCTCAACGAGACTGAGGCGAACGCCGTAACTATCGAGGTCGACGGAGCTGCCACCCAGTGGGAGCCAGAGGTCGTGGTGGTTGGCCAGCAGTGGTGGTGGGAGTTCCGCTACTACCTGAACGGCCTCGACGGCGTCGACCTCACCAATGCAAGGCACCTGCCGCCGGCCGACATTGTCACCGCCAACCAGATGGTGATTCCCGCCGGCGAGGAGATCGAGTTGGCGATTACCAGCCGCGATGTGATCCACAGTTTCTGGATTCCGGCCTTGAACGGCAAGAAGGACGCCGCACCCGGTCGGGTTCATCCCTGGAAGCTCGAAGCCGATGAGCCGGGTGTCTACTTCGGTCAGTGCACCGAGTTCTGTGGTCTGTCACATTCGCGGATGCGCATGCAGGTTGTTGCTGTCACCCCCGACGATTTCAGTGCGTGGGTTGCCGAACAGCTGCAGCCTGCTGCTGAGCCCGAGGCGGCTGCTGCCCAGCGGGGTATGGAGATCTACCAGTCGCAGTGCGCCCGTTGTCATGTGGTTGACGGCTTCAATGACGGTAGCGGTGCCGACCTGGTGTCGAATGCAGCACCCAACCTGACCCACCTGATGAGCCGCACCACCTACGCCGGCGGCATCTTCAACATGTACGAGCCGGACGGAAGCCTGGATCGGACCCAACTTGAAGCCTGGCTGCGGAACTCACCGGCTGAGAAGCCCGCCTACGCCGAGGGCCGTCGGGGCATGCCCGCCATGGGCCTCGACGAGGGCCAGATTGACGATGTGGTGGCCTACCTGACCACCCTCGGTCGGGCACCATCTCTCGACATAATTGCCGCAACGGAGGTCGAGTGATGACCGCAACGACCATCGTCGAAGACGTGGTGGACCAGCCACTGGGCGTCTACACGCGTCCCAGGGGTGGCAACGGCTGGCGCGACTGGATCACCACCGTCGACCACAAGAAGATCGGCATCCTCTACGGGGTTGCCGCCCTCTTCTTCTTTGTCGTGGGTGGTATCGAGGCACTCCTGATACGCCTGCAGTTGGCCACACCGAATGGCACGGTGCTCGGTGCCGATATGTACAACCAGGT
>DLRQ01000008.1 GCA_002501135.1 Candidatus Neomicrothrix sp. UBA7884
TCCTTCAACAACACGATCATCACCATCACCGACCAGGGGGGCAACACCCTTGCCTGGGCCACCGCCGGCAACGTGGGCTTCAAGGGTTCCCGTAAGTCGACACCCTTCGCCGCCCAGATGGCCGCCGAGCAGTGTGCCCGCCAGGCCATGGAACACGGGGTCCGCAAGGTTGATGTGGTTGTCAGGGGACCCGGGTCGGGTCGTGAGACCGCCATACGCACTATCCAGAACACGGGTATAGAGGTGACCGGCATCAAAGATGTCACCCCGATTCCCCACAACGGTTGCCGCCCCCCCAAGCGGCGGAGGGTCTGATGTCGCGCTACACGGGTCCCAGGGCGCGTATTTCGCGCCGCCTGGGCACGAACATCTTCGGGACCAAGGGCGAAACCGTTGCCCTCGACAAGCGCCCCTACCCACCAGGCGAGCACGGTCGCACCCGTCGCCGGGGAAACCCCTCCGAGTATCTGGCCCAGCTTCAGGAGAAGCAGAAGGCCAGGTTCTCGTACGGTCTTACCGAGCGACAGTTCAGGCGCCTCTACGACGAGGCCAACCGTCGTGATGGTGTAACCGGCGACAACCTGCTCCGGTTCCTTGAGTTGCGCCTCGACAACGTCGTCTACAGGGCCGGAATGGCAGCGACCAGACCGCAGGCCCGCCAGATGGTCAACCATGGCCATGTCAACGTCGATGGACGTCGTGTCGACATCCCCAGTTTCCGTGTCAAGAAGGGCCAGGTCGTGACCCTGCGTGACAAGGCCAGGAACATGGTCGTGGTGCAGTGGAACGTCGATGTTCTCGACCGTCAGGCTCCGGCGTGGCTCGAGGTCGCCGACGGCGGTCACGAGGTCACCGTGAAGGAACTGCCTCTCCGTGACCAGATCGACATCCCGCTCCGGGAACAGCTCGTGGTCGAGCTCTACAGCAAGTAACCGACAGGGGTCTACGGAGCGGCTTCACAGGCCTGTCCATGACCTGCAGACAAACGATTCGAACAACACAGACAGTTGGTCGGGTTCCCCCGGGAGCCGGAACCAGGAAACGCTGCGAGCGCAGCGAGAAGGTGGAAAGCCATGCTGGTCATTCAGCGTCCGACCGTTGAGGTCGAAACCGAACTAGACGGGAACCGCCAGCAGTTCGCTGTGGGTCCGCTCGAGCCGGGTTTCGGCCACACCCTCGGCAACTCCCTGCGCCGCACCCTGCTGTCGTCCATCCCGGGCGCGGCCGTCACACAGGTTCGCTTTGACGATGCGCTCCATGAGTTCGGCACGCTCGATGGTGTCGTTGAGGACATCACCGACATTATCTTGAACCTGAAGGACCTCGAGGTCCGCTGCCACAGCGATGAGCCCGTGACCCTCCGTGTCGATGTCCGTGGTGCCGCCGATGTCACCGCCGAGGTGCTGGCCACCAACGAGGAGGTCGAGATCGTGAACCCCGATCTGCACCTGGCCACGTTGAACTCCAAGGGCCGTCTGGCCTTCGAGTTGACGGTCGAGCGTGGTCGTGGATTCCTGCCTGCCGAGCGTGTCGGCGGGGAGCCGGTCATCGGGGTCATCCTCGTCGATGCCCTCTTTTCACCGGTTCGCCGGGTCGCCTTCAACGTCTCACCCACCCGGGTCGAGCAGTCGAGTGACTACGACAGGCTCGTGCTCGACATTGAGACCGATGGAACCATCACCCCCCGGGAGGCCCTGGCTTCGGCTGGCGCCACGCTGGGGTCCCTGATCAAGCTTGTAGAGGACATGAGCGACGAGCCCCAGGGCCTTGAGCTCGGTGAGGCTGAGTCGACGATCGTGGGTTCCCCGGACATGGCTCTCCCGATCGAGGACCTCGATCTTTCCGAGCGTCCCCGCAACTGTCTCAAGCGGGCCCAGATCGACACCATCGGCCAACTGCTCGAGAAGTCCGAGGATGACCTCCTGGCTGTCACCAACTTCGGTCAGAAGTCCCTCGACGAGGTGATCGAGAAGTTGGACGAGCGCGGTCTGTCTCTGCGGGTTCGGGGCTGAGACCATGCCTGCAACCCCCAGGAAGGGTCGCCGTTTCGGCGGCAGCTCTGCGCACCAGAAGTCGATGATGGCCAACCTGGTTGCCTCGTTGATTGCCGCTGAGGCGATCACGACTACCGAGGCCAAGGCCAAGGCCCTGCGTCCGATCGCCGAGAAGATGATCACCAAGGCCCGCAAGGGTGGCCTGCACAACCACCGTCAGGTGGTGTCGTTCCTGCGTGACAGGGAGATGACTGCAAAGCTGTTCGACGAGATCGGGCCCCGCTACGAGGACCGGCCGGGTGGTTACACCAGGATCCTCAAGGTGGGTCCGCGCAGCGGTGACAATGCGCCGATGGCCCGCATCGAACTGGTCTGATCTTTTCCAGCCACCCGGGTAGTCCGGCCAGGTAGTCGTGCGGGTCCGGGCAGATATCGCATACGACGGGGCACCGTTCCACGGGTTTGCGGTTAACAGGGATGTGCGCACCATCGCAGGTGACCTTGAGGCAGTCCTGTCCCGGGTCGTCGGGTCTGAGGTTGTCGTGACCTGTGCTGGCCGCACGGACCGTGGTGTTCACGCTGCGGGCCAGGTGATCAGCTTTGACGTTCCAGACGATGTCGACCTTGCGAAGTTGCGCCGATCGGTGAACCGCCTGTGTGCTCCTTCGATCGTCATGTCGACCCTCGAGTCGGCTGGGGATGACTTCGATGCCCGTTTCAACGCAGACGGTCGTACCTACCGTTACCGGGTACTGAACCGTCCCTATCCAGATCCTCTCCTGTCGCCAACGACGTGGCACGTTCCCGAGCCTCTTGATGTGGCGGCGATGAACGCGGCGTGTGGTGACCTGATCGGTGAACATGACTTCACCTCTTTCTGCAGGCGGCGCAAGAACCCACTCAGCGAGAGCGCCAAGATGATGGTCAGGCGGATAGAGACAGCCGAATGGAGCGGTCCCGACGACGACATCCTGGTTTTCGAGATCACGGCGTCGGCCTTCTGCCACCAGATGGTCAGATCGATTGTCGGGGTTCTGGTGCCGATCGGGGCCGGTTGGCTCCCGGTCACGGCGATGTCGACGGTGCTCGCAGCACTTGACCGTCAGGCTGCAGGAAAGCCGGCTCCACCTCAGGGCCTGTCCCTCTGGTCTGTTCGTTATCCGGTGGGTTGAGCCGACCCTGTGCCCCGCCCGGCGGGTTGCCGGGCGGGGGTGTCGGGCATAGCCTTTACCCCCGGTCCGTGCGGTGATCGGGGCCTATCCCGGTTGCCTGCATCCGGACCGGGCTGTGACCCGGAACCGGGCCCCACGACTACACATTCGAGAGGAAAACCCGTGCCCACCTATACACCCAAGGCAGGCGAGATTGAGCGTGCGTGGCACGTCGTCGATGCTGACGGCCTGGTACTCGGTCGCCTCGCCTCCGAGGTGGCTTCGGTTCTCCGCGGCAAGCACAAGCCCACCTTTACCCCCCATGTCGATACAGGAGACCACGTCGTCATCGTGAACGCAGGCAAGGTGGTTCTGACGGGCGCCAAGGAGTCCGACAAGAACGTCTACGACCACTCCGGCTATCCGGGTGGTCTCCGGTCCCGTACCTATGGGCAGTTTCTGGCTGACAAGCCCGAAGAGGCCCTCCGCCGCACCATCAAGGGCATGCTTCCCCGAAACCGTCTGGGTCGCCAGATGCTCAAGAAGCTGAAGGTCTACCGTGGCGCCGAACATCCCCATGGGGCACAGCAGCCGCAGCCGCTGGCCTTCGAACACACCCGGGCCCGCAGGGCCTGACCGAGGAACAGCTGATGTCTAAGCCGATCATCCAGACCACAGGCCGTCGCAAGAGGTCCGTAGCACGTGTGCGCCTTCGCGAGGGGACCGGCACGGTGACGGTCAACGGGCGTCCTGTAGTCGACTACTTCCCTTCTGAGAGTCACCGTCTCGTGTTCATGGAGCCCTTTCGGGTCACTGCCACGGAGGGTGTATATGACATCGACGCGACCCTGCACGGTGGTGGCATCAGCGGTCAGGCTGGAGCCCTTCGCCTCGGAATCGCCAGGGCACTTGAGGCTCTCGAGTCCGAGAGGCGTCCTGCACTGAAGGAAGCCGGGTTTCTCACCCGCGATGACCGCAAGAAGGAATCCAAGAAGTACGGCCTCAAGAAGGCCCGCAAGGCTCCGCAGTACAGCAAGCGCTGAGCCCCGCGGGGTCCGGCTCTGGCCCGGCCCGTAGTCTTCAGATATGGATCTCAGTTTCGGAACCGACGGGGTCCGTGGACGAATAGGAACCGAGCTCGACGCGGCTTCGGTGCGCGGCCTGGGTTTCGCAGCGGCCGGTCACCTGGGCTCAGAGAAGGTGGTTGTCGGTCACGACCCCCGCGAGTCCGGCCCCGACCTCGTGGCTGCCCTCGCCGAGGGCTTCGTCGCAGGTGGGATCGATGTGGTCTCGCTCGGTATGGCGCCGACGCCAGCCGTGGCCTGTGTGGCTGCCCTGGACTCTGTAGCCGGTGCAATGGTCTCGGCTTCGCACAATCCCTGGTGGGACAACGGTGTGAAACTGTTTGCTGTGGGTGGACGCAAGCTGGGCGACGAAACCCAGGCAGCTGTCCAGGAGGTCTGGCACCGCCACCCCCGGCTTGACCCGACCGGCGGCTACTCCGGGGTCGAGGTAGCGGACCGAAGGTGGGCCGACTCGGTCGTGGGCTCAGTTGCCCCTGGGGCCCTTACCGGGATGCGTCTGGTGGTCGACTGCGCAAACGGTGCCACCTCTTTGAGCGCCGGCGGGGTTTTGTCGAGGCTTGGTGCCCAGGTGACCGTTATCCACGATTCTCCCGACGGCCGCAACATCAACGAGAGGTGCGGCTCAACGAGTCCCGAGAGCCTTCAGGATGCAGTGGTTTCGTCGGGTGCCGACGCTGGTCTCGCGTTTGATGGCGACGGTGACCGTGTCGTGGCCGTGGCATCCGACGGGTCGCTGTTGGACGGTGACCACTTGCTGGCCATCTGTGCGGTTGACCGCCTCGACAGGGGGCTGTTGACCGGGTCGACCGTCGTCGTCACCGTTATGGCCAATCTGGGTCTTCGTCGCGGCCTCGCTGATCACGAAATCCTGGTCCACGAAACCGATGTAGGGGACCGCAACGTGCTCGAGGCGCTAGATACCGGCGGTTGGTCCCTCGGTGGTGAGCAGTCCGGCCACATTGTGTTTCCCGAGTTCGCCACAACAGGTGACGGACTGTTGACCGGAGTCCAGGTTCTTGACGCAGTGGTGAGGGCGGGTCATACGATCGGAGACATGGCCGCCGAGTTGGTTAGCCGTACGCCCCAGGTTCTCGAGAGTATTCCGGTGTCGGGTAGCGGTGCTGCTGTAGTGGCCGGCGTCGCAGACCTCATCCACGAGGAGGTGGTCCGGCTCGGCTCGGATGGGCGTGTGCTGGTGAGACCTTCGGGGACCGAGCCTGTGGTGAGGGTGATGGTTGAGGCCGTTGACTCCGGTACCGCCGAGACCGTCGCAGAGAGGCTCTGTGATGCCGTCAGGAGCGCTGAGGCAGGCACCGGGACCGGTGCCGCGGCGGGCAGTTGACCGGACGGTCCTAGAATTGGCCGGAAGGCACTCCTGGAGGGTGCTCCACAGATCCGGATCCACCGGTTCAGATACGACCAACGAGGCCTGCTGATCAGGCGAGAAAGGGTGAGGACCAGGGCATGTGCGGCATTATCGCGGTCCTCAGGCGGCCCTCAGTTCGGCCGGTACCGACGGTCACCGATGTCACCGGTCCCGTTGGCAGGGCTCTGGACCTTCTCAAGGGGTTGGTGGTCGCCCCCGACGAAGTTGGCCTGGCGGAGGTGGCCGACCAACTTGAGTTGGCCAACCAGTTGTTGGGTGGCGTTTCCGGGCTGACAGCGATGGAGGCTGAAGGTTCTCTGATCGGGCTGTTGAATCCACTTCTCGAACAGGTTTCTGAGCATCTCATTCGGATGGAGAAGGTCCTCGAAGGTGCGCGGGCCGATCTGGAATTGGCGAACGTCGCCCTGATGAGGGCGAGGGACGCTGCATGGTCGCTGCGCTACGACCGGCTGGGCGCCCATGTCGGTGTGGCTTCGTTGGCCTCTGAGTGCCAGCCACCGAGCGAGGCCGGCCGTGCAGTGCTGCTCTCGGTCCACCAGGCCCTCGCCGCGATTGACAGGCTCGAGGTCCGTGGCCGGGATTCGGCGGGCCTCGTGGTATCAGTCTGGGACCACGGCTTTGATGATGTCGACCTGATGGGCCGTGACGACGACTCCCTCCTCCGCAGTGGAGCCGTCAGACGCCTCCCCGGTGGTGGCTTCTCGTTCGTAGTGAAGGCTGCAGCGGAGATCGGAGAGCTGGGCGACAACACCGCTGCGATGCGAACTGCACTTGCCACCGACGCGGTGCTGGCCGGACTGCTCGTCAGCCCGTCGGTCAGCGGCGCCGTGCTTGGTCACACCCGTTGGGCCAGCGTCGGCCTCATCTCCGAGGCGAACGCACATCCGTTGGATTCCACCCGCTCCGATGGACTGGATTCACCGCTGGTGCTGGCCGTCCAGAACGGTGATGTCGACAACCACGCGGACCTGGTGGCCTCCGAGGGCCTCTCGGTCGCATCCGAAATCACGACCGACACGAGGGTCGTACCGGCACTTTGTGCCAGGTACCTTACGGCAGACGAGTCCGAGGACGAGGCGTTCCGACGTACCGTCGCCGCCTTTGAGGGGTCGATCGCCGTGGCTGCGTCGATGGGTGGTTCCCCGGAACGCCTCTGGCTGGCGCTGCGGGGAAGTGGCCAGGCCCTCTACATAGGCGTTGCCGAAGATGCCTTCATTGTTGCGAGTGAGCCCTATGGCGTGGTGGAGCTGACAGACACCTACCTTCGAATGGAGGGAGGTGCTGTATCTGATGGCGCCGGTCCGGCTGTCGGCAACGGTCAGATCATCAGGCTTGACGGTTCGCTGGCCGGTGACCCGGCCGGTATCGACCGGCGGTCCTACGACGGCAGGCTGCTCCCGGTCGCAGAGCACGAGTTCGTGAAGGCCGGGATCACCACACGCGACATTGACCGTGGCGACAGCCCGCACTACCTGATCAAGGAAATCGGCGAGGCTCCTGCCTCGGTTCGCTCCACCCTGCGGGGCAGGCTCGTAGATATCGACGGCACCTCCACGGTCAGGCTCGGAGAGCGTGCCCTGGGAGCCGATCTGCGTGCCGATCTGGCTGCTGGCCGGATCCGCCGGGTGACCATTATCGGGCAGGGAACCGCTGCGGTGGCGGGCGAGGCGGTTGCACTGTCGGTTGCGGCAGAGTTCACGGGGTCCGACATGACCACCGAGGCGAGGGCCGCAACCGAGTTGTCGGGCTCCGGTCTACGCCGAGACATGTCCGACACCCTGGTCGTGGCAATCAGCCAGTCCGGTACGACCACCGACACGAACCGCACCGTCGATCTGGTGAGGGCACGCGGCGCCAGAGTGCTTGCGATAGTGAACCGCAGGAACAGCGATCTGACAGACCGGGCCGACGGCGTGTTCTACACATCCGATGGCCGTGATGTTGAGATGAGCGTCGCATCGACCAAGGCCTTCTACGCCCAGGTGGTGGCAGGCGTCCTGCTGGCAGCGGCGCTCGCAGATGCCGCTGGCCTCCCAGGTGCCGGTGACCGGGTAGACCTGCTCGACGGGTTGCGTGACCTCCCTGAGGCCATGGTCGAGGTGTTGGCCCTGCAGGAACACATCGGGAACGTCGCAGACAGGTACGGGCCCGGGCGTCGCCACTGGGCCGTCGTGGGCACCGGTGCGAATCTGATTGCCGCCCGCGAGATCAGGATCAAGCTCTCTGAGCTCTGCTACAAGTCCATTGCCGCCGATGCCACCGAGGACAAGAAACACATCGACCTGTCGGCCGAGCCGATGGTGCTGGTCTGTGCAACCGGCATGGTGGGCTCTACTGCTGATGATGTGGCCAAGGAGGTGGCCATCTACCGGGCCCACAAGGCCGCGCCGATAGTCGTCACAGACGCAGATCCCGGCCTGGGCAGGTTCCCTGATGCTCTCGACGTCGTGACCGTTCCACGGGTGCACCCGCGCCTGGCGTTCGTGCTGTCGACAATGGTCGGGCACCTGTTCGGTTACGAGGCGGCGCGATCTATCGACGCCCAGGCCAACCCGCTGCGAGAGGCACATGCCGCCATCGAACGCCTGGCGGCGGCCGGTCTAACAGCGGGTGCCTCCGCAGGCCCGGTCGAGGACCTGAGGTTGCAGTTGAGGCCGCTGGCATCCCAGTTCTTTGACGAGCTCAGGTCTGGACGTCTGAATGGCCACCTTGAGGCATCCACAGCGGTCCGCCTGGCAGCACAGTTCCGCTACGCCACGGGTGACCTGCCACTGGAGTCCTACCAACTCGAGTTCGGTCCGGTCGGCACACCGGCGCTGGTGCTCGATGACCTGGCCGGTGCACTGACGCAGGCGATCGAGGAACTCACCAGACCGATAGATGCCATCAAGCACCAGGCCAAGACGGTGACGGTTGGGATCTCTAGGAGCGACGAGATGCTTCTCACTGCCGGCCTCGTCCGAGAGGTTCTCGATGCCGGCGCACCGCGTGATTCGCTCAGCTACAGGACCCTGCGGCTACTCGCCGATCTGGATGCTGCGGTGGCCGAGGTTGTCGGGTTCACCCGTTACCGGGTCGACGGTCTCGAGGGGAGCACGTCGACGGTGGCAATCGTTGACAGGGGTGGAATCTCCACCGGCATCGAGTCTCGCTCCGATCATGATCCTGCACTTCGCGGCACCAAGCACAGCGTGGTCGTGGCACGTGAGGTTCTCGTCACCCGGGGGGCCAGGGACGGCCGAACGATCGTGCTGGTCCCCGAGGTGAAGGACGGTCAGGCGAACGGTCTGACCCTGCTGCATGTGGTGCTCCACGACCACCTGCCGCCCGACGACCTGCGTGGTGTGCTCCACGGCTACCGCAACCGGTACGACGAGATCCGCGACGCTGTCTGTGAGACAGAGACCCAGTTGCGCGATGACCGGTTGGCTGACCTGCCCGTTGAGGACCTTCTCATTGACCCTGTCGGAGGCATAGCCGATCGCCTTCGTGTGGAGGGCTCATCCTGATGCGGGCGGTGGAGGCACCGCGTTGATAGGTATCGGAACGGACCTGGTCGACATGGGGCGCTTTCGCCGCTCCCTTGAACGCACCCCGGGTCTGAGAGAACGGCTGTTCCGGCCGGCTGAGCGTGCATACGCCGACCTGCGAGCAGATCCGACGGAGAGGTATGCGGTCCGGTTCGCGGCCAAGGAGGCGGTGCTGAAGGCACTTGGCCTCGGTCTGGGCGGGGTCGCAATGTATGACATCGAGGTTGTGCGTGAACCATCTGGCAGGCCTGTTCTACTCCTGCATGGCGGAGCGGCCGAGGCCGCCAGCGCTGCCGGTGTGGAGCGCTGGCTCCTGACCCTCAGCCACACCGACCTGATGGCCACGGCCACGGTGGTGGCTCTGTGATGGATCGGGTCCAAGTGGTGGCCGCGTCGTGATTCCGGTTGTCGCCCCGGTCGAGATGGCTGAGATCGATGCGGCAGCTTCGGAGCCCGTTGACGTTCTGGTCGGACGTGCCGGCGCAACTGTGGCAAGGGCTGTACTTGACGAGCTGGGTGGCGGCTACGGCAGGCGGGTGGTGGTGCTCGTAGGCCCGGGTTCCAACGGCGCCGATGGCTTGGTGGCCGCCGAGAGGTTGGAGCAGCGTGGTGTGCGGACCGTGATCGTTGATGCCCTTGATGCACCCGAGCGGCTTCCTCCTGCGGACCTGGTCGTGGATGCGGCTTTCGGCACCGGGCTGCGGCGTCCTTTCGAGCCGCCTCTGACGTCCTCGCCCGTACTGGCCGTTGACCTGCCTTCTGGCCTTGACGGCCTGACCGGTGATGCAATGGGTGTTCCAATGAGCGCTGTCCGGACCGTCACGTTTGCGGCTCTCAAGCCCGGTCTGCTGTTTGGTGAGGGGCCCTGCCTGGCCGGTCGGGTCGAGGTGGTGGACATTGGCCTCGACATCTCGGGGGTCGAGACATTCCTGGTCGAGAATCGTGACATCGCCAGCCTGGTTCCGCCACGGCAGGCAGATGCCCACAAGTGGAACAGTGCGTGCTGGGTCGTTGCCGGATCTCCAGGCATGGAGGGGGCCGCCAACCTGGCAGCGGCCGCCGCTCAGAGGGCCGGTGCCGGCTACGTGCGCCTCTCGGTTCCCGGTGGAACCGGAACCGGCGCTCCTGTCGAGGTTGTCGGGTATCCGGTGGATGCCGGCCTGGCTGAGGTTTCCGGCGATCTTGGAAGGTTCGCATCCCTGGTGGTGGGGCCGGGGCTGGGTACTGACAGCGACACGTTGTCCGGGGTGCGACGCCTTGTCGCCAACTCGACCGTCCCGGTCGTTGTCGATGGCGACGGCCTGAACGCCCTGGTAGATGTCGATCCGGAGCATGGCCGGATGGCGTCGATTGTTCTGACCCCTCATGACGGCGAGTACGAGCGTCTTGCTGGTAGCCGCCCGGGGCCGGATCGCATTGGTGCAGCAGGAGCTCTGGCTCGTTCGTTCGATGCGGTTGTGCTCCTGAAGGGCCCGACGACGGTCGTGGCGGCACCCGACGGACGGGTCCGGTTGGTCACGGCCGGCGACAGTCGTCTTGCCACAGCGGGTACCGGTGACGTATTGGCAGGCATCCTGGGGGCGTTTCTGGCCCGTGGGGCCGACCCGTTGGATGCAGCGGCTGCAGCGGCTCACGTGCACGGCCGGCTTGCGGCTGCCTGTCCCGAAACCGGTGTCGTGGCCGGAGATCTGGCCACGCATCTCGTCGAGGTGCTCATGGGTCTCGGGGTTGATTCTGCCGAGGGGGCTTCGCTCTGATGAGACCCACATGGGCCGACATCGACCTTGCGGCCATTGCCCACAACGTCAGCGTGTTCCGGGGACTCGTCGGCGAGAGCGACCTGTGTGCCGTCGTCAAGGCCGGTGCCTACGGCCATGGGGCTGTCGAGGTGAGCAGGGTCGCTGTCGAGGCTGGCGCCACATGGCTGGGGGTTGCACTGGCTGACGAGGCGGCCGAACTCCGGTCTTCTGGCATTGACGTGCCGATTCTCGTCCTGTCCGAGCCGCGGCCAGCTGAAATGGACGGTCTGGCTGAACTCGCTGGAGTCAGGCCGACCGTCTACTCAGAGGCAGGAATAGACGCCTTCGCCACTTTCGCACCAGCTGGCTCACCGGTTCACCTCAAGCTCGACACGGGGCTGAACCGGGTGGGTGCAGATCCGTCGGACGCGGTCCGGTTGGCCGGGCGTATCAAGAAGGTCGGCCTCACCCTGGAGGGCCTCTTCACCCATTTCGCCTCGGCCGACCAGCCAGACGATGAGTTCGCCGGTGACCAGATGGCAGCGCTTGACGAAGCCCTGGAGGACCTCTCTGATGCCGGTCTTGAACCGCCGTCTGTCCACATGGCCAACACGGCGGCGACCCTGACGCGGCCCAACACCCACCGGTCGATGGTCAGGGTCGGAATCGGCCTCTACGGCGTGGAACCCTCGACGGCCCTGCGTGGCCGGTGCAGTGATCTGGGACTCCGGCAGGCACTCCGTCTCCGTACCGAGGTCGCCCACCTCCACGATGTGGAGATCGGAGAGGGCGTGTCGTACGGCCGCAGGTGGATGGCCGACCGTCGAACAAGGTTGGCGACACTGCCGATCGGCTACGCGGACGCCTTGACCAGAGCGTGGTGGCAGCACGGTCAGGTGCTCATCGGTGGTAGGCGCCGGCCGATACGGGGTGCCATCACGATGGACCAGACGGTCGTCGAGGTGGACGACGGGGTGGCCGTGGGTGACGAGGCCGTGGTCCTCGGTGGCCAAGGAGACGGCTTCCTGGCTGTCGGCGAGATGGCAGATGTGACCGGCACCATCGGGTACGAGGTGCTTGCCACCGTCGGGTCCCGGGTGCCCCGCAGGTACTGAACCGGATCAGGAACAGACCCGTGAGCCGCGTTCTTCTTGTCGAGCCGTACCACGGTGGCTCCCATGCAGCGTGGGCCGATGGTCTCGCCGCCCACAGCCGTCACGAGGTCGTGGCCGTGAGTCACCCGGGTGCGTTCTGGAGGTGGCGCATGCGTGGCTCGTCGCTGACGCTGGCAGAGGGGGCCAGGGCTGCCGTGGAGCGGGCGGGGCAGCCTGACCTCGTGATTGTGAGCGGCATGGTTGACCTGGCGGCGTGGTTGGGTTTCAGCCGCCGGTTCCTGGGCAGTCCGCCGGTGGTCCTGTACCTGCACGAGAACCAGCTCATGTATCCCCTGGCTCCCGGTCAGCGTGTCGACGATTCGCTGCCACTGATCAACTGGTTGGGGATGGCCGCGGCCGACGAGGTCTGGTTCAACTCGGCGTTTCAGCGCGACGGCCTCCTCGAGGCCCTGCCGGACCTCCTCGAACGTGCTCCCGACGAGGCCCATACTCCGTGGCTGGAAGAGGTCGCCTCTGCGTGTCGTGTCGTACCCGTCGGAGTCGATCTCTCGGATGTGCCTGTCCGTGACGCCGCCGCCTGCCCGGAGGTGCCGACGGTTCTCTGGAACCAGCGCTGGGACCATGACAAGAATCCCGGGGCAGTAATGGGCGCCCTCCTGAAGCTGGCTGGTGAGGGCCTTGCGTTCCGGGTTGCCGTGGCAGGAGAGAACACACGTGTCGATCCGAGGGAGATGAGCGAGGCAAGGGTGCAGCTGGGCGACCGGGTCGTCCAGTTCGGGTACCTGCCGAGGTCGGAGTACGTAGATCTGCTCGGGATCAGCGACGTGGTCGTCAGCGCGGCGCATCACGAGTTCTTCGGGATCGCGGTGGTTGAGGCAGTGGCTGCGGGTGCGGTGCCGGTGTTACCGACCAGACAGAGCTATCCCGAGCTGGTGCCGGAGAGATGGCACGGGGCGGCCCTGTACCCCGACGAAGGGCTCACCAGCCGCCTGAGGGATGTCCTCGGTGACCTTCCAGGGTGGCGTGACCGGGTGGCTGGCCTGGACGTGATGATGCGCCGGTTTGACTGGCGACAGGTGGTCGAGGACTACGACGACCGCATTGATGTGCTGGTCGCAGGGGCGTGCAACTAGCGTCGGCGGCGTGAAGTTCCCTATCGACGGTGTCAGGGTGGGCCACTGGACCGATGAGGCTGCAGCCACCGGTTGCACGGTGGTCCTGTTCCCCGAGGGCACGGTGGCCTCCGGTGAGGTCCGCGGGGGTGCACCGGCAACACGCGAGTTCGACCTGCTGGCTCCTGAGCGGAGCGTCAGCCGCCTGGATGCTGTGGTCATCTCAGGTGGGTCGGTCTTCGGCCTCGCCGCCTCAGATGGCGTTGTAGCTCATCTTGAGGAACAGGGTGTCGGCTTTCCCACGCCGGCGGGCCCGGTGCCGATCGTGGTCGGGATGTCCCTCTTTGACCTCATGGCGGGAGACGGTGCGGTGAGGCCCGGTGCCGCCGAGGGGCGCCTGGCGGCCGATGCGGCAGCGTCAGACACCGTGGAGGTTGGTCGGGTCGGAGCCGGTGCAGGCGCCACTGTCGGAACGTGGCGGGGACGGGACCACTCGGTTCCCGGTGGATTCGGATTCGCCTCGGCCCGGCGTGGTGACATGGTTGTGGCAGCTGCAATGGCGGTAAACGCAGCCGGCGACATTGACGACGGCTCGGTTCCGCAGTCGGTCGCCGACGGCATGTTCGATTCGTGGCCTGACAGAACCGGTGTCGGCTCGCTCGCAGATGGGGGCAGGGACAACACGACCATCGGTGTGGTTGTCACAAACGGAGGTGTCGACAAGGCCGGATGCCTGTTGTTGGCGCAGTCGGCCCATGACGGTCTGGCCCGGGCGATCTTTCCCGCTCACACAAGGTCTGACGGCGATGCCGTGGTGGCCGCAGCGACAGGTGGGGTTCCCGTCGGTGGCGCCGAACTTGACATCCTGCGGGTATTGACCGTGGCGGCCGTGGAGAGGGCGATAAGGAACGCCTGCTGAAGCTGGTTGCACCCGTTCCGGAGAGCCCCGGTCTGTACGCTTCAGGGGTGTCGAACTCGCTTGAACTGCTGGCTGTCGAGGCTGATTCATGCACCATGTGCGGCCTCGCAGATGGTCGCAGCAGCGTTGTCTTCGGTTCGGGTGACCCTGCCGCGAACCTGATGTTCGTCGGCGAGGGACCCGGTGCCGCGGAGGACCGCGAGGGCGTTCCGTTCGTTGGCCGATCTGGAAAGCTGCTGGACCGCCTGCTCGACGAGGAACTGGGAATCGACCGGTCGACCTGCTACATCACAAATGTCGTCAAGTGCCGGCCTCCCGAGAACCGCGACCCGAGACCCGACGAGATAGCGGCGTGTCGTCCCTACCTGGGTGGGCAGATCCGTGCAATAGGCCCCGCGGTTGTGGTCACCCTCGGAAACTTCTCATCCAGGCTGCTGCTAGAGACCGACACAGGCATCACGAAGTTGAGGGGGAGGTCCTATCCGTTCGGTGATCGACAGCTCGTGCCCACCTTCCACCCGGCTGCGGCCCTGCGCGGCGGTGCCACCGTGATGGCCCGAATGCGCTCCGACCTGGTTCGGGCGAAGAAGTTGATGGAGCGGGTATGAACGCACTGACGGTCATTGCAACCAACTCCGCTGGCCAGACCATGGCCGTAGCGCGTTCTCTGGCCGGGTCGGTCAGAGCCGGTGACCTGATCGTGTTATGCGGCGATCTCGGTGCCGGCAAGACAGCGTTCACCCAGGGACTCGGACGGGCCCTCGGGGTGGCTACGCCGATCACGTCGCCCACATTCACCCTCGCCAACCGCTACGAGGGGGACCTCGTGGTGAACCACATCGACGTCTACCGGCTCGTCCACATCGATGAGGTCCGCGACCTGGGCCTCCATGAACTGCTCGACGACAGGTCCGTGACGGTCATCGAGTGGGGCGATGCCATTGCAGGTGCCTTGCCCGGTGGCTACCTCGAGATCCGGATGATCCTTGGCGACGGCCCCGACGACCGATTCCTCGAGTTCCGTACGGTCGGAGAGGGTTGGGCTGATCGTGAGGCCACAGTTGCAGCCCTGGAAGCTCCGACAGCAGACAGCGGTGAGCCGTGCTGATCCTCGCCATTGAGAGTGCCAGCGGTCAGGTTGGTTGTGCGGTCGGAGGCCACGAGGGGGTGCTGGCTTCGGCCCATTCCGGGCAGGGCCGTCGCCACGCCGAGGCACTTGGCCCCCAGATCGACTTTGTGCGGCGCCAGGCCGGTATCGAGCTCACCGAACTGGGTGCCGTGGCTGTCGATGTGGGCCCGGGCCTCTACACGGGCCTCCGGGTAGGCATCGTTGCCGGCGTTTCGATGGCGTACGCGCTGGGTATCCCGGTGATCGGAGTTTCAAGCCTCGACCTGTTGGCGTTTCCAGCTCGCTGGACAAGTCGCCTGATCGTGTCCGCCCTCGATGCGCGGAGGGGTGAGTTGTTCGTGGCCATGTTCCGAAAGGTTCCCGGGGGGATTCAGCGGGTGGTGGATCCACGCGTGTGTAGCCCGGCTGACCTTGCCTCTGAATTGGAAGTCACCGAGGAGAGGAGCCTGCTTGTCGGCGACGGGGCCCTCCGCTACCAGGAGATGTTCGCAGGAATCAGGGGGGTGGAGTTGGCCGAGCAGGGCCTTGCCAACCCAAGCGCCAGGGCACTCGTTCAACTTGCACATGCGAGGGCCATGCGTGAGGAGTTCGTTAGGCCCTGGGAGCTTGAGCCGGTCTACCTTCGGAGGCCCGATGCCGAGATCAACTGGGCGACGAGGGAGGGCGGGGCGTGAGCGTCGTCACGGCTGGTGACCCGGTTGTCCTGCGAAGGATGGGTGAGGCTGACATCCATGTTGTGACGGCCATCGACGAGATGGTCTTCGTGCGACCATGGTCCACCGGCTTTCTCCGCGACCAGATCCTTGGAACCGACACGAGGTTCCATATTGTCGCCGAGGTCGGTGGAGAGGTGGTCGGCCATGCGGGTCTCGCCGTGGTGGCCGATGAGGGGCACGTCACGACCGTGGCTGTCAGCCCGTTGGCCCAGGGGGCCGGTATCGGCTGCCATCTGCTGGCCGAACTCTGTCGCCGGTCGGTGTCGCTCAACCTTGTGGCGATGACGCTCGAGGTGAGGGCCTCGAACATCCCGGCAAGAGGCCTCTATGCAAGGTTCGGGTTCGCCCCCTCGGGTGTGCGGCCCGGCTACTACTCTGACAACGGCGAGGATGCCCTGGTCATGTGGGTACACGACATCGCCGACCCGTCATTCACTGAGCGTGTTGAGGCGGCCTGCGCCTCCACTCAGGTGACATGTGGGGGTGGTGACCATGTCTGATCTGGTTCTGGCAATTGAGACCTCGTGTGACGAGACCGCCGCCGCCGTGGTGGAGGATGCGCGGGTGGTGCGCTCATCGGTCGTCAGCAGTCAGGTTGACCAGCACGCCAGGTACGGAGGAGTGGTTCCCGAGGTTGCCAGCCGTGCACACGTCGAGTTGCTGGTGCCGGTCGTTGCCGAGGCGATGGTTGCAGCCGGGGTCGAGGGCCGTGATCTTGCGGCCGTGGCGGCCACCACCGGCCCGGGCCTGGTCGGCTCGCTGCTGGTGGGGGTGAGTGCCGCCAAGGCACTGTCGCTTTCGTGGGATGTTCCATTCGTTGCGGTCAACCACCTCGAGGCCCACCTCTACGCGGCTCTTCTCGAGGAGCCTGACCTGGAGATGCCCATGGTCGTCCTGTTGGTCTCTGGTGGTCACACGATGCTGGTCGTCATGGAGGATCACGGTCGGTACAGGCTGCTCGGGTCGACGCTCGACGATGCCGCCGGTGAGGCCTTTGACAAGGTGGCCCGCTACCTGGGTCTCGGTTACCCGGGGGGACCGGCTGTTGACCATTTGGCTGTCGACGGTGACCGGTCGGCGTTTCCCTACCCGCGTGCACTCGTCCAGGAGAACCCGGCGACCCTGGCCGACGACCGGCGCTATGCGTTCTCGTTCAGCGGGCTGAAGACGGCTGTTGTGAACCACCTCCGGTCCGATCCTGATGTGCCGACAGCCGATGTAGTTGCCTCCTTCCAGGAGGCGGTGGTGGATGCCCTCGTTGCCAAGACCCGGTGGGCGATCGAGGAGACCGGTGTGAGGGCCGCCTGTCTGGGTGGTGGCGTGGCAGCCAATTCCCGCCTGCGGGAACGGTTCGTCGAGGTCTGCGATGATGCAGGTGCGCGGGCGTTCCTGCCTCCGCCTGCGATGTGCACCGACAACGCCGCGATGGTTGCTGCGGCGGGCTGGTGGCAGTTCAGGCGTGAGGGACCCAGCCCGCTCGACACCGGTGCCGATCCGAACCTGGGTCTGAACCTGATCGGCTAGGTGGGTCGGCAGTCTCCGATGGGCTCTGGCGAAACCCCGCCCGCCACGTTGTGGGCCACACCACCCACCCCTATCGTTGGCACTCGTCCAAGGAGACTGCTAACCGCCAATTGGAGGCGTTTTCTATGAATCTTCAACCACTTGAGGACCGCATCGTGGTCCGCCCCAGCGAGTCCGAGGAGACCACGGCCAGCGGCCTGGTCATACCCGATACAGCCAAGGAGAAGCCCCAGCAGGGCGAGGTCCTGGCCGTCGGTCCCGGTCGTCGTTCCGACCAGAGCGGTGAGCTCGTCCCGATGGATGTAGCCACCGGCGACACCGTCGTCTACAGCAAGTACGGCGGCACCGAGATTGCCGTTGCCGGCGAGGACCTCTTGATTCTCAACGCCCGCGACGTGCTGGCAATCGTCAAGTAGGCGCCCATGTCAAAGATCCTGAAGTTTGACGAGGAGGCCCGTCGCGGCCTTGAGGCCGGCGTGAACAAGCTGGCCGACGCAGTGAAGGTGACCCTCGGCCCGCGTGGTCGCAACGTCGTGCTCGACAAGAAGTTCGGTGCACCGACCATCACCAACGATGGTGTGTCCATCGCCCGTGAGGTCGAGTTGGAGGACATCTTCGAGAACATGGGTGCCCAGCTGGTGAAGGAGGTCGCCACCAAGACCAACGACGTCGCCGGCGACGGAACCACGACAGCCACGGTGCTGGCACAGGCACTGGTCCATGAGGGCCTGCGCAACGTGACCGCCGGTGCCAACCCGATGGGCCTCAAGCGTGGCATCGAGAAGGCGACCCGTGCGGCCGTTGACTCCATCGCCGAGCAGGCCGTTCAGGTCGATGACTCCAAGGAGCAGATCGCCAACGTGGCAGCCATCTCGGCAGCCGACGAGGCGATCGGGTCCGTTATCGCCGATGCCATCGACAAGGTCGGCAAGGACGGTGTCGTTACCGTCGAGGAGTCCAACACCTTTGGCATGGACCTTGACTTCGTGGAGGGTATGCAGTTCGACAAGGGCTACATGTCGCCCTACTTCGTGACTGATCCCGAGCGCCAGGAGGCCATCCTCGAGGACCCGTACATCCTGTTCAACCAGGGCAAGATCAGCTCTGTCCAGGACATGCTGCCGGTACTCGAAAAGGTCATGCAGGCAGGTCGCCCGCTCCTGATTGTCGCAGAGGACATCGAGGGCGAGGCCCTGGCAACTCTGGTGGTCAACAAGATCCGCGGCACCTTCAACTCGGTGTCGGTGAAGGCCCCCGGGTTCGGCGAGCGTCGCAAGGCGATGCTCCAGGACATGGCGATCCTCACCGGCGGCCAGGTTGTTGCCGAAGAGGTCGGCCTGAAGCTCGATGGTGTGACCCTCGACATGATGGGCACCGCCCGCAAGGTCGTTATCACCAAGGACGACACCACGATCGTCGAGGGCGCAGGCGACACGGCCGATGTGGATGCCCGCATCACCCAGATCAAGCGTGAGATCGACGAGACGGACTCCGATTGGGACAGCGAGAAGCTCCAGGAGCGGCTGGCCAAGCTGGCCGGTGGTGTTGCCGTCGTTCAGGTCGGTGCTGCCACCGAGGTCGAACTCAAGGAGAAGAAGCACCGTATTGAGGACGCCCTCTCGGCTACCCGTGCGGCCATCGAGGAGGGGGTTGTCGCCGGTGGCGGCACGGCCCTGATCCGGGCACGCGGTGCCGTGGCTGAGGTGGCAGAGGGCCTGTCCGGAGACGAGGAGACCGGCGCCCGCATCCTGCATACAGCTCTGGTGGCTCCGGCACGGCTGATCGCCGACAATGCCGGCCTTGAGGGATCCATCATGGTCCGCGAGGTTGAACAGGCATCAGGCACAACCGGCCTCAACGCGCTGACCGGCGAGCTCGAGGATCTGGTTGCCGCAGGCATCCTTGATCCGGCCAAGGTGACCCGTGCTGCGCTGCAGAACGCGGCGTCCATTGCTGCTCTACTCCTGACCACCGAGGCTGTCGTTGCCGACAAGCCTGAGCCTCCGGCAGCAATGCCGGCTGGCGGCGGCATGGATCCCATGGGCGGCATGGGAGGTATGGGCGGTATGGGCGGAATGATGTAACGGTCCCTCGGGATAGTTCGACCGGGAGCCGGGCCGCAGGGCCCGGCTCCCGGCGTTTTGGGCGGCACCGGTACCCTCGGTGCATGGAACCACCGGTTTACAACGACGTTGGCCTGACGGCTCCGACAGCGTGGTGAACAGGCGCCCCGGTCGGGGGCCCCAGGTGATCCGCCGCCCCGACGGCTGGACTGAGGGTGGACCAGCACCGTGGGCCGGCCTGGCTGACCGGACTCCCACGATCACGGATCTATCGCTGGCCCTGTCCCGCCATGAGCCGGTACCCGTAGATCGCAGCGAGGTTCAGGCACCTGAGCGGACCTCGGCCGTGCTGGTGCCCCTCTACGAGGCCGACGGCGACGCAACTGTCGTGCTCACCCGCCGGTCACCTGCTCTGCGTTCACACAGCCACGAGGTGAGCTTTCCGGGGGGTGGCCACGAACTCGACGACACCGACCACTGGTCCACCGCCCTCCGGGAGGCACACGAGGAGATCGGCCTTGACCCTGCGCTCCCGACCTGTCTGGGGGAGCTTGACAGGTGGATGACCGTGGGTAGCCGCAGTTGGATCCACGCATACGTGGCTGAACTCGCCGACATCCCTGAACTGGTGCCGGACCCTTCCGAGGTCGAGCTGATCCTGCACGTTCCCCTCGTCGACCTGCTCGATGACGGGGTGTTCAGCGAGGAATTCTGGCCGATCGAAGGGAACGTCAGGACCGTCACGTTCTTCGAGTTGACAGGCGACACGGTCTGGGGTGCCACGGCCGCGATGCTGCGCCAACTGCTCTGCCTGGGTGTGGGTGTCACAGACCCGCAGCAGTAGGGTCCGACGATGTTTCCTGGGCCACTTTCGACCGGAGTGGATAGTCGTGCCGGCTGAGCCACCAAGCCACCTCACCCCCGAGGAGTTCCGTGCCGCCGGGCACGCAACCATCGACTGGATCGTCGACTATCTGGCCGGTATCGAGGGCCAGCCAGTGTCCCCGGGGGTTCAGCCGGGCCAGGTTCGTGCATCCCTGCCCGACACGGTTCCAGAGACCGGCGAACCCTTCGCCGACCTGTTGGCCGACGTCGAGCGTCTGATCGCCCCGGGCATCACCCAGTGGCAGCACCCCGGCTTCTACGGCTACTTCCCGGGCAACTCGTCGCCCCCGGCTGTTCTGGGTGAGCTGCTTTCTGCCGGCTTCGGCGTGCAGGGAATGCTTTGGTCCACCAGCCCCGCATGTACCGAGTTGGAGAGCCACGTGCTCGACCTGCTGATCGATCTGTGTGGCCTGCCTGACCGGTTCAGGTCGGACGGCCCGGGTGGTGGCGTAATCCAGGATTCGGCCTCCTCGGCGTCGCTGTGCGCCGTGCTGGCAGCCCGTGACCGGGCCGGAGGAGCAGCGGCTCTACCCGATCTGCGTGTCTACACGTCGAGCCAGTCGCACTCCTCGATCGAGAAGGACGTGCTTGTGGCCGGCTTTGGTGCCGACCAGTTGCGTTCAATAGACACCGACGACGACTACGCCATGGACCCGGTTGCCCTGCGGGTGGCGGTTGAGGCCGATGTGGCCGCCGGCCTGATCCCGTGTCTGGTCGTGGCAACCGTCGGCACGACGTCGTCTGGGGCATTCGACCCTCTTCCCGAGATCGCCGAGGTGGCCACGGCCGCCGGCGCCTGGCTGCACGTGGACGCGGCGTGGGCCGGCTCGGCCGCTGTGTGTCCCGAGTACCGGGGGATGCTGGCCGGTCTCGAGCACGCGGACAGCTACGTGTTCAACCCGCACAAGTGGCTGCTCACCAACTTCGACTGCAGCGCCTTCTTCATTGCCGACAGGAAACCCCTGCTCAACTCACTGTCCGTGCTCCCCGAGTACCTGCGCAACACCGTCAGCGATTCTGGAGATGTCATCGACTACCGGGACTGGCAGGTTCCCCTGGGCCGGCGGTTCCGGTCCCTGAAACTCTGGTTCGTGCTGCGCAGTTACGGCGTCGAGGGCCTGCGAGCCCACATACGCCACCACGTCGAGGCCGCTGAGCGGCTGACAGGGCGAATTTCGTCGAATCCACGGCTGAGGCTCGCCGCACCGGTGTCGTTGGCGCTGCTGTGCTTTTCCCACGTTGACGGTGACGCCGCCGGCGAGGAGCTGCTGGCAGCCCTGAACGCAACCGGAGAGGTCCTGCTCACCCACACCAGGCTGTCAGACCGTCACGTCCTGCGTGTGGCCATTGGCGGAAGCCGGACCACCTCTGACCATGTCGACAGGCTGGCCGACCTCCTCGACGAGCTGGCCTGAGCAGGCGGCACGTAGCTGTCGGAGACGGTGTGGCTGGGCCTCTGACCCGTCCGATCGGCCGCTAAGGTCTGCTCTTTCCACCTGGCAGATGAAGGGCCGGTGACACATGGCTGAGATCGAGATCGGCATGGGCAAGAGTGGTCGTCGGGCGTACGGGTTCGACGACATCGCAATCGTGCCCAGTCGCCGTACCCGCGACCCCGAAGACGTCGACATCAGCTGGCAGATCGACGCCTACAGGTTCGACCTTCCCCTGATGGCATCGGCGATGGACGGCGTTGTCAGCCCCGCCACTGCAATCGAGGTTGGCCGCCTCGGCGGTGTGGGTGTGCTCAACCTTGAGGGCCTGTGGACCCGCTACGACGATGCCGATGCCGTGCTCGCCGAGATCGCCTCGCTTCCAGTCGAACAGGCCACCCAGCGGATGCAGGAGCTCTACCAGGCACCCGTGAAGCCCGAGCTGATCACCGCCCGTATCAGTGAGATCAGGGAGGCCGGGGTCGTGGCGTGTGCGTCGGTCACCCCGCAGCGGACCGAGGCATATCTTGACAACATCCTCGCCGGCGAGCTCGACATCCTGGTCATTCAGGGAACGGTCGTGTCCGCAGAGCACGTGTCGACCACGGTCGAGCCGCTGAACCTGAAGACCTTCATCCGAAAGCTCGACATTCCGGTGATCGTCGGCGGCTGCGCCACCTACAAGGCAGGCCTGCACCTGATGCGTACCGGTGCCGCCGGCATCCTCGTCGGAGTCGGTCCCGGCCACGCCTGCACCACCCGGGGCGTACTCGGCCTGGGCGTGCCCCAGGCAACAGCCATAGCCGATGTCCGGGCGGCACGGATGCGCCACCTCGATGAGACCGGCGTCTACTGCCATGTGATCGCCGATGGAGGTATGGCCACAGGCGGAGACATCTCCAAGGCAATCGTCTGTGGTGCGGACGCCGTCATGGTCGGCTCCCCGCTCGCAGCCGCCTCCGAGGCACCGGGACGGGGCTACCACTGGGGAATGGCCACGTTCCACCCGACCCTGCCCAGGGGTGCCCGTGTCAAGACCGACACGAGGGGCACGCTCAGCGAGATACTCCTCGGCCCAGCCAGGGAGAACGACGGTCGCCTGAACCTGTTCGGCGGCCTGCGAACCTCGATGGCCACCTGTGGCTACCTCGACATCAAGGAGTTCCAAAAAGCCGAGGTGATGGTGGCTCCGGCGCTCCAGACCGAGGGAAAGTCGCTGCAGAAGTCCCAGGGCGTGGGGATGGGGCACTGACCCTGACACCATGAGCACCGGTCCATGACAGGGGTCTCAGACTCCATAGGCGGTGCCGCAGCAGCGACCGATCGCATCCTGGTGGTCGACTTCGGTGCCCAGTACGCGCAGCTGATAGCCCGGCGGGTACGCGAGGTGAACGTGTTCAGCGAGATCGTCCCGCATGACATCTCGGCAGCTGACCTGGCGGCCCGCAGGCCCACGGGAATCATCTTCTCCGGCGGCCCCGCCTCGGTGCACGTCGAGGGGGCGCCACGGATCGACCCCGGTGTCTACGGCCTCGGGGTTCCGATTCTCGGTATCTGTTACGGGGCGCAGTTGATAGCCCACCAACGGGGCGGCACGGTTGGGCGCAATGAGAGGGGCGAGTACGGCCGAACCGACATGACAGTCACAGATCCCGGGGTGCTGCTTGCCGATGCAGGAAGCGGGGTGCACGGGGTCTGGATGAGCCACTTCGACGCCATCACGGTTGCACCCGACGGTGCCTCGGTGACGGCATCATCTGCCGACGCCCCCGTGGCGGCGTTCGAAGCTCCCGGGCAGGGTCTCTACGGGGTCCAGTTCCACCCCGAGGTTCATCACACGCCGTGCGGACAGGATCTTCTTGCCCGGTTCGTCCACGAGGTGTGTGCCTGTGCCGGAGACTGGAACATGGCTTCCATAATCGAGTCGTCGGTGGCGGCAATACGCGAGCAGGTGGGCACCGGCAGGGCCATCTGCGGTCTCTCAGGCGGTGTCGACTCGGCAGTGGCCGCAGCGCTCGTCCATGAGGCGATAGGTCATCAGTTGACCTGTGTGTTCGTTGACACCGGGCTGATGCGTTCCGGCGAGGGCGAACAGGTCGTCGAGACCTTCCAGAAGACACAGGGGATCGAGCTGATCCACATTCGGGCGGCCGACCGGTTCTTTGCAGGCCTGGCCGGTGTGACCGAACCCGAAGCCAAGCGGAAGGTAATCGGCGAGCTGTTCATCCGCATCTTCGAGGGGGCTGCGGGGGGCATCGAGGACGCACGCTTCCTGGTGCAGGGGACGCTCTACCCCGATGTCATCGAGTCGGGCACCGGGCATGCCGCCAAGATCAAGAGCCACCACAACGTCGGAGGTCTGCCCGATGACATGGACTTCGAGCTGGTGGAGCCCCTGCGCAACCTGTTCAAGGACGAGGTCCGGTCGGTGGGCAGCCAGCTGGGTCTGCCCGACGAGATTGTCATGCGCCAGCCGTTCCCGGGCCCCGGGCTCGGGGTACGCATCATCGGTGAGGTGACACCTGAGACTGTTGGTGTGCTCCAGGCTGCCGACCTGATCGTCCGTGAGGAGTTGCACAGTGCCGGTCTCGAGCGTGAGATCTGGCAGGCGTTCGCCGTGCTTCCCGACATCCGGTCTGTCGGGGTCATGGGCGACGAGCGCACCTACGCCCGCCCGGTGATCATTCGGGCGGTCTCCAGCGAGGACGCCATGACCGCCGACTGGGCACGCCTCCCATACGACCTTCTCGAGACCATGTCGAGTCGCATCATCAACGAGGTGGACGGCGTCAACAGGGTCGCCTATGACATCACGTCAAAACCCCCCGGAACGATCGAGTGGGAGTAGGCGACGTCCCTTCCGACGCGGCTGCGTCATCGGTGGCCATGGACACCCTCGCCGCCTACACGACGGCGTGCGCCTTCTTCGGTGAGCAGCTCTTGCTTGTCGACGACGACTGCTGGGATGCAGCCACTCCCTGTGACGGGTGGGATGTCCGCTCTCTGGTCGCCCATGTGGTGCTGGGCGAGGCGATGGTCGTGGAGTTGTTCAACGGTGGGCAGGTGGCCACGGCTCCCGAGGTGGACACCTCGGTGCTCGGTCCCAACCCCATGGCGACCTGGAGGGGCACTGCTGTGGCCGCTCTCGAGGCGGCATCGGCCGGTGACATCCTGGACCGCACCCACAGCCATCCCTCGGGTGACTTCCCCGGTACGGTCATCCTGGGCTTCAGGGTCACCGACAACCTGGTCCACGGTTGGGACCTCGCTACTGCGTGTGGCCGCCGGGTGGAATTGCCCGCATCTCTTGCCGAGAGGTGCCTTGACTTCTGGCGACCGGTGGCCGGCACCGGGGCTATGGGCGGCCACTTTGCCGAACCGGTCATGCCGCCCGAGGATGCCCCGGCGGGGACTCGTCTGCTGGCGCTGCTGGGCCGTTCTGCCTGAAGCCCCCGGGGTGGGTCAGACGCCTGTCAGGGCCTCGACCACGGACCCGAACTCGACCATTGAGTCCTCGTTGAGGCCTATGTAGGTGAGGCCCCAACGCTCCCTCCAGGCCAGCAGGGTCTCGACGCACTGACCCTCGGAGCCGACGAGGACGTGTGGAGAGGCAAGGGCCTCCTCGGGTGAGATTCCGAGGGCCGGTGCCATCAGGTCGGCGATTCCCTCCGGGTCGTCTGTTATCGAGGAAACGTGCACCCTGGTCTGGAGTTCGATCTGGTTGAACCGGTCTCCGGCGGCCTCTCTGATCCACTCCAACTTCTGGTCTGTTGCATCCGTCGTGGCCGAAGGTCCTGCGTTGTGGTCGATCACGCCGGCATGGAGGCTGGCGTTTAGACCCACGATGTCGGCCTGGTGCGCAGCGAGGGTGAGCATTCGCCGGCCTCCTCCAGCCAACAGAATCGGTGGATGTGGCCGCTGGACACAGGCTGGCTGGCCGTCGAGGCCGCGGATGGTGTAGTGCTCGCCGTCGAAGTCGAACGGACCGTCTGCGAAGCATCCCTTGAGCACGGTAATGGCCTCGGTCAGCCTCTCGATTCGGATGCCGGGGCGGTCCAGGGGTATTCCCGACTGCTCGTAGTCGGATGTCTTCCAGCCGGCTCCCACCCCTAGTTCGAGGCGGCCGTCGGACAACAGGTCCAGGGTGGCAGCCTGTTTGGCCAGAAAGGCCGGGTGGCGGAAGTCGTTTGACAACACGAGAGTCGTGAGGCGCAGGTTGCGGGTTGCCTCGGCGGTGACAGCCAGGGCGATCAGCGGAGCCATCTCTGTATCAAGGTGGTCGGAAACCGACAGTGCCGAGTAGCCGAGGTCCTCGGCGCGCCGGCCCAGCTCGCGCCATTCGGCAGCCGGCCTTGGAACCGACGCCTGGATGCTGAAGCGGAAGGGTCTTGTCATGGCCGGCAACACTACTCAAAGGGTGGTTGGAGCAAGGGAGCCGGCCACACCCCAGCGGTAGGGTGGCGCTGATGGCCCCGTCCGATCCAGAAGCCCCCGAGGCGGGCCTCAACCCGGCGCAACTTGATGCCGTGACCCACCCCACGGGTCCCCTGCTCGTGGTGGCCGGTGCAGGGTCCGGCAAGACCCGTGTCCTCACCAGGCGGGTGGCCCATCTGATCGCCGAGAGGGATGTCTCGCCCTTCGGGATCCTGGCCATCACGTTCACCAACAAGGCCGCCGCTGAGATGAAGGAGAGGGTGGCGGCCCTCGTCGGCCCCGTCGCCCACGGGATGTGGGTGTCGACGTTCCATTCGGCGTGCGTGCGAATGCTGCGCTCCGACGCCGAACACATCGGCTTCCCCTCGCGGTTTAGCATCTACGACCAGGGTGACGCTGTCCGCCTGACCGGGTACGTCATCCGCGACCTGAACCTCGACAGCAAGCGGTTCCCCGCCAGGGCGATACATGCATCCATCTCTGCCTCCAAGAACGAGGGTGTTGGCTCGTCGACCTACACGGACAGGGCGACAGGCCCGTTCGAGAAGAGGATCGCCGAGGTGTTCGTCGAGTACCAGAAGCGACTCCAGCGGGCCGGTGCCATGGACTTCGATGACCTGTTGGCCAACACGGTCCACCTGCTGCGCTCCAACCCAGATGTCCTGGAAAAGCACCGCAGACGGTTCCAGCACATCCTTGTCGACGAGTACCAGGACACCAACCAGGTCCAGAACGAGCTGGTGATGCTGTTGGCCGAGGAGCACAGGAACCTGTGCGTAGTGGGCGACAGCGACCAGTCCATCTACAGGTTCCGTGGAGCCGACATCCGCAACATCCTGGACTTCGAGACCGCCTTCCCCGATGCAACCGTGGTCGTGCTGGACCAGAACTACCGGTCCACCCAGACGATTCTGGATGCCGCCAACGCCGTGATCACGAGGAACGCCGGTCGGACGCCCAAGGAACTGTGGACCGACACCGGACCCGGTGAATCCATCGTGGCCTACAGGGCCGGCGACGAGGAGGACGAGGCGCGCTGGGTGGTTGAACGCATCAGGTCACTGTGTACAGGCGACGGTTTCCGCTGGTCGGACATGGCGGTCTTCTACCGGACGAACGCCCAGAGCAGGGTGATCGAGGAACGGCTGGTTCGCAGTGGGGTTCCATACAAGGTCGTCGGTGGCACACGCTTTTATGAGAGGCGTGAGATCCGCGACGCCATGGCCTACCTCAAGCTGGCCGCCAACCCCGCCGACGAGGTGGCGGCGAAGCGGGTGCTGAACGTTCCCAAGAGAGGGGTCGGTGACACCTCGGTACGGCGCATCGACGCTCTCGCCGAGGCGACGGGCTGCGGGTTCCTCGAGGCGCTGTACCGGTGTTCCGAGGCTGGCGTGTCCGGTCGTGCGGTCGGGGGTGTTCGTTCGTTCCTGGAACTTCACGAGACGCTCATCGGTCGTGTCGACGACGGTCCGGCGGCAGTCCTCGAGGCTGCACTTGCGGGTTCCGGTTACCTCGACGAGTTGACGGCCGAGCACTCGGTAGAGGCCGACGGCAGGCTCGAGAACCTGGCTGAACTGGTTGGGGTGGCGAGGGACTTTGACGACGTGGCCGACTTCCTGGAACAGGTCGGGCTGGTCGCCGACACCGACGACATCCCGGACCCTGCCGACGACCTGGACGGCGGCGAATCCGGTTCGGGGACGCCAGACGACGGCGAGGTCGTCCTAATGACGCTGCACGCCGCCAAGGGCCTCGAGTACCCGGTGGTGTTCATCATCGGTATGGAGGACGGCGTCTTCCCGCACATGCGGTCCCTGGGAGACCCCGACCAACTCGAGGAGGAGAGGCGCCTCGCCTACGTGGGCATCACCCGGGCCCGTCAACGGCTCCACCTCAGCCATGCCCGGTGCCGGATGCTGCACGGGCAGACCCAGTACAACCCGCCGAGCCGGTTCCTCGAGGAGATACCCGATGGCCTTGTCAAGGAGGTCGACGCGGGAAGAGCCGCAGGCTCACACAGCACTGCAACGGGTTGGGGAACAGGATCGCGTCGTACCGGTGGTTCCGAGGATCGCAGCTGGTTCGGCCCCACACGCACGCCTGATGACGACGCAGACAAGGACGGCGACGAGCCCGGCGGAATGATCTTCGGCAAGGGGACAGGGACCAGGTCAACAGGATCCTCCTCGACGGGTGCCCACGATCTCGGCCTCCAGGCTGGCGACGAGGTGGTCCATTCGGCGTGGGGTGACGGCGTTGTCGTATCAGTCAGCGGCGCCGGCGACCGGGCCGAGGCCGTTGTCCGGTTCCCGAAGAAGGGAGAGAAGCGCCTGCTGCTGGCCTGGGCGCCCCTGATCCGGCCCTGATGCCCGACCGCCGTGCCGTGGGTTCAAGCACCAGGTGGCTCCAGTACGCTTGCCGATCGCATCCCTCCTCACGGTGGGATCTGCCCGTGTAGCTCAGTCGGAAGAGCGGCTCACTCGTAATGAGCAGGTCCGGGGTTCGAATCCCCGCGCGGGCTCGTGGCGGTCGACTGAATCGACCGTGTACATAACCGATTCGTCGGCACTTGACCGTGCCGACCGTTCCAACTCATAGGATGCGGTCCATGAACCTTCTAGCTGGCGTCATCTGGCACTATTGGCTGGCAGTGCCCCTCGTGGGTGGTGGCGTTCTGCTCTGCATCGCCACCCTGGTCGGCTACCTGCAGAAGGTGTCAGCCACCCGCTATCCAAAGCGCTGAAGGCCTGACCGTGGCGGCCGGCGCGCCGTCCGCGGGCGTCTCTGACCGGTCGTCGTCGGTCATCGACTGGGACGTGGCCGAACAGGTAGCAACCCGTATCGCAGCGAGGGCACCCTTTGGCGCAGCCCACCACCTTGACGGTCTCGTCGAGGAGTTCGACGTCCACACGGCGAGGGCCGAGGGGCTGGTCGCCGAGACCACCGGGTTGAGAGCCCTGCATGGCGAGGCCCGGGCGCGTGTTGTCGACAGGGACGACTGGATCCGGGCCAACCTTGCTTCGTTGCAGCGGTTGCTGCGACCCCTCCTTGACAAGATGGCCGAGCGCTCATCCACTTCGCGGACACCGCTGACAAACCGGGTCGCCGGCATCGAACTGGGGGCTGTCCTGGGCTGGATGTCAACACGGGTCCTGGGCCAGTACGACCTGCTGGTGGTCGAGGACGAGGCCGCCGAGGACCAGGACCTCGTCTACTACGTAGGTCCCAACCTGGTTGCCCTTGAACGTCGCTACGCCTTTGACCCTGACCAGTTCAGGCTGTGGCTGGCTCTCCATGAGGTGACCCACAGGGCGCAGTTCACCGGGGTGCTGTGGATGAGGGAGCACTATCTGGGCCTTGTGAGGTCGCTCCTCGAGGACTCTGACGCGGAACCTACCCACCTGCTCGACTCCCTCAGGTCTCTGGTGGAGGGACGCCGCAACGGTTCTGACGCCGATGGAGGCGTGCTGACGGCGATCGCCTCACCCGAACAACAGGAGGCCCTTGATGGCATCGCCGGCCTGATGAGCCTGTTGGAGGGGCATGGCGACGTGACCATGGACCGGGCAGGCGAGGGAATCGTCGTGGGGGCCGATCGGTTCGGCAGGGTCCTCCGTGAGCGGCGAAGGTCGGCTTCCGGCTTCACCAGGATCTTCCAGAAACTTGTGGGCCTCGAGGCCAAGTTGGCGCAGTACGCCAAGGGGGAGGCCTTCATCGGGAAGGTCGAGGAGGCCGGTGGGAGCAGTCTGTTGAACCGTGTCTGGGAGGCTCCGGCGAACCTTCCTGATCTGGCCGAGATCAACTCACCCGAGGTCTGGATCGCCCGTATGGGTGAGGTCGACCAGCTGGAACAGTGAGCGGCATCGACCTGTCGGGCCTTTTGGGCCGGTGCACTTTCGCCCCGCCCGGTACTTCTGTCGACTGTGCGGTTTCCGGCGGCCCCGACTCGATGGCTCTCATGGTCCTGGCGGTCGAGGCCGGCCTGGACGTCACTGCCTGGCATGTGGACCACGGGCTTCGGCCCGAATCCGTTTCTGAGGGCGAACTCGTAGCCCGGACAGCTGTCTCGTTGGGTGCGGCTGTAATGGGGTTGGAGGCACCCGTGGAACACGGCCCGAACCTGGAGGCCCGCGCCCGTGACGCACGCATCGCCGTTCTGCCGGCCGGGGTTCTCACGGGTCACACCGCCGACGACCAGGCCGAGACCGTGATCATGAACATCCTCCGCGGTGCGGGAATCCAGGGTGCAGCCGGCATCGGGGATCCCGATAGGCGTCCCCTGTTGGCGCTCCGTCGGGCCGAGACCACCGCAGTGTGTGCAGCTGCGGGAATCACCCCGGCCCACGACACGATGAACGATGACCCACGCTTCTTCCGAAACAGGGTGAGGCATGAGATTGTGCCCCTGATGGCCGAGGTCTCAGGGCGTGACCCGGTGCCCCTCCTGGCCCGCCACGCCGACCGGGCCCGCGAGGCTGTCGGGCTCCTCGCCACCCTCGTCGACGGAATCGACGCTACTGATGTCTCGGTTCTGTCCGGGCTCTCAGATGACCTTGCCCGCCTGGCTCTCCGCAAATGGCTGACCGACCGTTTGGGTGGTCGACCACCCGACCTGGCGTCGGTCGACCGGGTCCTTGAGGTTGCCCGTGGGTCACGCCGGGCAGCAGAGGTTGTCGGCGGGCACCGTGTCGAGCGCTCGGCGGGTCGACTCACACACCTGCCCGGCTAGGGTCGGTCGCCATGGGTCACGACCAGCTCGACGGTGATGCAGGACCGGAGTTGGTCCCGGGAAGAATACTCGTCGGCGCCGAGCAGTTGGCTGAACGCGTTGCCCAACTCGGGGTCGAGATCACCGTCGACTACGAGGGCCGCTCACCCCTGCTGGTGGGGGTACTCAAGGGCGCATTCATGTTCATGAGCGACCTGTCCAGGGTCATTGACCTGCCCGTCGAGTTCGACTTCATGGCGGTCTCCTCGTACGGACACTCAACGCGCTCGTCGGGTGTCGTACGCATAGTCAAGGATCTCGACCTGGACCTGGCTGGTCGCGACGTCATCCTCGTCGAGGACATCGTCGACAGCGGCCTGACGCTCAACTACCTGCGGCGCAACCTGTTGGCCAGGAACCCGGCAAGCCTCGAGGTCTGCGCACTTCTGGTTCGTGAGGACCACAGTATCGACGAGGCGATCCTTCGCTACGAGGGCTTCAGGATCCCCGGAGAGTTTGTGGTCGGGTACGGGCTCGACGTGGACCAGCGCTACAGGAACCTTCCCGACATACGGGTCGTCGAAACGGCTTCCGGGGCCGAGGCGGCAGAGGCCTCGTGACCGCCGAGGGCGATGGCCTGGTTGACCTTCCATGATTTGAGGCTGCTGTCGCCGAGATTCTGGCTGCCATCAGTGAGGATGCGGACAGGGATGGTCTGCGTGATACGCCGGCCCGGGTTGCACGTATGTACGCGGAGATCTGCTGTGGGCTAAATGACGACCCTGCCCGCCACCTGATCAAGACCTTCGATGTTGACCATGACGAGATGGTCATGGTGAGCGATATTCCGCTGTACTCACTGTGTGAGCATCACATGCTTCCGTTCATCGGCCGGGCGCATGTTGCGTACATACCCAGGTTGGGAGGGATGATCACCGGCCTCTCCAAGTTGGCGCGTCTCGTGGATGGGTACGCCAGACGCCTCCAGGTGCAGGAGCGCCTCACCTCGCAGGTAGCCGATGCCATTCAGACAACCCTTGATCCTCAGGGACCCTGGTGGTCGTTGAGGCTTAGCACCTGTGCATGTCGATGCGAGGTGCCACCAAGCCAGGGGCCATGACCATCACGTCGGCTGTTCGGGGTATTTTACGAGATGGCATATCGACCCACCTTGAGGCGATGAGGTTCATCGACAGAAACCGTAACTGACTGATAATCATCGTCGATCGGCCCCTTGCGCCACCTGTCACACCGTTAGATTCAAGGATGTGGGTGCCGTGATGGGAGTACTGAACGTGACCCCCGATTCCTTCTCGGACGGGGGCCTCTACCTTGACCATTCGGCTGCCCTGGAACACGGCAGAAGGCTCATCGACGAGGGTGCCACCGTTGTTGACGTGGGTGGTGAGTCAACCCGCCCCGGCGCCGGCCCCGTTGGTGTTGACGAGGAGTTGAGGCGGGTGCTTCCGGTAGTGGAGGGTCTGGCCGCCGAGGTGAGGGTCTCGATCGACACCCGTCACGAGCAGGTCGCCCGGGCCGCCGTGGCGGTCGGGGCAACGATCGTCAACGATGTGAGTGCTGGCCTGGGGTCGGTAGCCGCAGACCTGGGCGTCGCGTGGGTCGCCATGCACATGCTGGGCGATCCACGGACAATGCAGGAGCATCCCCGTTATGACGACGTCGTGACCGAGGTCCGTGACTACCTTGTCGACAGAGCCGAGAAGGCCAGGGCCGATGGGGTCGAAGAGGTGTGGATCGACCCGGGGATCGGCTTCGGTAAGACAACCGGACACAACCTCGAGATTTTGGCCAACCTGCGTTCCCTCGTCGATACCGGATGGCCGGTAGTTGTCGGGGTGAGCCGCAAGAGGTTCCTCGGCGAGTTGACTGCTGACAGCGACGGCTCCCTCGAGCCCACAACGGTGGATGATCGCCTCGAGGGATCGGTGGCGCTGGCAGCGTGGGCGTACGCGCAGGGCGTCGACATGGTCAGGGCCCACGATGTGCGGGCGACCCTGGATGCTGCGAGGGTGGTCGCATGAGCGCGGCCAGCAGCCTCGGGGAGGACCGATGAGGGGTAAGTGGGCAAAGGGCATTGTGCCCACGGCGTTCGCATGGATCATCCAGGACCAGATTGCGGTCTGTGAGCGACCAGGTGGCTTCGGCACCAGCCACCGACGTGTGCGGCGCCAGGAGGAGATCATCTGGATCCGCGAGAACGACTTCGACACGGTTGTCTCCCTGCTTGCGAGCGACCACAACCTCCACAATTACGACGAGCTGGATGTCACCTGGGTTCAGTTGCCGTTCAGCGGCGCCGACGACGGTCTCGAACGGCTCACTGACGTGTTCGAGCGGTTTGAGGAGATGACAAGGGACGGTCGTCGCATCATCGTGCACCGCGACGAGTTGAACGATGTGGTCTGTGGCCTCATGGCAGCCTTCCTGCTCTGGCGGGGGCTGGTTCCGACGGGGCCTAGGGCCATCTCCATAACTGAGCAACTTCTCAGCCGACCACTCGGCAACCCGGGGCGTCGCATTGTGGCTCTTATCGTCGAGTCTTCTCCCGAGGCTCAGCAATGAGCGATGTGATCGAGTTGCGAGGCCTCCGGGTGCGAGCGCTCTGTGGCGTACTCCCGGAAGAGAAAGGTCGCCTCCAGCCGTTTGAATTCAATATTGATGTACACAGCGACCTTGTTTCTGCGGCTGCCAGCGATGACCTGTCGGACACCGTCGACTACGGGTCCCTTTGCGCCGTTGGGTCGGGAATCGCCGACAACGAGCAGTTCGACCTGCTTGAGCGGTTCGCAGGGCGGGTGGCAGAGGCACTGCTGGAGGAGGGTCCGGTCGACGCAGTGACCGTGGTCGTACACAAGCTCCGGCCGCCGCTTCCAGAGGACCTCGCCAGTGGTGGGGCCCGCATCCACCGCACTTCATGAACGGTGGTGTTCGCTGCGATGGTGCACGACGGGCGTTCCTGGGTCTCGGATCCAACCTCGGTGACCGTTGGGAGCACCTTCGTGGGGCGGTTGCAGGCATGCCTGATGTCGTCGAGGTTTCAACCGTCTACGAGACAGCTCCCGTAGGTGGTCCAGAGCAGGGGCCCTACCTGAACTGCGTCGTCCGCCTCGAGACCGACCTGTCCCCGAGAGCCCTGCTGGAACTCTGTCGTGAGCGGGAGAGGGTAGCCGGCCGGTTGCGTCGGGTGCGTTGGGGTCCCCGGACACTCGACGTGGACATCCTCTGGGTAGACGGCGAGAGTGTCGATGAGGAGGACCTGACTGTGCCGCATCCACGCATGTACGAGCGGGCCTTCGTGCTGATTCCACTGCGTGATGTTGCCCCGGACCTGGTCGATGAGATCCCGGGTGACACGGCGGCGAACGACATTGTGTCCGTTGGCCCGTTGACGGGCACCACAGGGGTCTGAGCCGTGACATGTCGGGTACGTGTCATCGGCCCCGGTCGGGCGGGGACAGCAATGGCTCGGGCGATGGAGAAGTCCAGATGGACGGTTGTCGATGTGTTGGGACGCGACGATGCACAGGACCGTGCTGCCGACGGAGTCGACCTGCTACTGATTGCCACTCCTGACCGTGATGTCGCTGACACCGCCTTGGCTGTAGCCCCGGTGGAGGAGGCAGTGGTTGCCCATCTGTCTGGCGTGCTGGGCCTGGAGGCTCTGGCTCCACACGCTCGACGGGCAAGCCTGCATCCGCTCGTCTCCCTTCCAGATGGCAGCGCCGGGACCGGTGCTGTGTTCACCGGCTCATGGTTTGCCGTAGCCGGTGATCCACTGGCACGACGCCTGGTTGAGGACCTCGGAGGGAGGCCTGTGGTCGTCTCGGCTGAGAATCGGGCTGCCTACCATGCGGCGGCGGTAATCTCGTCCAACCACCTCGTGGCACTGCTGGGCCAGGCCGAGCGGGTCGCCGAATCGGTCGGGGTTCCACTCGATGCCTTCCTGGAGTTGGCGGCTGGATCGGTCGACAACGTGCGGAGGTTGGGTGCCGCAGGTGCGCTCACCGGACCGGCTGCTCGAGGTGACGAGGACACGATCCGTGCTCATCTGGAAGCGCTGGAACCCGCCGAGCGCGAGTCCTACTCGGCTGTGGCGGAGTTGGCTCGCCGGTTGGCTGGACGGCGCCCCCGGTGACCGGTGTCGAGGTGGTGGAGACGGTGGAAGGGCTGCGCTCAAGGTTGGACGCGGAGCGGGCCACCGGCAGGCGGGTCGGCCTTGTGCCCACGATGGGCTTTCTGCACGCCGGCCATGCCTCGCTGATCGACGCCGCCGCGGCCGATAACGATGTAACGGTCGTGTCGGTGTTCGTGAACCCCCTGCAGTTCGCTTCCGACGAGGACCTGGCCGACTACCCGAGGGACCCGGAAGCAGACATGGAGGTGTGTTGGCTCCATGGTGCAGACCTGGTGTTCGCACCGTCGGTCGCGCAGATGTACCCGGAACCCGGTGTCCCCGATATTGAGGTCGGCGACCTGGCATCCAGTTTTGAGGGAGCCAGCAGGCCGACTCACTTCGGTGGTGTCGCCAGGGCCGTTTCCAGGCTGTTCGACATCGTCGGCACCTGTCGTACCTATTTCGGCGAGAAGGACTTCCAGCAGTTGGCCGTGGTCAGACAGATGGTGGCCGATTACAACATCCCTGTTGAGGTCGTCGGCTGCCCGACGGTACGTGAGCACGACGGGCTGGCGCTGTCCAGCCGCAACGCCTACCTGACCGCCGCCGAGCGCAGGGAGGCTCCGGTGCTGTACCGGGCCCTCATGGTAGGGGCGGCGGCGGTTGCCGGCGGCGAGACCAACCCTGACACCGTTTCCATGCTGATGGCCGAGATGGTTGGCAGTGCAACGACCGGTGAACTGGATTACGCGGCGGTCATCGACCCGGACACCTTCGAGGCACCGCCCCGAATTGCCCGTGCCGGTGTGCGCCTGTTGGTCGCATGCCGGTTCGGGCGGGCGAGGCTCATCGACAACATGGCAGCCGTGCCCGCATGACACGGTCGACGGTCGGGTTGGCTGGCCGAAGGCCCGGGGGCAGGCTTGGTGACCATGGGTGCTGATGCAGGAGACAGGGTGGGCATGGTCGATGCCCGTCTGGGTCGACGTGTCGGAACCTCTGCCACCCCGCCACCTGAGGTCGTGGCGGGGTGTGTGGAGCGGGCGCTCGACGAGGACCTCAGACCCGATGGTGACCTGACAGCGGTCCTTCTACCGGATGGTGCCGTGGTGACCGCGAACATTGGTGCCCGCAGCGCAGGTGTCCTGGCCGGCTCCGATTGTGCCACCGAGACGTTCAGACAGGTTGATCCGGGCATACGTGTCGACTGGCGGCGGGCCGACGGCGACGTGCTGGCTGCGGGCGAGGTGATTGCCACGGTGACAGGTCCCCTGGCGTCGGTGCTCACGGCGGAGCGGACGGCACTCAACTTCGTCGGCCACCTCTCAGGTATCGCCACACTTGTTGCCCGCTGGGTTGACGTGGCAGGTGACGGTGCCGTCGTCTGGGACACCCGCAAGACCACACCGGGCCTGCGGGTTCTCGAGAAGGCTGCGGTCCGGGCCGGCGGAGGTGCCAACCACAGGGCCAACCTGGGTGAGTGGGTGATGATCAAGGACAACCACCTGTTCGGCACCGACATGGTGTCCGCCGTGCAGGTGGCCAGGTCACGGTGGCCCGACCGCATCGTCCACGTGGAGTGCGACGAGATCAGTCAACTTGTCCAGGCGCTTGATGCGGGCGCCGATGCCATCCTGCTCGACAACATGGCTCCGGCCGAGGTGCGAGAGTGTGTAGACCTTGTAGCCGAACTGGAGGGGGAGAAGCCTCTGCTGGAGGCGTCCGGTGGCATTACCCTCGACGTTCTGGCCGACTACGCGGCGACTGGGGTCGACTGCATTTCCAGTGGGGTGTTGACCAACTCGGCCCCTACCCTCGATGTGGGTCTCGATATGGGTCCAGATCTGGAAGGCTTGTTTGAATGACCTCTACAACCGGGCCGGGAGGCCCCCGATGTTGCTGACCATCGACGTGGGCAACACCCAGACCGTCATCGGCCTCTACGACGACGACGACGACAGGTCCACGGCCGAGGTCGGTCTCTTGGAGCACTGGCGCATCGCCACCGACGATGCCCGCACGGCCGACGAGCATGTCGTGGTGATCGGAAACCTCCTGCGGTCGGCCGGCTACGACCTCGACGTACCGGGCGTGAGCGTCTGCTCGGGCGTGCCCCGGGTGCTGGCCAGCCTCAGGGAGATGATCGACCGGTACACCGACGCTGATCACGTGGTGATCGAGCCCGGTGTGCGGACCGGCATGCCCATCCTCTACGACAACCCGAAAGAGGTCGGAGCCGACCGGATCGCCAACGCCGTGGGTGCGTACGCCCTCTACGGGGGCCCCAGCGTTGTCGTCGACTTCGGTACGGGAAACAACTTCGACGTCATCTCAGCCGACGGTGAGTTCATCGGCGGCGCCATCGCCCCCGGAATCGAGATCAGCCTCGATGCCCTGTTCGGCCGCGCCGCCGCACTGCGGGCGATCGAGCTGGTCGAGCCTCGGAGCGTTATCGGAAAGAGCACGGTCGAATCGCTGCAGTCAGGGGCCATCTACGGCTTTGCAGCCCAGATCGACGGCATGGTCGAGAGGTTCCGTGGCGAGTTGGGCGACTGCACAGTCATCGCCACCGGCGGCCTGGCGTCGTTGATCTCACCGGTAGCCATGTCAATTCAGCATGTCGAGCCGTTCCTGACCCTCCACGGGCTGCGCCTGGTCTACGACCTGAACCGGGAGGACCTGGCGACATGACCACTCCGGAACAAGACAGCACGCCCTACCGGTTCGGGCCGACCACTGCGGTAGCGGAACTCCTCGAGGGCTACGGCCAACTCGAGGACGGTGAGGAGACCAGTGTCGAGGTGACCGTTGCCGGCCGCCTGATGCTGCGGCGCGACCAGGGCAAGTTGGCGTTTGGCGTCCTCGCCGATCAGACCGGCCGCATCCAGCTGTTTGCCACACAGGCCGCGACACCTGATTTCGACGGGTTCACCAGCCTTCACATAGGCGACTGGCTGGGGGTCACAGGCGAGGTCATCAAGACACGGCGGGGCGAACTCTCGGTCCGTGTCGGTTCGTGGGTGCGCCTGGCCGAGGCCCGCCTGCCCTTTCCCGACAAGTGGCACGGCATCTCTGACCCCGACACACGCTTCCGTCAGCGCTACGTGGACCTGTGGGTGACCGACGAGGCCCGTCGGGTGTTCACGCTGCGCAGCCGGGCTGTGTCGCTGATGCGCCGCTGGCTCGAGGATCGGGACTTCATCGAGGTCGAGACCCCCGTGTTCCACCCGATTCCGGGAGGTGCCGCCGCAAGCCCGTTCACCACCCACCACAACGCCCTCGACCTTGACCTGTACCTGCGCATCGCCCCCGAGCTGTACCTCAAGAGGCTCACCGTCGGTGGCTTTGAGCGGGTGTTCGAGATAGCCCGGGTGTTTCGCAACGAGGGGCTGTCGACCCGCCACAACCCCGAGTTCACGATGCTCGAGCTCTACCAGGCGTATGCCGACTACGGCGACATCATGGTGCTTGTCGAGGAGCTAGTGGCCCACCTGGCCCAGGAGCTCCTGGGCACCACCTCGGTCGTCTATGACGGACGTGAGCTGGACCTCTCAGCACCGTGGAGGCGTGCCACCATGTTCGACCTCCTCGAGGAGCACAGCGGGCTGCGGGTCGACATGGACACGCCACGCTCCGAGCTGGTCGGCTACTGCGAGGAGCGTGGCATCCCCGTCGAGGACCACCACGGCGTGGGCAAGCTCATCCTGGAGCTCTACGAAAAGACGACCGAGGCCGAGCTCTGGGATCCGGTATTCGTGACCGACTATCCCAAGGAAGTCTCGCCGCTGGCACGCGACCACCGCACGATCCCGGGGCTGGTTGAGAGGTTCGAGGGGATCGTGGCAGGACGCGAGATCTGCAATGCCTTCAGCGAGCTGGTCGACCCCGATGAGCAGCGGGCCCGCTTCGGCGCCCAGGAGGCCGACAGGGCTGCCGGCGACGACGAGGCCATGGTCGTCGACGAGGACTACCTCCGTGCCCTCGAGTACGGCCTGCCTCCGACGGGCGGCCTGGGGATAGGCGTGGACCGGCTGGTGATGCTGCTTGGCGGGGTCTCGGCGATTCGCGACGTGATCCTGTTTCCGACGCTGCGACCAGAACAGGGTTCCTCAGAACAGGACTGACCCGGGCGGGCCGCTCAGGCCGACAGGTCCGCCACCCGTGCCAGGAGAAGGTCGCAGGTTGAGCGCAGCGTCGATACGGCCGGTGTGTCGGGTAGGTCATCGAGCGAGGCACGGGCACGGTCGGTGAAGTCCATGGCGGTCCTGGTGGCAGCGTCGATGGCGGCATCGGAGCGCACGATCATGCGGGCGCGGTCCCGTGTGGCGTCGTCGATTGGGCCGCCGAGCATCCCGCGCAGGTCGTCGCCCGAGGGGCCGCCCAGCGCCAGGATCACCGGAAGGGTGTAGACGCCTTCGACCAGGTCGTTGCCGGCCGGCTTACCCAGCTGCTCGTCGGTGGCTACGACGTCGAGGATGTCGTCGATCACCTGGAAGGCCATTCCGTAGTGGTAGCCGAAGTCGGTGACCGCCTCGACCAGCTGACGCGGGTGGCCAGCTACGATTGCACCAACGCGTGCCGAGGTGGCGAGCAGGGCGGCGGTCTTTCCGGAGATCGAGGTGAGGTAGGCGTCGCGGGAGCGGTCCACGTCGAATGCATGTTGCATCTCGCGGATCTGTCCCTCGCAGAGGGACGCAATCGTGGAAGCCAGCAGGCCTGCCACCTCGGTGCCCAACCTGGCGGCTATCTCAGAGGCACGTGCCAGCAGGTAGTCGCCGGCGAGGATGGCCTCGAGGTTGCCCCAGCGGGCGTTGACGCTCTCGACGGTGCGCCTGGTGTCGGCACCGTCCATGACGTCGTCGTGGTAGAGCGAACCCTGGTGCACCAGTTCGACGGCGACGCCGCCGGAGATGACGTCATCGGTGGCGCTGACCGGTTCCATGCTCGTGACGAGTGAGGCGGTGATGGCCAGCGCCGGTCGGACCCGCTTTCCGCCGGCGTCGATGAGGTGCCTGGCCACCTCGGTCAGGAAGGGGTCGTCGGCCTCGACGGCGTGCCGGAGCCCGGCCTCTATCCGATCCAGGTCGGCTGCCATGCCCGGCGGGTCGAGGAGGGGTGTCGGGTTCGCCACCCGGGGAGGATAGAGCGTGGGGGGGTGTGGCCGAAACTGCCTGTCGCCAGAGTCGGGGGGGTCGACCGGTTGCTGACACACCGGTACAGGTACACTTTGTGGACGAGTCTGGTGTCGGCGGGTCGTTCAGGCGGTCCGGCGGGCATCGGTCCACACATTTCGCAAGGGATTAGACAGGACAGGAGAAACCGGTTGTTCGAGCGGTTTACCGACAGGGCACGCAGGGTCGTGGTACTTGCCCAGGAAGAAGCGCGCCTTCTCAACCACAACTACATCGGTACCGAGCACATCTTGCTGGGGCTCATCCACGAGGGTGAGGGCGTCGCAGCAAAGGCCCTGGAATCCCTCGGTATCTCGCTTGAGGCCGTTCGTAGTCAGGTCGAGGACCTGATCGGTCAGGGCGGCAGCTCGCCCAGCGGCCACATCCCGTTCACCCCGCGTGCCAAGAAGGTTCTCGAGTTGTCGCTGCGCGAGGCACTGCAGCTGGGGCACAACTACATCGGCACCGAGCACATCCTGCTGGGGCTCATCCGCGAGGGAGAGGGCGTCGCCGCCCAGGTTCTCGTCAAGTTGGGAGCCGACCTGTCAAGGGTGCGTCAACAGGTCATACAACTGCTGTCTGGCTATTCGGGTGCCGGGCCGGGTCAGGGCTCAGGCGAGAAGGCCGGTGCGAGCACCGGTGGCAGCAGCGGAGATTCGGCTTCGGGTTCGCTGGTGCTTGACCAGTTCGGGCGCAACCTCACCCAGGCTGCCCGCGACAAAAAGCTCGATCCCGTGATCGGGCGGGCGAGCGAGACAGAACGCGTTATGCAGGTCCTGTCGCGTCGCACCAAGAACAACCCGGTGCTGATCGGTGAGCCGGGCGTCGGTAAGACGGCCATAGTCGAGGGTCTGGCCCAGATGATCGCGAACGACGACGTGCCGGAGACCATCTCCAACAAGCAGGTGTACACCCTCGACCTGGGCGCACTGGTTGCCGGTAGCCGCTACCGGGGCGACTTCGAGGAACGTCTCAAGAAGGTCCTCAAGGAGATCACGACCCGTGGCGACATAATCTTGTTCATCGACGAGATCCATACCCTCGTCGGTGCCGGTGCAGCTGAGGGCGCTATCGACGCAGCTTCGATTCTGAAGCCCATGTTGGCCCGCGGCGAGTTGCAGACCATCGGTGCCACCACGCTCGATGAGTACCGCAAGCACTTCGAGAAGGATGCCGCCCTCGAGAGGCGCTTCCAGCCGGTCAAGGTCGAGGAACCGACGGTCACGCACACGATCGAGATACTCAAGGGTCTTCGTGAGCGTTATGAGACCCACCATCGGGTGACCATCACCGACCAGGCCCTCGTGGCTGCAGCCAACCTGGCTGACCGATACATCTCAGACCGCTTTCTCCCTGACAAGGCCATTGACCTCATCGACGAGGCCGGCTCGCGGCTGCGTATCAGACGCATGCACACCCCCGAGGATCTGCGTGACCTCGAGGTGGCGTTGGCCGAGGTGGTCATGCAGAAGAATGCTGCTGTCGAGGCCCAGGACTTCGAGGAGGCCGGGGGTCTGCGCGACCGCGAAAAGGAGATCCTGGCCGCCAAGGAGGCCAAGGAGGCCGAGATCCGTTCGTCAGGCGTCGACCTGTTCGACGAGGTCGACGAGGAGGCCATCGCAGAGGTTCTTTCTCTCTGGACGGGTATTCCGGTGTACAAGCTCACCGAGGAGGAGACCCAGAAGCTGCTCCGCATGGAGGACGAGCTACATAAGAGGGTCATCGGCCAGGAGGACGCCATCAAGGCGGTCAGCCAGGCCATCCGCCGCACGCGTGCCGGCCTCAAGGACCCCAAGCGGCCATCGGGTTCGTTTGTGTTCCTCGGTCCGTCGGGTGTCGGCAAGACCGAGTTGGCTAAGACCCTCGCCGAGTTTCTCTTCGGCGACGAGGAGGCCCTCGTCTCGCTCGACATGTCCGAGTACATGGAGAAGCACACGGTGAGCAGGCTGGTGGGTTCACCCCCGGGCTATGTCGGCTACGACGAGGGTGGACAGCTGACCGAGGCTGTTCGTCGGCGTCCGTTCTCTGTGGTTCTGTTCGACGAGGTCGAAAAGGCCCACCCCGATGTGTTCAACACGCTGCTTCAGATCCTCGAGGAGGGCCGCCTCACCGACGCGCAGGGGCGATCCGTTGACTTTCGCAACACGGTCCTGATCATGACCTCCAACCTGGGCACGGCCGACCTGCGCAAGGCCAGCCTGGGCTTCACCAAGTCAGATGAGGCCGTGTCCTACGAGCGCATGAAGGTCAAGGTGAACGATGCCCTCAAGGACCACTTCAGGCCCGAGTTCCTGAACCGCATCGACGACACCATCGTGTTCCACGAGTTGACTGTTCCCGAGGTGACCCGCATCGTCGACCTCATGATCCGTCGTGTGTCGATGCAGCTGGCAGGTCAGGGTCTGGGCCTCGAGTTGACCGATGCCGCCAAGGCACACCTGGCACGTGAGGGCTACGACCCCACGATGGGTGCGAGACCGCTGCGGCGTGCCATCCAGCACCTGGTCGAGGATCCCCTCAGCGAACGCCTGTTGAACAAGGAGTTCACTGCAGGTCAGATAGTCATCGTCGATGTGGCCACCGATGAGGAGAAGGCTGAAGCCGGTGACGATGCCCCGGTGCTGGTGTTCCGCTCCATTGAGGGTTTCGAGCCGCCGACGGTCGAGATGGCCGTAGAGGGCGCTGAGTAGACCAGCGGCCGGCAGCACCGCTGTCGCACCGTTCCCGCACGCATGTCCTGCTGGCTAGCGTCGTGACCATGTCCCTGCCGCTGCTAAACCCGCCGTCGCGGTTCAGGTGCGCCCCGGTGGTGCCCCACCTCTTTCGACTGCTGGTCCTGATGGTGGTCCTTGTCGCGTCAGCGTCGGCCTGCCGGGCTGATGCGACGGTGTCGGTTCGCCTCGGCGAGGACGGCTCTGGCGTGGTCGAGGTCGCTTTGGTTCTTGATGACGAGGCTGTGGAGGCCGTGGGTGGAATCGACCATCAGCTACGCCTCGAGGACCTGGAGGATGCAGGGTGGGACGTCACCGGGCCGGAACGCCTGGTCGAGAATGGCCTTACGTCGGTGGTTGCAACCAAGGGATTTGAGGTGCCCGACAGGCTTCCACCGATCCTGGATGAGATCGCCGGGCCGGGGGTGTTCACCGATATGGGTCTCGTGCGGAATCGGTCGTTTGCGCGTACGACGTGGAGCCTGTCGGGAAGGGTCGACCTGTCGGGTGGCCTAGAGGCTCTTAGCGACCCGGCCCTCAGTGAGACTCTCTCGGGCCTGCCGCTGGGGCGCACCCGAGAGGAGTTGTCGGAGTTGGCCGGTTGTGTCGGCTGCGATCCGGCCGACATGTTCAGCCTGGACCTGGTCATTGCACTGCCCGGTGAGGTTGTCGCCAATGCCGACAGGGTCGACGACGGCGCGGCCGTGTGGGCCGTGGCACTGGGGGATTCGACGCCGACGTTTGTCGATGTGTCGGGGTCTGTTGCCGACCGGGCCCCGCGGCTCTGGTTGGGAGCGTCGCTGACGTTGGCATTTCTGCTGGTTGTGCTGGGTCTGTACCGGTTGGTTCGCCGTCACCTGGGCCACAACCCACTTGGTCGACGGGTGCGGCACCTGTCCAGGCCGACCCGAAGGCGTGGACGTCCTGCCGAGATTATCGAGCAGAGGCCGCCCCGCCCCGAGGAGTCCGGCGAGCAGCGCCTGGAACTCGTCGTGCTCGGGGGGATCGGGGTGGTCTGGGACGGGGGTACCGACCCGGAGGGCCTGCTTGTTTCGTTTGTAAGGGAACACGGGGGCATAGCTGACCCGCGCGAGGTGGCCGACAGGTACCGTGCAGCCAGCCTGGGTCAGGTCTCGGCGGCGGAGTTCTGGTCTGCTGTCGGGGTGGTCGGCGATGCAGCGGACCTGGACGCGCGGTACCTGTCCGGTGTCAGGCTGAGGCCCGATGTTCCCGTGTTCCTCGACCAGATGCACAAACGGGAGATGACGGTTGCGTGCCTGACTAATGCTGTGCTGCCCTGGACCGTGCTGCTGCGCAGCAGGTTCAACCTGGATGACCTGATCAGCCACTGGGTGGTCAGCGGTGAGGTTGGGGCCCGCAAGCCGGGTCAGGCCATGTTCGAGGCACTCCGCCGCATGTCCGGAGTGCCTTTTTCGAACATGTTGCTGATTGATTCTGAGATTGCGACGCTCGAGGCAGCCCGAACCATGGGTATGTCGACGGTGCTGATGACCGGCACTGCGCTTATCCCCGAGGGCCTGGCGCACCCGACCATCGACTCGTTCTCAGGCCTCTTCCGCAAAAAGGGTGGTGAGCCCCCGGGCCGGTAGGGGGTGCGGGCCGGTATCGCTCCTGCCCTGTCACAGGCCCTCTCTAGGGTCGTCGCCATGTCGATTGATGTGACCCACCCAGGCAGCATTCAGACCGCCGGAAGGCCTTCCAGAGGGGCTTTCGGTCGGTCCGGCCGCTCCTCGTTCGTGTGCTCCGGATGTGGGGCCTCCCAGCCAAAGTGGGTCGGTTGCTGCCCGGGGTGTGGCGAGTGGAACACCCTCCAGGAGGCCCTTGTGGTCGCCTCGGCGGTAGTCCACAGCGGCGAGGCGGTGCCGTTGACACAGGTTCCTTCCACATCGTTCCAGGCGGTGCCAACGGGCATCAGCGAGCTCGACAGGGCCCTCGGTGGGGGTCTCGTGCCCGGGTCGGTGACCCTCGTCTGCGGTGAGCCCGGCATCGGAAAGTCGACGTTGACCCTGCAGTTGGCAGCTGAGCAGGTGTGTTGTGGCCGGAGTGTCCTGATGGTCTGTGCCGAGGAGTCGCCCGCCCAGGTGAGAGGCCGTGCCGAGAGGCTGGGTGGCCTTTACGATGACCTGCTCATCACCTCGGTTTCCTCGGTAGAGGGAATCGTCGGCCTGCTTGACCGGCACCGGCCCGACCTGTTGATCGTGGATTCCATCCAAACCGTCCACCTTGAATCGGCAGCCGGTGGAGGTCCGGGAAGTACCGGCCAGGTCAGGGCGTGTGCCCAGCGCCTCGTGGTCGAGGCAAAGGAGCGTGGCCTTACGACCGTGCTCGTCGGGCACCTCACCAAGGACGGCTCGCTGGCCGGACCCAAGGTGCTCGAGCACGTTGTCGACACCGTTACCGAACTGGCCGGTGACCGCCATCACGCCCTGCGCCTGCTCCGGGTCTCCAAGCACCGCTTCGGCCCCACCGACGAGTTGGGCCTGTTCGAGATGGCCTCTGCGGGCCTGCTGCCGGTCGACGACCCCAGTGGGCTGTTTCTTGCCGACCGGTCCGTCGGTACGTCTGGTTCGGTTGTGCTTCCGGCAATGGAGGGCCACAGGACCCTCCTGGTTGAGTTGCAGGCACTCGTGGCAAGGTCAACCACGCCCCACCCCCGGCGCTCGTCACAGGGTGTCGATCCGCGTCGCCTGGCGCTGCTGCTGGCGGTACTCGAGCGACGGGTCTGCCTGGACCTGTCCGGCGTCGATGTCTACGCCACTGCCGTCGGTGGTGTGCAGGTGACTGAACCCGGTTCCGATCTGCCTCTGGCCCTGGCGGTCGTGTCGGCGGCCACCAACCGGTGTATGGCCGCTCAGGTGGTGGCATGTGGCGAGGTCGGCCTGGGGGGCGAGGTCCGCCAGGTGGCGGGGCTCGAGCGGCGCCTGCACGAGGCCCATCGTCTGGGGTTCCACCGGGCGATTCTTCCCGCTTCCTCTCCGGAGCCCCCGGCGGGTATGACCGCCGTGTGGGTAGCCACCCTGGCCGACGCCGTGGCGGCTGCTGGCCTGTCAACCGGCCCGGCGGTGGCAGGTGGGGCGGCATACCAGACCCGCCTCTGAACAAGTTGATGGAGGCGACTAGCCCTCTACAGGGGTGGTCAGGGTTTTCTCACCAAGCATGAGACAGAGGAAGTTGCGGTTCGTTGACGTCTCATTCTCCTACCTTCTGTTTTGCTCCGCGACATTCGTATAGGGAGGAGTAGCCACGTGAGAATGAAGTGCGGAGTACGAAAGGTCATTGCCTTGCTGGGGGTGTTGCTTTTTGTTTCGACTGCGGTGACCGCATGTGGTGACAGCAGTGGCAGCAGTGGTGGAACCTCGTTCACGGTAAAGGCATCTGAGTTCGAGTTCGACAACACTGAATGGTCTGTCCCAGCCGGTGAGTCGATCTCGATCACGTTTATCAACGAGGGACAGGTTCAACATGAGTGGGCTGTAGTCAATCTCGGTATGGACATTGACAAGGGCTCGGAGTTCACTGAAGACCACGTGCTCTGGGAGATCGAGAAGCAGGACGGCGGAGTTACTGTTACTGAGTCCTATACGTTTGACACCCCGGGCACCTATCAGGTGATCTGCGCGCTCGAGGGCCATGTGGATGCTGGAATGGTCGGAACGCTCGTGGCTAGCTGACATATTTCCTGATCTGTAGTGGCGGATCCCGATCTTCCCTCCCTGACTGGATGGTGGATTGGGATCTCGTCGTTCTTGTTGGGCTTGGACGTGGAAGCCAGTAGCGGGTGCTGCCCCGTTACCCATGTCCGCGAGGCGGTTCTGGTGGGCTAGACAGGGTCAGTGCGAATTCATCTGCCCTCAGGTACGGCTGCTGAGCTGGTGCAACCGGTAGGTGGTGCAGGCAGCCGTGGTCTAGTCGTTGTTCCCGACATCATGGGCCTGCGGCCGCTGTGTGACGGCATCGTGGCGGACCTGTCAGCTGCCAACGGCTGGTCGGTGTGTGCCTTTGAGCTCTACCCGGGTCAGGAGCACCTGGACCTCGAGGGGCGTCACGAGGCTGCAGGTGCTCTGGGCGATGAGCGGGTGCTCGGCGATGCCATCGCCGCAGCCGATGCCACCGGGGCCGACACCGTTGGGATTCTGGGCTTCTGCATGGGTGGCATGTACGTGCTCAAGGCCGTTGCCACGGGACGGTTCGACCGGCACTGTCCCCTCTACGGCATGGTCAGGGTGCCTGAGCGTTGGCACGGCGTTGGCCAGGGTGAGCCCCTCGACGCCCTGTCACAGGGCGACGCCTCGTCGGTGCTGGCGATC
>DLRQ01000017.1 GCA_002501135.1 Candidatus Neomicrothrix sp. UBA7884
CGACGCATAGTCAATCCCCTCCAGATAGTTGTCACTATGGCGTGACGACGGTCACATCGCCACGAGACCGCAATCCTGCTCGTTCTCGTCGCACAAGGCAAATTCAGTGTCAAGTGCCTGTTCAGGATGCCTACGTGACCAGTGGGATGACCGGGTCCGACCCGATGGTCAACCGAACCCCGGAGCCCACGGGAACGGCCTCTGGCGCGGGAATCAGGATCTCCATGTCCCCGACGGCAATGCGCAGGTGAAACCGGCCGCCACGAAATGAGGACCCGACAACCGTGGCCTCGATACCATCCAGACCATGCGAGAGCACCAGTTTGCCGGGTCGCAGCAGCACCGTCCCGGGCCCGTCACCCAGCCGGCCAAGGGCACAGCCACCTGACCGGTCCAACTCAATCAGGTTCTCATGACCGAGACACTGGGCCACATAGGTGCTCACCGGGTCGCTCCAGACCTCGGCAACCGTCCCGATCCGTTGGATCCGGCCCTCGCCCATGACGGCGATACGGTCGGCCAGGGCGAAAGCCTCGTCGTGGTCGTGGGTTACGTAGATCGATGCCTGACCGAGGCCCCGTAGCAGCACGCCCAGATCAGCCACAAGCCTGTCGCGCAGCGCCCTGTCCAACGACCCGAGAGGTTCGTCCAACATCAGCAACCTGGGTCCGGGAGCCAGCGAGCGTGCCAGGGCCACCCGTTGAGCCTCGCCCCCCGACAGGGTGTCGACACGCCGCTCACCGAATCCGTCCAGTCCCACCAGATCCAGAACCTCGGCCACACGGGCCTCACGTCCCTCGACCGGCAGACCGGCCACCCGAAGGCCAAAGGCAACGTTCGATGCAACATCCATGTGGGGGAACAGGGCGTGATCCTGAAACACCAGGCCAAAATCGCGCTCGTGTGGTGGTGCTGATGTGAGGTCCTCCTCGGACCACGCCACGTGCCCTCCGGATGCCCGTTCAAGACCTACGATCGTCCGCAGGAGAGTGCTCTTGCCGCATCCGCTGGGCCCCAGCAGCACCAGGACCTCGCCCTCGGCCACCTCCAGGTCGAGGCCGTCCAACACGAACACCTCACCTAGGACGACCCTGAGTCCCTCCACCCTCAACATCTCACAGGTCAGCCCCCGCCGACCCACGCCTCGTCTCGATGGCCAGAACCGAGAACCCCGTGATCACCATCAACACCACGGCCAGAGCCATCGCCTGGCCCCGCAACTGCTGGCCCGGAGTACCCAACAGACGGAAGAGGGCGAGCGGCGCCGTCAATCGGTCCGGCTGGCGAGGCAGGAAGGAGGTGGCACCAAACTCGCCCAGCGATACGGCGAACGCGAAGCCGGCACCCACCACGAGAGCCCTCGCTGAAATCGGGAAGTCGATCCGCCGACGGATCACGCCCGGTGAGGCCCCCAGCACGGCTGCGGCCTCCCGCAGCCGCCGGTCGATGCTCCGAAGCGTCGGCACCAGTGTCCGCATCACGAAAGGCACACCAATCAGGGCGTGTGCCACTGGTACCAGCCATCGGGATGAGCGCAGGTCAAGAGGCGGCTGGTCCAGGGCGATGAGCATCCCGAACCCGATCGTTACCGCCGATGCCCCCAGGGGCAGCATCAGGCCCAGGTCGAATACGCGCGAAAGGGCGCGCTGTCCATGCACCACCACGAGCGATGCGAGGCCGCCCACGGTGACAGCCATGGCGGTAGCCGCTAGTGCGAAGACGAAGGAGTTCACGAGGGCCTCCAGCGCCGTAAGTGGGAGCAGGTCGACCCTCACGGCCAGAGCCCTGTAGTTGTCGAGCGAGTAGCCGCCGCCGGAGAGAAATGAACGCTCGACCAGCACGGCAACCGGAAGCCCCATCACCAGGCCCAGGAGACCCAGGTTGGCAGCGAGCTCCCACCGTCCGGCAACGGGCGCCCGGGCCACAACGGTCCTGAGACCTACTGCCCGACGACGCTGCAACCCGTTCCCGACTCCGACCACGGCCAGCACCGCCACCAACTGGACGAGTGCCAATGCCGTCGCAGCGCCGAAGTCGCCGCGCCAGACGGAGTGGCGCCAGATCTCGGTCTCGATCGTGGCAATGCCCGGCCCCCCGAGTAGGAGCACCACCCCAAACGAGGTGAGACAGAAGAGGAACACGATCGAAGCGGCAGCTGCGACGGCAGGCCGGAGCCGGGGCAGGGTCACCATGACAAAGGTCTGGGCGGGTGAGGCGCCCAGCACCCGTGCCTGCTCCTCGGGACCGGGATCCAGCCCCTCCCAGTACGACCCGACGGTGCGGAGCACCACTGCCAGATTGAAGAATACATGGGCGATGAGAACCGCCCAGACGGTGTGGGTGAGGCGGAATGAACCGTCGGACATCCCCAACCTGTCGAAGACGGCGAGGAACGCCCCGCCAACCACGACCGTAGGCAGAACGAACGGCACGGTCGCGAGGGCCCGCACGAGGCGCCGGCCAGCGAACCGGCGTCTCGCAACCAGGTGGGCTCCCGGGAGGGCCACGACAACGGTCAGGACCGTCGAGACGGCCGCCTGCCAGAGCGTGAACCACGCGACCCCTCTGAAGGTGGCGCTGCCAGGCAGGCCGACCAGATGCTCGAGGCCTCCGCCTGTGAGGCCGAACCCAAGTATCGAGACCACCGGGTAGATGAAGAAAAGCCCAAGGAAGGCGACCGGGATGCCCACGCAGAGGAAACGCGCCAGACGACCCGTCATCGCAGAACCAGGTCGGTCCACCGCTCGGTCCAGTCGTTCCGGTTGGCCTCGATCATGGCCGGATCCAGGACATGGGGGTTGTCGGGCAGCTTCACGAAATCCACGAACTCGTCAGGCAGGGTCGCCGCCTCGAGTGCCGGGAAGACGAACATGTTGAGCGGGATGTCCTCCTGGAAGGTCGGCGAGAGCAGGAAGTCGACCAGTGCCTCGGAGGCTGCACGGTTCTCAGTTCCGGCCAGGATCCCAGCAAACTCGACCTGCCTGAAGCAGGTGTCGGTGAGCACCGCTGTCGGGGGTGAGTCAACCGGCGGGTCGGCGTAGATCACCTCGGCGGGAGGGCTGGAGGCGTAGGACACCACGATCGGTCGGTCCCCTCCGCCTGCGATGAACTCCCCGTAGTAGGCGTCCTCCCAGCCGGTGGTCACGGAGACGTCGTTGTGTCGAAGCGCTGACCAGTACTCTTCCCAGCCGTCGCCGTATTCGGCGATGGTCGCCAGCAGGAAGGCCATTCCCGGTGACGAGGTCTCGGGGTTCTGCACAGCGAGCATCCCCGAGTAGGCGGGATCAACAAGGTCAGCAAGGCCGGAGGGTTGCGGCAGGTCGTCATCGAAGGCATCAATCCAGTAGTTGACGCACACGTCGCCGAAGTCGATCGGCGTGACCCTGTGCCCGGGATCCAAGATGAGCGAGGCCGGAACACCCGTCAGGGCAGGTGACTCGTAGGGAGTGAACAGGTCGGCGCCGAGAGCCCGCTGGAGGAAGGTGTTGTCGACTCCGTAGAGCACGTCACCCAGCGGATCACCGGAGGTCAGGATCGCCGACGCGACGAGCTGCCCCGTGTCACCCAGCCTCTGGACCTCGACTTCGACGCCGCTCTCGGCGGTGAACTCCCTGAGCGTTCCCTCAGACACCCAGAAGGAGTCGTGGGTCACGAGCGTGACCGTCTGGCCGCTGATCGCCTGCACGCCGGTGGTGGCGCTGATCGGCACTGTGGAGGAACCGTTACCGGCTCCGCATGCGCCGACGAGTACGGCCGCCAACACGAAGAGCACCGCAGGGGTTGTGGTCTGGTGCAGGAATCTCACCGGGTCTCCCTTCGCTGGCATTACCCAGAGCAGGTTCGGTACGGGTCGACAGCACCCCCGCCAGAGGCGGTCGCTGCCCTCTCAGCCCGGCACGAAGGCCCGAGCTCCCCGGCTGGTTGTCGCTGCGGAGACTACCCGCCGCTGCAACCGAGGTGCACGGGAATGATCTGCCTGATGTCTCTCGACGACGCACCCAGGCAGATCTCGTAGTCGCCGGGGTCCGCGTACCAGCCCGGTTCCGGACGGTGGCCTGGACCAGCCCTACCTCCGCCTGTCGCCACGGGCAGGCGCGTCGAACGGTCGGCCCATGTGGGATCGCCGGGGTCGTAGTAGGCAAACGCCCGGTGGCCCAGGCAGATCTCGGCCACCGATTTCTCTCCCGGCTGTAACTCCACCTTGGCGAAGCCACGCAGTTCGCGTGGTGGCCGGGCGAGGGCCGGGTCGGTCTCGGACACGTAGCACTGGACGACCTCAGTGGTTGTTCGGTCCCCACTGTTGGTCAACTCGACAGAGACCACGATCTCGGCACCACCGGCCAGTTCGGCAACGGTCGGCTCACACGACACGACGGCCTCGGCCCAACCGACGGTTCCGTAACCCAGACCGTGGCCGAACGGGAAGCACGGTTCGATATCCCTTGCGTCGTACCAGCGGTAGCCGACGAACACGCCCTCGCCGTACCTGACCTCGCCGTTCTCGCCGGGGTAGTTGGTGAATGCCGGGGTGTCCTCGAGCCTGCGGGGCACGGTGGTCGGTAGGCGGCCACCGGGTTCGGCATCGCCGAACAAGACGTCGACAAGGGCATCGGCCATCTCCTGACCACCGAACCAGGCCTGGATGACGGCCGACGCCTCGTCGGCCCAGTCCATAGTGACGACCGATCCTGCGTTGACGACCACGACAGTCCGGGGGTTGGCCGCCACGACACGACGGATCAGTTCGGGCTGGTCGCCGGGAAGGTCCATGGATCCACGGTCCCTCCCCTCTGTCTCCCAGTCGTCGTTCGTGCCGACGACGAGGAGCGCCACATCGCTGGCAGCGGCCAGGGCTTCGGCCCTTTCGATGAGGTCACCACCGTCGGGGGGGCGAAGGCCCACCTGGGCACCCCTGAACATGAAGGCGCCCTCAGACGAGTACTCCACCACGACTGGAACCGGCACCCCGGCTTCCAGGTGGACCTCGGCTGTAATTTCCTCGCTGCCAAGGCCGAAGAACGCCTCTCCCTGACCGGGAGGATCGGTCATGCCATCGAGCACCTGCCTACCGTCGAGCAGAACTCTGGCCCGCCCGACCTGGGCCATTGCCAGGGTGTGCACTCCGGTGAACTCGGGTACGAGCGTGGCCGTGGCACGTGCCGTGAACAGGCCCGAATCAGACATTCCGGGGACGTCACCGACCCTCAGGATCCTGCCGTCAGAGCGGCGCTCCACCAGCAACGGGTCGCCTCTCCAGCCGGGTCCGTCGAAGTACTCAACGCTGAATCCACCATCCAGGAGCCTCGATGGGATCGGCCGAACGGTCCGCTCGGTGAGGGTTCCAGGTTCGTAGGCGACGTCGACGTCGTCGAGGCGGGCTTCGAGGGCATCAAGGGGTGATGTGTCGTGCTGGGGAACCAGTGCCGACGACCCCCCACCCATGATCATCGCCGAAGCAGCGTTGGGTCCGATCACAGCGAGGCTGCCCAGCGCACTGGTATCCAGCGGCAGGAGACCGTCGTTACAGAGCAGCACCATCGCCTCGGTGGCTGCCCTCCTGGCCAGATCCCTGTGTGCGGGAACATCCAACTCGGCCTCGACCCGGTCAAGTGGATCATCGAGGGCGCCGGTTCGCTCCATCAGGGTCAGGAGGCGCAGAACAGAGTCGTCGAGCACCGCCTCGTCCACGTCGCCATCCTCTACTGCCGACGCGAGATCGGGGCCATAGAACCTTCCCCGACCCGGCATCTCCAGGTGTAGGCCGGCATTTGCCGAAGCCACCGTTGACCTGGTGCCGAACCAGTCGCTCACCACGACCCCGTCAAAGCCCCACTCATCTGCGAGGACGTCTGTGAGCATTTCGGCGTTCTCACATGCGTAGGAGCCGTTCACCCTGTTGTAGGCGGCCATGAGACCCCAGGCGCCGGCCTCTGTCACCGCCATCTCGAAGGGCCTCAGGTAGACCTCGCGCAGCGCCCGTTCGGGCACCACGGAATCGATGGTGTTTCGCTCGAACTCGGAATCGTTGGCCACGAAGTGCTTGATCGTCGTACCGACCCCACCCGCCTGAACGCCTGTGATGAAACCGACGGCGATGCTCCCGGTCAGGTGGGGATCCTCCGAGTAGCACTCGAAGTTCCGGCCGCCGAGAGGAGACCGGTGGATGTTCACCGTCGGGGCCAACAGCACGTGAAAACCCCTGGCACGGGTCTCCTCTGCAAGCGCCCGACCGAGGGCCTCAACCAGCGCCGGATTCCATGTGGCACCGAGGGCCGACCCACAGGGCAGGCACAGCGCAGGGGTGCCGGTTCCGAGAAGCCCGGTTCCCCGGGCTCCGTTGGGTCCGTCGGTGACCTTGAGGGCCGGTATGCCCAGCCTGTCGACCGGGTTGACGCTCCACATGTCGCGCCCGGTCATGAGAGCGGCCTTCTCGGCCGTGGTCATCTTCGAGAGAAGTTGTTCGATCCGCGCTGCGGCCCGGTCTGCCATGGCCGGCGCTCAGCGTTCCGGTGGCTCGGGAACCTTCACACCCGGTGGGACCCGGGAGTAGTGGTCGTGTTCGGCTGTGAACCGTCCCCTTCCACCGGTGATCGACCTCAGGTCGATGGCGTAGCGAAGGATCTCCGACGCAGGTACGGCTGCACTGATCACCTGTTCACCCCAGTCACTGGGAATCGACCCCTGCACGGTCGCCCTCCTCGAGGACAGGTCGCCCATCACGTCGCCCAGGCACTCGGCTGGGACGGTGACCTCAATGGATGAGATGGGTTCCAGGACAACCGGCGCCGCCAGTGCCAGTGCTTCCTGGAATGCCAGGCGACCGGCCATCTTGAAGCTCAACTCAGAGGAGTCGACAGCGTGGTGCCTACCGTCAAAAACCGTTGCCCGTACGTCGACGACCGGGTAGCCGGCCGTGCCTCCGTGGGCCATCGCCTCGCGTATCCCGGCCTCAACGGCGGGTATGTGCTGCCTGGGGATCACCCCGCCCTTCACCTCGTCGACAAACTCGAAGCCCGAACCCGGGAGGGTCGGTTCCAGGCGAATCGAGGCCACACCGAACTGACCGTGGCCACCGCTCTGCTTCTTGTACTTGCCCTCGGCCGAGGAGGAACTGGTGATTGTCTCCCTGAACGGCACCCGTACGTCATCGGTGTCGACCTTGACGCCGAACTTGCGGTCCAGCCGGGAGATGACGGTTCGCAGGTGCAGCTCACCAAGGCCTGACATCAGGGTCTGGTGGGTCTCGTCATCGCGGTGCACGGTGAGCACCGGGTCCTCCTCGACGATCCGATGTAGGGCGTTGGCCAGCTTGTCCTCGTCATTGCGGGTGCTTGCGGCCACGGCAACCGAGAGCACCGGAGTTGGAAAGCCGATCGGGGGGGCTGCTGCCCGCCCCGCGCCTGAGAGCGTGTCGCCGGTGAGGGTCCCTGAAAGCTTGGCGACCGCACCGATGTCACCGGCAGGTAGATGGTCCACGTCGACCGATTCGCCACCCTGAAGTGACATGACCGACCGGAACCTCTCGTCATCACCGGTTCGACCGTTGATGAGATGCAGATCACGGCGCACGGTCCCGGTCAGGACCCTGAAGTACGACACGTGGCCGAGGTACGGGTCGACTGCGGTCTTGAATACCTGCAGGAGAACGTCGGCGGCAGGATCCGGTTCGAGGGTCGACTCCAGCCCGGCAACGGTGACCTCGACCGGGGGCCGGTCGAGCGGCGAGGGCCCGACCTCGACTATGTAGTTGCACAGGCGGTCGACTGCAATCGGGATGGTGGCGGAACCGCACACCACCGGGAACACGGTTCCTGCGGCCACGCCGCGCCCCATGACCTGTTCGAGTTCGTCGAAGCCGGGAACCTCACCGTCGAGGTAACGCTCCAGCATGGCATCGTCGGCAACGACGATGTTCTCGACGAGTTCGGCGTGGATAGCCGCCTCGCGTTCCTCCATTTCTTCGGGGATCTCACCCAACTCGGCGTGGCCGCTGTCGTAGATCCATGCCTTGTCCGTCAGCAGGTCTGCGATTCCGTGGAACTCCTCGGCCTGACCTATCGGGATCTCCAGCGGTGCAACTCCGGCACCGAAGGCGTTCTGCAGTTCTGCGAGCACCTTCTCGAAACTTGTGTGTTCCCTGTCCAGCTTGTTAACGAAGATCAACCTGGGGAGGGAGCGGGCGGCAGCCTCTCGCCACAGGTCGACGGTTACGTGATCCAGGCCACTGGATGCGTCGACCACGAACACCGCCAGATCGGCTGCGGCAAGGGCGCCGACCGCCTCACCGGCAAAGTCGAAGGCACCGGGGGTGTCGAGCAGGTTCACCTTGTGGTCGTGCCACTCGAAGACCGCCAGCGCAGCACTTATCGAGTGGCCCGATTCCTTCTCCTCGGGGTCGTGGTCACAGACCGTGGAGCCGTCCTCGACCCGGCCAACTCTGGTCAGGGCGCCTGCCCGAAAGAGCATCGCCTCTGCGAGCGAGGTCTTACCAGACCCCGGCGGGCCCACCAGGGCCACGTTTCGGATGCGGTCCGGCGAGAACGCCTTCACGGCAAACCCCCTTCGCCGGCGTAGAGGGCTTGAACCCGGCCGCCAGCTTCGTCCGACTTGGGCGCCCGACCGTACTGCGCATACAGCCCGTGCGCCATATGCGGGATGACTCCTCCCTCACGGTCGGCAGGGAGTGCCGGAGCGCTCGAAAACCCTCAGGTCCGCGAGGCCCACCAGGCGTCAAGGCGGGACTCGAGCTCGGCACGTTCCAGATGGCCTTCGCTCCGCTTGGCCTCGAGAAGGAAGGCGAGGGCCTCCCCGACCACCCGGCCGGGGGTGATCCCGAGGTGGGCCATTACGGCCGCACCATCCATCTCGGGCCGCTCGGCAGCCAGCCGGTCAGCCTCGGCCAGCACCGAGATACGTAACTCCAGGTCGTCCATCGCCGACTGCACTGCGGCTGCCTTCACCTGGCTGCGCGTCGTGCAGTCACAGCGGATCATCTCGTTGAGGGTTCCGAGCAGCGGTCCGGCATCCCTTGCGTAGCGCCGCACCGCCGAGTCGGACCAGCCGTCGGAGTAGCCCTTGAACCTGCCCGACAGCCGGACCAGTTCGCTCACGTCGTCGACCACCTGTTCCGGGTAGCCGAGGGCCTCCAGTCGCTTTCGAGCCATCCGTGACCCGACCACCTCGTGGTGCCTGAAGGTGACCCCACCGTGCTCAAAGGACCTGGTTTGAGGCTTGGCAATGTCATGGAACAGTGCGCCGAGGCGGATCGTGATCTCAGGTCGGGTCTTGTTGACCACGGCGATTGTGTGGGCAAGGACGTCCTTGTGGCGGTGGATGGGGTCCTGTTCCATGGCCAGCAGCGGCAACTCCGGAACCAGGATCTCCATCTCTCCTGAACCGACCGATGCCCACAGGCCGGGGGCACAGTCGGGTTCGACGAGGATGGCGCTTAGGCGGTCGGCGCCCCCTGATCCGTCTGCCATGACGGCAAGTGTAGGGACCGGTTCGGCACCCCGACTGGCAGCGTGGCCGACCGACCGGGCAGACTCATGGCTACGACGAGGACCCGGACCATGGGTCAAAGTGGAGGGACCGCCATGAAGGTCGGTATCGCATTTGCAAATGCAGGGCCGTTCGGTAGTGCCGAGGGAGCAGTTGCCCTTGGCACCAACGCGGAGGCGGCCGGGTTTGAGTCGGTCTGGACAGTGGAGCACGTCGTCTACCCGCATGACTACAAGTCGGCCTACCCGTACGACCCGAGCGGCAAGATGGCGATGGGGCCTGACACCCCGCTGGTCGATCCCCTTATCTGGCTGACCTGGCTGGGGGCCAATACCTCGACTATTCACCTTGGCACCGGCATCCTGATCCTGCCGGAACACGAACCCCTTGCCCTCGCCAAGCGGGTTGGAACCCTTGACGACCTGACCGGCGGAAGGGTGGAGCTGGGCATCGGCGTGGGGTGGCTCCGCGAGGAATTCGATGCCATGGGGGTGCCGTGGGAACGTCGTGCCGCCCGGACCGATGAATACGTGGCGGTGCTGCGCACCCTCTGGTCGGGGAACGGCGTCTCGTTCGACGGTGACTTCGTCTCGTTCGACGAGGTGTCCTCGAACCCGAAGCCAGCCAACGGAACGGTCCCCGTGGTAGTCGGTGGTCACAGCCATGCGGCGGCCCGGCGCGCCGGCCGCCTCGGTGACGGCTTCTTCCCTGCCGGTGGAGGCGACCTGGGTGAACTGCTGGCGACGATGCGTCAGTCGGCCGAGGAACACGGGCGCGATCCCGACTCGATCGAGGTGACAGGTAGCGGCGAGGGTCTTCTGGGCGACGACCCGCTGGGGGCAGCACAGGAGTTGATGGCAATGGGAGTCGACCGGGTGGTGGTTCCGGCATTCCTGTTCTGGGCCGACCCTGCGGGTTCGTTGGCCGAGTTCGGGGAGAGGATCGTGACTCCCCTGTCGGGTATCTGAGCTACGAACAGGGCACCGGTTTCCGGCATGCGTGCCGTCGGGTCCCGCCTTCGGGCAGGCTGGTGGTATCCGACACCTGAGACGACTCCTGTGACTGGCCGATGACAGGCTGGATGAGCGACCCCCGTGACAGGCGCGGGAGCAGCGGGAGCTTCGGCCCTGCATTCGGTGGCGGGCGTCGGCCCAGCTCACCTCCCAGGGGCGGGTTCGCCGAAGTACTGCTCGAGCGGCGCGGCCTCATCGCGGGCCTCATGGTGATCGCCTTCTTCGTGGTGGTGGCGATCGGCTCCTCCGGACAGGAGGTGACCGAGGATGAACAGCTGGACCTGACCGGTGTTGTGCAGGCCGCCATGATCCAGGCGGGCCTTCCGTCTGTTGAGGTTCAGGTCGAGGACTGGACCGTGATCCTCTACGGACGCGTGGCATCACCCGAGTTGAAGGAGGCCGCCACGCGTGTCGCTCAGGCGCAGGCCGAGGTGATCGGCGTGGACAACAGGCTGATGGTTCCCGAGCCGGAGGTCGAAGAGGATGACGAACCCGAGGTGCCGGACCTTCCGGCTGCCCAGGCTGACCTGTTGCTTCAGGCCAGGCTGAGCGCTGCAGCGGCACATTCCCCGATCCGGTTCTCGAGTGGTGGCGACCGCATTACCGAGGAGTCGGTACCCACCCTCGACCTGATTGCCGGCTTCCTGGCGATGAACCCGACGGTTTCGGTCCAGATCATCGGGCATACCGACAGCGACGGTGAGGCCGAGACCAACCTTGAGTTGTCGACCATCAGGGCCGAGGCGGTGCGGACGCAGCTGGTGGCCCGCGGGGCTGAACCGGAACGGCTGACCACCCTCGGACTTGGTGAGGCCGATCCGATCTCGGACAACCTCACCAAGGAGGGCAAGGGTCGGAACCGCCGAATCGAGTTCCTGGTGATCCCGGAGGGGCAGACCGGGCTGACCCGCCCGTCGATAAGCCTCGCTGAGGAAATCGGCGGCGAGCCCGTCGAGGATGACCATGTCGAGGCAGACCCGGTCGACGACACACCGATTCCGACGACGATCCCGACTGGCTGAGCGTTGATCAAGTACATCGGGTCCAAGAGGCGTCTGGTCCCGCTGCTGTCCGACCTGTTCGTCCGTAGCGGGTCATCATCGGCGCTCGACATGTTCTCGGGAACCACCCGGGTGGCACAGGCGTTCAAGGCACGCGGCGCCCACGTCACCGCCGTCGACATCACCAGGTACGGCGAGGTGTTGGCCGGCTGCTACGTGGCCACGGACTCGGACCGGGTCGACATGGACCACCTGGCTGTCGAGGTGGACCGGTTGAACGGCTTGGCCGGTCACGCGGGGTATTTCACCGAGACCTTCTGCCGGGACGCCAGGTACGTGCAGCCGTTCAACGGCGAACGCGTTGACGCCATCCGCGACCACCTCGAGGGTCGCCGTGACGATCCGCTGTTCCCTGTGCTGTTGAGCAGCCTCGTCGAGGCCGCCGACCGGGTGGACTCGACGACTGGTGTGCAGATGGCCTACCTCAAGAACTGGGCACCGCGTAGCCACAACCGGCTTGAGCTTCGGGTTCCGGACCTGCTGCAGGGGCCGGGGACGGCGGTCCGTGGCAATGCAGTCGACCTGGCGGCCGGGCTCGGGCCCTTCGACCTGGCCTACCTGGACCCTCCCTACAACCAGCACCGCTACATCGCCAACTACCACGTCTGGGAGACCCTCGTGGCATGGGACGCCCCGGAGCACTACGGGATCGCCAACAAGCGGGTGGAGTGCCGAGAGCCCCACGCGTCAAGCCCCTTCAACCGGAAGCCACTCATGCCGGATGCCCTCCGGAGCGTGATCGCCGACGTGAACGCACGCATCGTGGTGCTCTCATACAACAACGAGTCCTGGCTGGGGTTGGACGAGTTGGTCGACGCATGTTCCGGCCGCGGCCATGTGGCAGCCCTGGCCTTCGAGTCCGGCCGCTACGTGGGCGCCACCATCGGCATCCACAACTCTGAGGGCCGCAGGGTCGGTACCCCGGGGCACCAGAGGAACCTGGAGTACGTGCTTGTGGCCGGCCCCGAGAAGATTGTCGAGCACATGGTCGGGCCCTACGGCGAGGCCCGGGTGGAGCAGGCTGCGTGAAGTTCACGGCTCCTGCCCTGTTCTGCCTTCTGCTCATCGCCTGCGCCAGCGAGTCCGGGCCTGTCGACATATCTCTCAGCGGCAGTTCTGCTGCACCTCCGGCCGCCACCCTTCCCGTGGACCCTGCTGTCAAGATCGGGAAACTCGACAACGGCCTCACCTACTACGTGCGCTCCAACGATGCGCCCGGCGGAAGCCTCGAACTTCGCCTTGTTGTTGCAGCGGGCTCGCTTGAACAGGAGGTGACGGGTTCGGGTGTCGCCCACTTCCTCGAACACATGCTGTTCAACGGCACCGCCGAATACCCCGGCAACGAGTTGGACGATGCCCTCCAGTCCCTGGGAATGCAGGTGGGTGCCGACGTGAACGCCTACACCAGCTGTGAGGCCACGGTGTACGGGCTGACGGTTCCACTCGACAGCCCCGAACACGTCGAGGTGGCGTTTGACGTGCTGGACCAGTGGGCTACCGCAGCCAACCTGGACCCGGATGCCGTTGTCGATGAACGGGGTGTGGTTCTGGAGGAGTACCGGACCACCGAAACCGCCGAGGGGATCATTACGGCACGCTTCGACAAGGCCTACACCGACGGTTCGATGTACGAGGGCTGTGATCCGATCGGTACCAGCCAGATGATCCTGACCACAGAACCGGCCGACCTGAGACGCTTCTACGACCGCTGGTACCGACCCGACCTCATGGCTGTGATCGCAGTCGGGGACCTTCCTGTGGATCGCATGGAAAGTGAGATCACCGACCGTTTCAGCGACAACATGGCCCGGTCGAACAGCCCCGAACCCCGAACTCGACAGGCTGGGCTGATAACCGGGGTGGTAGCCGAGGTTGTGGTGCACCCCGACGCACCCAGTCCCTTCGTGTCGATCGACTACAGCCTTCCCGGCCGGAAGGCCGGCACACCTGACGGTGAGCGGACGTCGCTGATGGACAGCCTGGTGTCGTCCCTCGTGCAGTCGCACCTGGACGAACAAATTGCGGCCGGGACCCTCCCCGTGGTGAGGCCCTTTGCCGTGAATTTCGCCTACACGGACGAGTTGAGGTTCATGGGCTTCAACTACGCGGCAGAGGACGAAGCCGCATCGGTTGCAGCCATGCTGGTGGAACTACGGGGACTTGCCGACCGTGGTTTCGCACCTGAGTCTGTTGAGAGAAACCGGGCGGCCTTCGCCAACGCCCTGGACCAGGCGCTCACGGCCGAGGCGACTCGTCAGGACCACTCGTTCGCCGCTGCCTATGTCGAACATTTCCTGTTCGGGGCCGACATAGGCGAGGTGACGGCCCGGCACGCCCGCCGGACCGAGGTACTGGCATCGATCACGACCGATGAACTCTCTGGCTACTTCGCCACGTCATTCGAACAGGCAGCACCGCTGGTACTCGTGGTCGGTCACGACCCCTCCGACCTTCCGTCCACGGCCGAACTGGAAGCAGCCGTACAAGAGGGCCTTACCTCGGTAGCGGCGCCCTCCCGGTCGGGTTCCACCGGAATGCTCGAATCGCTCATGACAGCACCGGCCGCCGTTGATCCGATCTCGGTGAGCCAGCTTCCGGGGAACGCTGCAGTGGAGCTCGGGTACGCGAACGGGGCGAAGGTCATCTTCATGAGGTCTGACATCGCCGAGGGACAGGTGGACCTCTGGGCTGAGTCCCAGGGCGGCTGGACCCTGCTGGGCCCGGGCAACTCGGCCCTGGTCGACAAGTCGACCGGTGCGGTCGACCGTAGTGGGGTTGCGGACCTGACTGCCCTGGAGGTGGAGGCATTCCATCTGTCGGAGGGAATCTGGTTGGCCTCAATTATCGATGAAACCACCGAGGGGTTCATGGGGTCGGCCCGCAGCACCGACCTGGAGTCGCTGTTTGCGCTGATGCACCTCCGGGTCACCGAGCCACGTGTGGACGGGCCGGCATTTGCAGAGGCAATGGAGGCCATCGCCAGCGAACAACGCTCGGTCGAGGCAGACCCCTACATGGCATCATCGGCCCAGTTGGCTGACGCCCGCTACGGAGGCGACGCCTACTTCAGGCCCTTCCCCGATTCCTCCCAGATCGCCGGATTCTCCCCTGAGGGTGCGCTGGCACTGTTCGAGAGTCGCCTGGGCAAAGTCGACGACCTCGTCGTCGCAGTCGTCGGCGACACCGACGCGGAGACCGTGCGCCATCTGGCGGACCGCTATGTGGGCAGTCTCCCGACAGGGACTTCAGACACATGGGCCGCACTGGCTCCGAGACCACCTGTAGGCGTCATCACGAGAACCGTTCCCGCCGGGGCAAACGAGGCGTCGGCAGGGTTCGAACTCCTGGTGGTGACGGAGTTGCAGCCGACCGAGGAGATTCTGGCCGCTTCAAGGGTGCTCGAGAGGATCCTGCAGTCACGCCTCTTCACGACGCTGCGTGAGGAGATGGGCCTGTCCTATGGAGGCGGACAGGTGTTCATCGACCTGGCTGAGCATCCGCTTCCCCTGGCCGAGGTGTTCGTGAGCGTCGACGGCAACCCCGGGGGAATCGGTGAGCTTCATGCCCGGACCCTGGCTGAGATGACCGACCTGGCTGCGTCCGGTCCCGACAGGGAGGAGTTCGAGCGGGCCATGACCACGGTGCTGACAGATCTCGACTTCGTGACGAACGGCGACATCCTCGAACGTCTGGTGGCATGGGGCCGCAGCGACGGAGAGGACTCGGCCACCCTTTTCGACAGGTACGAAGAGGTTTACCGGCTCGAGCTCCAGACGGTCGCCGAAGCGGCAGCTCTCCTCCTTCCCGAGGATCACCGGATCGAGGTGTTCCGAATGCCCGGGGGCACGATGCCCTGATGGGTACGGATTACGGTGGCGACCGGGTCAGCCGGTTTCCCCAGGGCGCGGCGTTGAGCCTTGACGACCTCGACGGGTCGGATGCACACCGACTGCTGGCCTCCCTGAGGGCCAGTGAACCGGTGTCATGGTTGCCTGCCCTCGGTGGGTGGCTGGTGACCAGCCGCGAGGCAGCCCTCGATGTGATGCGCGACGCTGGGACCTTCACAGTCGACGACCCCCGCTTCTCGACAGCACAGGTTGTGGAGCCCAGCATGCTCTCCCTGGGCGGTGCCGAACATGACCGCCACCGTGCCCCCTTCGCAGAGCCGTTCCGACGAAGCGCCGTCCGAATGGGTCGAGGTGACCGCCTGACTCTGGCGGCCAACCGGCACCGGTTTGGTTGACGGAGCGGAAACTAAGAGTTCAGCAAACAAGTTCATTAACATCTCCGGGCAGAATGGATCGGTGACTGTTCTCTTAGGTGGCCTGTCGGCGGTGTTCTTTGGCATTGGTGACCTACTTGGCGGAATCGGTGTGCGGAAGTCGGGCCGGTCGGGGGCCGCGGTGGGAATGACGATTGTGGCTACCGGCGTCGGAGCATTGGTGATCGGCG
>DLRQ01000090.1 GCA_002501135.1 Candidatus Neomicrothrix sp. UBA7884
GCGATCAGGTATGTTCAGCGCCATGAACATTCCATCAGATGCCCGGTATTCGGAAGACCATGAATGGATTCGGGTCGAGGAGGGCAATCGGCTCAGGATCGGCATAACCGACTACGCCCAGGATGCCCTCGGTGACGTTGTCTTCGTTGAACTGCCGACTGTGGGAACGACCGTTGAGGTAGGCGGAGTCTTCGGCGAGGTGGAGTCCACCAAATCGGTCTCCGAACTCTTCGCACCAGTTGCAGGAGCGATCCTCGAGGTCAACCACGACCTCGAGGCAACACCCGAGCGGGTCAACGAGGATCCCTACGGCGATGGCTGGATCTGCGTTCTTGAGCCGACAGACCCGGCAGCCGCCGAGTCCCTGATGGACGCCGAGGCCTACTCAGCCCTCCTTGAGGCCTGATCAATGGCTCCCGGTAGTTCCGCTTGCCCGGACTGCGGGCTCGACGACACTGAGGGAGCCAACTTCTGCCCCTCTTGCGGCTCACAGTTACTTGCGGGTGATGACGAGGCCACCGACTCCTTTGAGGCGGTACCCGTCTCTCCGCACGAAGACGACCGTGCACAGTTTCCACCCGGCTGCGGCCTGTTCGTGGTCGACTCGGGCCCCAAGGCCGGCTCCCGTTACGGCCTCGAATCCGATCTGACAACGGTCGGAAGGCACCGCTCCGCAGACATCCTGCTCGACGACGTGACCGTCTCAAGGCGCCACGTAGAGGTCGACCGAACCGGAGACCGGTACATGGTCCGCGACGTGGGCTCGCTCAACGGCACCTACCTGAACCGCGACCGGATCGAATCGGCTGAACTCAACGACGGCGACGAACTGCAGATCGGTCGTTTCAAACTGCTTTTCTTCCACGGAACCGCCACCTGAGGGCCTCACCCGTCATGCCCGTTGAGAGTTCCCAGGAGGAGTCCCGTATCGGAATCGGCGAGGTCCTTTCCCGTCTCGAAGCCGAGTTTCCGGATGTGACCGTCTCCAAGCTCCGGTATCTGGAGTCCCAGGGCCTGATCAGCCCCGACCGCTCGACATCCGGGTATCGCCGATTCTCCGACAGCGACATGGACCGCCTTGTGTGGATTCTCCGTCAGCAGAGCCAGAACTTCCTTCCGCTGAAGGTGATCCGTGACCTTCTCGAAGAGTCAGGCGGTGACCCGGTGCACGGTTCTGCCGAGGTCAAGCCGTTTCGCGAGCAGGGTCCAGCCGCCATGTCCGAATCGGTGAGCGTCACCCTCGAGGAGTTGGCCACAGCAGCTGCGGTCTCTGTGGCAACGGTCAGAGAACTCGAGAAGCTGGGCCTTGTCGAGGGGAGCGCTGCCGGCTCTACAACTGTCTACGACGCCGACGCACTGCTTGTTACCCACCTGGCCAGAACGTGTGCAGACAACGGCCTCGACATTCGCCATCTGCGGATGCATCTGGTGGCGGCACAGCGTGAGGCCGGTGTGCTGGAGCAGATTCTGCTCCCGCGTCTCCGCAACGGTGACCCGGCGGCGGTGGCGGCCGTCAGGTCCCGTTTTGAGGAACTGGTAGTGGCAGGCGGACAGATCCGCGACATCATGCGCAGGCGCTCGATGGGCCGCCTGGGCCGTTTCACCCACTGATCCAATGACTGAGCCCCGACTCCTGTATGGATCAGATGAGATTGCCGCGAGGGTCGCCGAACTGGGCGAGGAACTGAGCGGGATTCTGGAGGACGGAGCGGTTGCAGTTGGCGTCCTCAAGGGGTGTCTGCCGTTCATGGCGGACCTGGTCCGCTGCATTGACCGGCACCTTGAGATCGACTTCGTGGCCCTCAGTGCCTTTGCCCCCGACAGCGGCCGGATCCGTCTGACCCGTGACGTCGTAAGTGATTTGTCGGGCAGGCAGGTCCTGTTGATTGAGGGCGTGGTCGACACCGGGTTCCGGCTCGATTTCCTCAGGCGCCACATGCTCGACCATGGCCCGACAGAGGTTCTCGCCTGCACCCTGCTGGACCGCTCTGACCGTCGGATCCTGCCTACACGGGTCGACTATTCGGGATTCGTCACCGACGAGGGCTTTGTCGTCGGATACGGCCTCGACCATCACGGCAGGTACCGGAATCTGCCCAGCGTGGCAACAGTCGACCTGACACAACTCGAGTCCGAGTACGCCCGGGGTGACACTGCAATGGCCGACACCATCATGGGCCTTGCAGGTCGCAATCCGATCGGGGCATCTCCGGAGCCTCCTGAGGTGGAGAGTATGGTGCCCGGGTGACCAGCAGGAGCCCGCTCACCCCGGGCGCTCGGGCCGCTGATCAGGTTGGCTGGGTGCTCCGATGATCGAGATGCGGGTAGTTGGCATTCAGGAGGTTCTTCCGAGCAGTACACCTGTCGTACTGCTTCGAGAACTTGAAGGAGAACGCCTCCTGCCGATCTTCATCGGTATGGCCGAGGCGACGGCCATCGGCCTCGTTCTTGCGGGCCAGGAGCCTCCACGACCCATGACCCACGATCTGATCGCCATTCTGTTCGACTCCTTCTCGGTCGAGCTGCAGCGGGTTCACGTGACCGAACTGCGCGATCGCACGTTCTTCGCTGAACTGCACCTTCATGGCCCCGAGGGTGACCAGGTTCTCTCCTGTCGACCGTCTGATGCCATTGCCATTGCCATCCGAACCGAGACACCCATATATGTGGCCGTAGACGTGCTCGACGAGGCCGGATACATGGCGCCTCTCGACGAGAGCGGCCAGGCAGTGCCTGCCGCAGAGGCCCAGGTCGAGGAGTTCAGGGAGTTTCTTGATTCGGTGAACCCAGATGACTTTGCCGGCGGATAGACAGCCTGTGCCCCTGGAATCAGCAGGTCAGAGCTGTTTCCCGGGTCATCCAGCTCGTCAACCCGGTATCTGGGCAGTTCGACGGCGCAAACGCGATGGTTGACCCCGGTAGGTGCGAGGCCTAGTCTGGATCGAAGTCACAGTGGTGTAGTTCCGTTGATGTGTTCCGCCGGGAGCCTTCACAGTGCTGCGCTCCTGACGCCAGTGCACGAGGAGAGAGGGGTCGCACGTGGCCACAGACATTCCAGCCGATGGGTACAGCTCCAAGCGGACCGCCGAGATCGTCGGCGTCACCTACAGACAGTTGGACTACTGGACACGTACCGGACTGGTCAAGCCGACACTCGGCGCAGCTACCGGAAGCGGCAGCAGGCGGCGCTACGACTACCGGAACCTGCTCGAGTTGAGGGCGGTCAAGACCCTCCTGGACGCCGGCATCCGGCTGGAACATGTGCGGGAGGTCTTCAGTTACCTGAGCGAGCATCTCGACGAGGACGTGACCCAGGTCAACCTGGTTATCAGCGGCACAAGGTCCGTTGCTGTACGCAGCGGCGACGAGATTATCGACCTCCTGCGACAGGGACAGGGCGTTCTCAACATCCTCCCGCTGGCAGGCGTCAAGGAGGATCTCGACTCAAAGATCATCGACCTGTACCCGGAAGACCACCTGGCAGCACCAGAAACCGGTCCGGCAGTGGCCGAGGGCTAGTTGAGAGCCTTCCTGCAGGGCGTGGAGCCGGGGGACGACAGCATTCACCGGCTCCCCAGACCGGTCCTGCCGGTCGATTTCGCCCACGACTCCGAGAGACGGATAGCCGAACTGTTCGACTTCTACGGAATCGCCTGGGAGTACGAACCGACCACCTTCGTCCTCGACAAGGCGCCAGACGGAAGCCTCCTGTCGGCGTTCACACCCGACTTCTACCTTCCTGACCATGACCTCTTCGTCGAGGTGACGACGTTGCGCCAGACGCTCGTCACCCGCAAGAACAAGAAGGTCCGGAGGTTGCGCGAACTCCATCCCGACATTCAGGTTCGGGTGCTCTACAGGAGCGACCTCGAGCGAATGTTTGCCAAGCACGCAGCCTGACCCCTGCATCAAGAGCGGGAATCGTCGCAACCATGACCGGACAGCCAGACCTCCTGCTGTCACCGCTTGACCAGGTCCACAGGGATGCCAAGGCAAGGATGGCTCCTTTCGGCGGTTGGGAAATGCCGCTCAACTACCCGGCTGGAACGATTTCAGAGCACATGGCCTGTCGGGGGGAAGCGGCCCTCTTCGACGTAAGCCACCTCGGAACACTGGAGCTGAGGGGCGCAGCAGCGTTCGGGCAACTCCAGACCGGCCTCTCGAACGACCTTCGTCGAATCTCACCGGGACGTGCCCAGTACACACACCTTCTGGACCAGGCAGACGGGTCTGTCCTCGACGACATCATCGTGTGGTGGCTTGCCGACGAGAGTTTCATGGTCCTACCCAATGCCGCCAACAACACCGATGTGCTCGGAGCCCTTCCCGGTTGCGTCGACGTGGCCGCTGAGCGGACCCTTCTGGCGTTACAGGGTCCCCGTGCGCGCACACTTCTCGGGACAGTAGCGCCCGATGCCGCAGAGGTCGGACGCTTCAGGGTCTCGACTTTTGACTGGGAGGGTTCGCCGGCACTGGTCGCAGGCACCGGTTACACCGGTGAGCGGGGCTTCGAACTGTCGGTACCGAACGGAGTGGCCGCATCGCTGTGGCAGGCTCTGGTCGCTGCAGGGGCCGACCCGGCGGGCCTCGGAGCCCGTGACACCCTGAGACTAGAAGCCGGCCTTCCTCTGCATGGCCATGAGTTGGGCCCCGGGATCACACCCCTGCATGCTGGACTCGGATGGGTCGTTGGCTGGGAGAAGGAATCGTTCAGGGGGAGGGAGGCCCTGGTCAAGTTGCGTGAGAGGGGAGCAGCGCGAACTCTGCGGGGCCTCTCGACACCAGGTAGGCGCCCTCCCAGAGAAGGCCAGGCGGTACTTCACGAAGGAACGCAGGTCGCCGTCGTAACGAGCGGCAACTTCTCGCCCTGCCTGGGGCATGGCATAGCAATGGCGTTTCTCCCCATCGGTCTCGACGTGGGTTCGAGTGTGGCGCTTGACCAGCGTGGCACAGAGGTGCCGGCAACGGTCACAGACCTGCCGTTCGTCTGACTAGAGCAGGTTGGTTGTTGCAGCGTGGACTCAGTCGCGCAGGTCTGGCTGATCCCTCATGATCTGGTCGAACATCGGCTGTGGGCTGAACCAGCCTGAATAGGGGTGGTTCAGATAGGCAGCGGTCTCGGCTGCAACATCCGCGTCGATCAGAACCGGGGTGCCCGCCGCCTCGGCCAGAAGTTGGGCCTGGCAGGTCCGCTCCATCGAGACGAACAACCAGAGCGCCTCCTCGACGCACCGCCCGACTGTCAGCAGTCCGTGGTTTCTCAAGATTGCTGCACCGTTGGCACCCAGGGAGTGTGCGATCCGCTTTCCCTCTTCGGGATCGTTGACGACTCCGGTGTAGTCATCGAACAGGACATGGTTGTCAAAAAAGATGCAAGAGTCCTGGGTCAGTGGGTCGAGCAGCCGTCCAAGGGAGGACCATGCCTTCCCGAACACTGAGTGGGAGTGAGCGGCTGCCACGATCTCAGGACGGGCCATGTGCAACGCAGAATGGATTGCAAAGGCAGCCTGGTTCACGGAGTAGGAACCCTCGACCACGCTGCCCGTGTGATCGACGAGCAACAGGTCAGAGGCACTGATCTGGCCGAAGGCCATGCCGAACGGGTTGACCCAGAAGCACTCCGTGTGCTCAGGGTCACGGGCGGTTATGTGCCCGGCTACGCCCTCGCTGAAACCGAATCGGCCGAAGAGCCGAAAAGCCGCCGCCAGACGTTCCTTCCGGTGCCGGCGCTCATCCTCGGGGTCGGATAGTGCCGCTGGTACGTAGTACGGATTCAGGTCGGTCATCGCCTACTCCGGGCCCGGTGATCAGTCCGGCTGCTGGCCAGACCAGTGGATGGATACGTGGACGAGGAGACCGTATTGGGCGGGGACCCGTGCCCACAAGGCGGGTCAGTCGGGCAGCACGTCGACGGCCTTGTGTCGCAGCCAGTGGTCAGCGAGGGTGAGCAGTGCCATGGACTCGACGAGAGGAACAGCCCTCGGAAGGACGCACGGGTCGTGGCGTCCCCTGGCCTCGAGTGTTACGGGCATGTTAGAGGTATCGACGGTCTCCTGAGGAGCCGAGATCGTGGCTGTGGGCTTGAACGCAACACGGAACAAGAGGTCTGCACCGTTTGAAATTCCGCCCTGAACTCCGCCAGACCTGTTGGAGGTTGTGGCCGGGGCGGATTCGCCGGGAATGAACGGATCGTTGTGTTCAAGGCCGGTCATGGTCACGGCATCAAAGCCACTGCCGATGTCGAAGCCCTTCGAGGCCGGAAGCGAGAGCATCCCCTTGGCCAGATCTGCCTCGAGCCTGTCAAAGACCGGGTCGCCGAGCCCGGGCGGCATGTTTCGGACAACGCACGTAACGAGCCCTCCCAGAGAGTCGCCTTCGTGGCGGGCAGTCTCGATTGCAAAGGTCATTGCAGCGGCGGCATCAGGGTCAGGGCACCGTGTGGGATCTGCCTCCACCTCGGCGAGGGTCACGCTGTCGGAGTCGACATTGGCGACGATCGTGTGTACCTGACTGACCCATGCCAACACCTCGATGCCGGCAGTCCTCCGGAGCAACTGGCGGGCCACGGCACCCGCGGCCACCCTCCCGATTGTCTCCCTGGCGCTTGCGCGGCCACCACCTCGCCAGTCGCGAACCCCGTACCTGGCCTCGTACGTGTAGTCCGCGTGTGAAGGACGGTAGACGTCCCGCAGGTGCTCGTAGGCGGCCGGCCGGGCATCGGAGTTGCGCACCAGGACGGCGATCGGTGAGCCGGTGGTGACTCCCTCGAACACGCCTGAGAGGATCTCAGCGTTGTCGGCCTCGGAGCGCTGTGTTGTGATGCTGCTCTGGCCTGGGCGGCGCCTGTCGAGGTCGTCCTGGAGGTGTTGCTCGGTGAGGGGCAGACGGGGTGGACAGCCGTCGACGACCACGCCGATTCCTCCACCGTGGCTCTCGCCCCAGGTGGAGATCCGAAACAGCGATCCAAAGGTGCTTCCCACGGTCATCGAGCATAGGGGCGGCGCTGCGTCCGGCCCGAGACCTTTCTGAACCGGTCCGGCTGCAGGAGGGAATCAGCCTTGGGGCTAGCCTCGCTGACCATGTCCGAACAGGCCACGACCCTCAACCTTGCAACTGCGTGGGAGGCCGTAGCCGATGCCGTCGGCGACCAGACGGTGTTGGCGGCCGGCAGCAGGCACACATCCTGGGCCGAGTTCGACCACCGCGCAGCCTGTCTGGCAGGCACGCTGCGTTCAAGGGGCCTTGATGCCGGATCGAAGGTCGCCCTCTACTGCTACAACGGAGTCGAGTACCCCGAGGCCCAGTACGCGGCCTTCAAGTTGCGATGCGTGCCTGCCAACGTCAACTACCGCTATCTGGGCGATGAGCTGGCCTACATCCTCGACAACTCCGACGCCGAGGCCCTCTTCTTCGACCACAGTCTCGCCGACAGGGTTGATGCTGTGAGAGCAGGCTTCCCTGACCTGAAGGCCCTGGTGCAGGTAGGGGGCGGCGACACGCCCTCCTGGGCCATCTCCTACGAGGATGCGCTTGCCGGACCACCGATGCCACGCATCGAGCGCTCAGGAAGCGACCTCTGGTTTCTCTACACCGGCGGGACGACCGGCATGCCCAAGGCTGTCATGTGGTCACACGACAGCCTCTTCGCCAACATGACAAAGACCTTCACCTCGCTCGGTGAGGAGCTGCCACGCACGGCAGACGAGGTCGCAGCGACGGCAACCCGGGTCTCAACAGCCGGAAGCCGCGTCCGGCAGCTCTGTGCGGCGCCGCTCATGCACGGCACATCAGGCCTGAGCAGCCTCGCAACGCTCACGCACGGAGGACTGATCGCAACCCTGGAACAGGGCTCCTTCGATCCTGACGAACTCTGGACGGTCGTCGAGTCCGAGAAGATCACGATGGTAGCCATCGTCGGAGACGCCTTTGCCCGTCCCATGCTCGATTCCCTTGACCGGGCATCAGTAGCCGGCAGGTCCTGGGACCTCAGCACGCTCCGACTCCTCCTTTCTTCAGGGGTGATGTTCAGCGCACCTGTAAAGGCCGGGCTCCTTGCCCACCATGACTGCACGATCGTCGACGTCCTCGGCTCGAGCGAGGGAACCGGAATGGGCTCCCAGGTCACCTCAAGAGAACTCAAGGATGCTGGCACCGCACGATTCTCCCTCGGGGAAAGGGCCAGGGTCTTCAACGACGACGGCCGGGACGTTGTCCCGGGGTCCGGCGAGCGGGGCCGCCTTGCTCTCGGTGATCCGATCCCGCTCGGCTACTACAAGGACGCGGCGAAGACCGAGGAGACGTTCCCGATGATCGGTGGACGCCGTTGGTCTGTCCCCGGCGACTGGGCAACGGTCGAGTCCGACGGCAGCATCACCCTTCTGGGACGTGGATCGGCATGCATCAACACCGGTGGTGAGAAGGTCTACCCGGAGGAGGTCGAGGAGGCGATCAAGGAACACCCCGGGGTGGCGGACTGCAACGTCGTCGGCCTGCCCGATGAGCGCTGGGGGCAGGCGGTGGCGGCGGTTGTGGAACTGAACACAACAGACAGCGAAGCCATGGACGAGGAGGCCCTGAACCAGCATTCGAGGAGGGTTCTGGCCGGGTACAAGGTTCCCAAGAGGATCCTTCTGGTCGACTTCATCCAGCGGGGCCCCAACGGCAAGCCCGACTACGGGTGGGCCCGCGAGGTGCTGGAGGCCTCCTCCTGAGCGGGGCTATGGGCCTCAGAGTTCCAGCAACGCCTGTTCGACAACCTCGGGCATCGCTGGATGCACGTACAACTGGCCTCTGGCCATCTCGTCGACGGTCTGTCCGAATGCCATACCCTGGATCAACTGCTGAATGAGGGTGGGAGCATGTGGGCCGATTATGTGGGCTCCCAACAGCAGCCTTGAGGAGGGGTCAGCCAGAAGCTTTACGAAGCCGGTCGAGTCCTCCATGGCCCAGCCGTAGGCAATGTCGGAGAAGTTTCGCACCGACACGGTGTGTGGGGTGCCGGCATCGACAAGTTCCTGCTCGGTGTGGCCGACGCTGGCAATCTGGGGATGTCCGAAGACGGCGTGAGGAGTAATGGAGTTGTCCACTGCCCTCAGGTTCTCAGGGTTCAAGAGGTTGTGGGTGAGGATTCGCGCCTCGGCGTTGGCGATGTGCTTCAACTGGGCCGGATTTGTGATGTCGCCCAGGGCCCAGACCCCCTCAGAGGAGGTTCGCAGGTACTCGTCGGTGGTGATGAGGTCCCGTTCGTCGGTGTCGATACCTGCGGCTGCCACGTTGAGCGTGTCGCTGTTGGGGCGCCTGCCCGTAGCCACGAGCAACTGGGCAGCCTGAAGGGTCGAACCGTCGCTCAGGTCGAGGGTGAAGCCGCCATCGTGTGAAACAGCGGCAACGGTCGTGTTCAGGTGAACGCCCATGCGGGCCGAGTAGATCCCGGTGATCCGCTCCCGAATCGACTCATCTGCACCGCGCAGGAGCAGGTCGCCTCGGTGGACGATGGTAACCCGGCTACCAAGGGCCTCGAACACGTGCGCCATCTCGATGGCGATGAACCCTCCACCCAGGATCACCAGATGCTCGGGAAGGGAATCGAGTCTCATGATCGAGTCAGAGGTGTGAAACGGAACCTCGGCCAGGCCGGGCAGGTCTGGAGCCACGGGCCTTCCTCCGGCAGCGACGACGATCTGATCGGCCGACACGCTGGTTCCGTCGATGTCCACGCGTCGCTCACCGGTGAAGCGGGCATGGCTCTCATAGACGGTCACGTTCTCAAGCCCGTCGCGGTAGTCGCGTCCGCTGAGAGCGATCGGGTCGATCCGGTCAAAGACACGGTCGCGGATTGCCGGCCAGTCGGCACCCTCGAATGTCGTGTTGACACCGAGGGATCCACCTCGCCTGGCCGAGAGAGCGACGTCGGCAGCGTGCACGAACATCTTGGAGGGGATGCAGCCCCGGTTCAGGCAGGTGCCGCCGAACACCCACGGTTCGACGATGGCCACATTGATATCGGAATAGTCATTCCCGACCACGCTGTTGCCGGACCCGGCTCCGATAATCAAAAGGTCATGGTGTGGCATCTGCTGCCCTCTCACTATCTGGTAACTGAGGTGGTATCCCGTAGCCCTGTGCTGATAGTCCCGATCCGCGAAGGTTGAGGAACTGGAGTGTCACTAGTTGCGGGGCACGTCCTCCCACGCAGTGTCCCTGAAGGGGTTCGGTTCCCGCGGCAGCCCGAGCACCCGTTCACCGATGATGTTGCGCTGCACCTCGTCGGTGCCTCCCGCAATGCTGATGCCAGCGGCCGACAGGCAAAACGTTGCCCAGCGTTCCCCGGCTCCGCCATCAGGCCCCCAGGCCTGACCGGCAGGACCCACCAGTTCCATGGAGACGTCACGAATCGCTCTTGCAAGGAGGGCCCCGTTGAGCTTGGCGATGGAGCCCTCCGGTCCGGGAACCCTGCCAGCGGCCACAGCATCGCGTATCCGCCGGCCGATGAAGCCCTTGATCCGTTCCCGAATCCACAGGTCGGCCAGAGCCTGGCGGATACGGGGATCAGCGTCCCTGCCAAGTTCACGCGCCAGGGTGATCAGATTCTGAGAAACACGCTCGCCGCCGAGTCCCCCGCGGCCAGCACCGATGGAGACCCGCTCGAACATGAGCATCGCCACGGCAAGGCTCCAGCCCTGGTTCAGGTCACCCAACAACTTGTCGGCAGGGATGTGGAGGTCGGTGAAGAAGACCTCGTTGAACCCGCTCTCTCCGGAGATCTGGCGGAGCGGTCGAACCTCAACCGCTGGATCAGCCATGTCCACGATGAACATCGAGAGACCCTGGTGCTTTGGAACGTCGGGTCGGGTGCGAGCCACCACGATTCCAAAGTCGCTGTAGTGGGCACCTGAGGTCCACACCTTCTGTCCGTTGAGTACCCACTGCTCGCCGTCCCTGACTGCCCGTGTGGACAGACCGGCGACATCGGACCCGGCGCCGGGCTCAGAGAACATCTGACACCAGATGCTTTGCCCACTGATGCAGTCGGGCATGAAGTCGGCACGCTGTGCATCGGTGCCGAACTGGTTGAGCATCGGAAGGCACATTCCGTGAGATATGGCCAGAGGCAGGTTCGGCAGGTGCCACGGTGCCGATACCTCGTCGTAGGCCTCCTGATGCGCATTGCTCAGGCCTGCACCGCCGAATTCCCGCTGGTAGGTGATTCCGGCGAACCCGGCGGCCGAGAGAGCCGACTGGAAGCTGCGGGCCCGTGAGGCCCCATCATCGTCACGGCGAGTGGAGTCTTCGCCCCATCCGGCACAGTTGGCGTCCAGAAAATCCCTGACCCGACCGCGGAACTCCTCGAGTTCCGCCGGATCGACTGATTCAGATGCGTCGGACATGTTGTCGACCGTAATCATCAGGACGGTCTGCTCCGTAGTCCGGTGAGGCGCTCGGGATACCGGCTCAGGCGTATTCGCTTACCGGCGGGCAGGAACACATGAGGTTCTTATCGCCATAGACCGAGTCGACTCTGGCAACCGGAGGCCAGTACTTGTCGGGCCCCGTGTTGGGTGCAGGGAAGGCTGCAGTCTGCCTGTCGTAGGGATGGCTCCATGTGCCGGCCAGGTGTTCAGCGGTATGGGGTGCGTTCACCAGCGGATTGTCGTCGACCGGCCACTCGCCGTTCACAATCCTCTGGGCTTCCCCGGCGATTGCGATCATGGCATCACAGAAGCGATCCAGTTCCACGAGGTCTTCCGACTCGGTGGGTTCGACCATGAGTGTGCCGGGAACCGGGAAAGACACAGTCGGAGCGTGGAACCCGTAGTCGACCAGACGTTTGCAGACGTCCTCTGCTGACACTCCGTATTTGTTCAGCACCCTGACGTCCAGGATGCACTCGTGGGCCACGAAGCCTGCCTCGCCTCCGTAGAGAATCGGAAAATGCGGGCTCAGGCGCGCCGCGACGTAGTTGGCCGAGAGAATCGCAAACTCGGTGGCATGGCGCAGGCCGCTGGCTCCCATCATCGAGACGTAGGCCCATGAGATCGGCAGAATGCCGGCTGATCCGAATGGAGCAGCAGAGACGGCCCCTATCCCTGACTCCGGGCCGGCACCTCGGACAACCGGGTGGCCTGGAAGAAAGGGGGCCAGGTGTTCCCTGACGGCCACGGGTCCGACACCGGGACCGCCACCGCCGTGTGGAATGCAGAAGGTCTTGTGGAGGTTCAGATGTGAGACATCAGCTCCGAACTGTCCTGGACGCGCCAGGCCGACCATGGCATTCAGGTTGGCTCCGTCCAGGTAGACCTGCCCTCCCGCTTCATGGACCAGGTCACAGATCTCGGAAATCTGCGGTTCGAACACTCCGTGGGTCGAGGGATAGGTGATCATGAGGGTCGCCAGGCGTTCGCCGCTCTCATCAACGCTGGACCTGAGGCTGTCAAGGTCCACGCTTCCGTCATCGGCTGAATCGACAACCACGACCTCCATGCCTGCCATTGTGGCGCTGGCGGCATTTGTCCCGTGCGCTGACGACGGTATGAGACAGACGACCCTCTGCTGGTCACCTCGCGAGTCATGCCATGCGCGTATGGCAAGGAGGCCTGCCAGTTCCCCCTGCGAGCCGGCATTGGGCTGCAGCGAAACCGCCGAGTAGCCCGTGATCTCCACAAGCATTTGTTCAAGGTCGCTGATCAGGTCGAGGTAGCCCAGAACCTGGGTTGGCGGCGCATAGGGGTGGATACGGGAGAACTCCGGCCATGAAACTGCTGCCATCTCAGTGGTCGCGTTCAACTTCATCGTGCAGGAACCGAGGGGGATCATTGTCCTGTCGAGTGCCAGGTCGCGGTCAGCCAACTTCCGGAGCCAGCGCAACATCGAGGTCTCGCTGTGGTGGGAGTTGAAGAACTCCGAGGTGCAGAAAGGAGACTGTCGCCTCATCTCGGCGGGAATACCTGGCCGGGCACCGGAATCCAGTGATGCAAGATCGATCCCCTCGACCCCGAAGGAAGCCAGTACCGCCTCGATCGTGCCTGGCAGTGTGGTCTCGTCGAGGCTGATGCCGACCGTGTCGTCGTCGATGCGGCGCAGGTTGCACCCTCGCTCTAGGGCAGAGGAGATGATCTCATCGGCCCTCCCCGCCAGGTGTACCGAGATCGTGTCGAAGAATGTGTCGTTGACGACGTTGAAACCGGCGTCGATCAGGCCTGTGGCGAGCATCGAGGCGAGCCGGTTGGTCCGTTGGGCGATCCGTCGAAGTCCGGCAGGGCCATGGTAGGCGGCGTACAGGGCCGATATGACCGCCAGCAGAACCTGTGCGGTACAGATGTTTGAGGTGGCACGCTCACGCCTGATGTGCTGCTCGCGTGTCTGTAGAGCCAGACGATGGGCTGTCTTGCCGTGTGAGTCCACCGATGTGCCGACCAGGCGCCCGGGGAGCATCCTCTTGTGCTGTTCAGAGACTGCCATGAAGCCTGCATGAGGTCCGCCGAAGCCCATTGGCACGCCGAAACGCTGGGCGGATCCCACGACTACGTCCACTCCGAATTCTCCGGGTGGCGTCACCAGACAGAGGGCAAGGAGGTCGGCGGTTACCGCCACACCGACACCCGCCCCGCGAAGATGGTCTACGACCCTGTCGAGGGGCCTCAGGTTTCCACCAGATCCCGGAAAGGCAATTAGCGATCCGAACACATCGTGGTCTCCGTCGAGTTGGGCGGTCCACGGATCAGCCGTCTGGATTTCTATACCGAGTGGTCTGGCTCGTGTCCGGATCACGTCGATCACCTGTGGGTGGCAGTCGGAGTCCACGAGGAAGGTGTTTCGGTCGCCCCGGTGAGCCCTCTTCAGCAGGGTCATCGCCTCGGCTCCGGCAGTTGCCTCGTCGAGGAGGGATGCGTTGGCCAGGTCCATTCCCGTCAGGTCCGAGATCATCGTCTGGAAACCCAGGAGCACCTCGAGCCTTCCCTGCGATATCTCAGGCTGGTAGGGCGTGTAAGCGGTGTACCAGGCTGGATTCTCGAACACGTTTCGGGCTATCACAGCGGGCATGTGGGTGTCGTACCAACCGGTGCCGATGAGGCTCGTCACGACCGTGTTGCGGTCGGCGAATCCGCGGAGTCGGGAAAGGGCCTCCTCTTCGCCCATGGGACCGGCCAGATCAAGCGGGGTTCTGTCCCTGATCGACTCCGGGATGATGGCGTCGATGAGGTCATCCAGGTTGGGGGAGCCGACCACCTCGAGCATCTGGGTGACCCCAGCCTCGTCTGGGCCGAGGTGGCGTCGATGGAACGCCGTGTCATCCAGGAGTTCGTCCAGGGATGGGAGGGGCTCAGTCGGGTTCGACATCTCTGTGGTGTCCATTCCGGGTAGAGGAGGGCGTGTTTGGGTTACGCCCTCCTCTGTCCGGTACCTGAGAGATGGACCTGACATGGGAAATGGCCCCGAGTCAGGCTTGCCCCGTCGGTGGACCGGTCGCAGCCGATCTCTCTCCAGAGTTGCCAGCCCCCGCGGTCCAGTCGCCTGAGAGTTTCCGAGGGCGGTTGCTCCTTCGGCGCCCCGGTCAAGCCGGAGTCTCTCCCACAGGGGTTATGTCAGCAACAGACAAGATAGCCGGAACGGGTCCCGATAGATAGATGGCATCCGTCACAGAGAGTGGCCCGGGTGATGGTCCACCCATCGGGCGCCTTCAGCCGCCTGAGGGTGATCCTGTCAGGGATGTATCGTCCAGGACAGCATGGAACTGTTCCCAGATGCAACCCCTGAGAGGTCGGCCTCTGCCAAGAGGTCTGATGGCCCGGGAACTCGCGTAGGTGAACTCGGGTGAGCCCCACACTTGTGATCATGGCGGGAGGGCTCGGCACGCGGTTCGGTGGCGACAAGCAACTAATTCCAGTAGGTCCCGGCGGCGAGACCTTCCTCGACCTTGCGATCACGGATGCGGCTGAATCGGGAATCCATGAAGTAGTAATCGTCGCCAGAACCAATCTTGATGCTCTGCTCAGGCAACACCTGGAAACTCAGGACCACTCAGCATCCAGCATCCGTATCGCCCACCAGGATTCCTTTGGTCCGGCGCGGTCCAAGCCTTGGGGGACCGGCCATGCCGTGCTCTGTGCAGCAGCGGAAAGCAGCGGTTCGCTGGTCGTCCTGAACGCCGACGACTACTACGGAACGGGTGGATCGGCCCTGGCAGCCGAGGGACTCTCCGGCGACGATGAGGAACGGGCGGTGCTCGTGGCCTATGAACTTGAGCGAACACTCTCCCCGGACGGCCTGGTCTCGCGTGGAGTGTGCGAGTTGGAAGGCGGTCACCTCGTCGGACTTGTCGAGACACACGGGATTCGAAAGGTCGGAGGCCAGATTCATGCAGAGGATCCACCTGGCCGGCTTGACCCGGTCACGCCGGTGTCGATGAACCTGTGGGGCCTGCCTCGTCGGGTGCTGGATCAACTGGACCGGCAGTGGAGCGACTTCCATTCAGCCAACTCTGACGACAAGGACATCGAGTTTCTGCTTCCTGAGGCGATTGAGCAGCAGCGCGCCCGGGGCCTTGTGATAGTTGACGTCGTTCGGTCGGGGGAGAGTTGGATGGGCATCACCAATCCTGAGGATCTGGCGGTGGCCCGAAGGGCGTTTGCCGGCGGCCTCTGAGGCCCGGCGTCTCAGTTGCCGAGGCGGTCCGTGCCTGCTTCGAGGCCCGGAAGCTGGATCTGTAGTTCAAAGCCGCGCTCAGCAGCGTCTGCCAGGACCAACTGTTCGCATTCCAACCAGTTGTGTGCCCTGGGTCCATCGAGATGCTGGTTGTAGGGAGCGTCAAAGACAATGACCTGATTGCCTGAAGCCCGTAGGGCCTCGACATTGTGTGGCCCGTCGTCAATGTAGAGATCAGCCTCGACCTCAGGCTTGGCACCCAGGAAGCAGATGTCCCGGTAGGGGATTCGGGCACGGTCCAGCCACCCAACTGTGTCGGCGATTGCCGTGGCGTGGGTCCAGTTCACATAGAGGCGGTGGGTGATCACCCGAATCCAGATTCCGATGTCGGAGAGCCTCCAGAGCGTCTCCGAGGTGTCGTCGATGACTGGCATTGATCGCAGGATGCGATGTTCGCTGACCGCCAGGAAGTGGAGTCGCTCGAAGTCCTCAGCCGACATGCCCCATTCACTGAAGTCCCAGGATCGCAGCAGCGGAAGGGATTCTTCTGAGACGCCGGTCTCCTGGGCGACAACGGAACGAAATGCCGCTGTGTAGTCACCACAGACGCCGTCCAGGTCAACACCGAGGACATAGGGACGGTCCGGCCTGTCGCCGCTCATCGGTCACCCCACTGCTGCATCCGGTAGAGGCTAGACGGTGAACCTCGCCGGACAGGTGGCCGAAAACGGCGGAAGCCCCGTCACCCGGGGGCGACGGGGCTTCCGGACTGAACGAAGGTCAGCGTGCCACGCCTTTGCCAAGCGCACTGATTGCTGCGTCCTTGATCGGAATGAAGCCGACAATTGCCAGCGCCGTTCCAATGTCGCTACCAAAATCACCAAGGCCCAGTACCTCTGTCGACGCACCGAAGCCGAAGCCTCCGACGTCGCTGATCAGAACGAACACATATGCCCAGATCAGTGTCAGATTGGAACCGATGACGGGCAGGCCCTTGAGCATGCTGTTGACACCGACGGTGTCGAGGATGCTGTCCAGAACTGCCACAACACCCTGAAAAATGATCGCCATGACGATCAGGGTGAGGATGGTTGACATCATTGTGGTTTACCCCTTTTTGTTGTCAGCCGCCGGCTCGGGATCGAGTCGGATCTGCTTGTGTAAAGCAACGCTAGGAGGATTACCCACATTCGGGGTGGATGCAAGCGCAACATCACCGCAACATCCCCGTGTGCAGTGTTGCGATCATGTAACATCCCTCGGGAGGCTCTCGAGAGGGACGGCCATTGGAAATTGTCGTTCCGGAACGCGGAAACGGCTCCGAGTAGCCTCCCGGCGAACCGGTCAACTCCTCGGAGCCGCTCCTGTCGTTCCACTCCCACCAGGTCGGTACCACCACCCGAGGGCAGCGGCACAACCCGGAATCAACCCGAGCCGGTTGGAGCCTCACCCGGCGGTGCTCCTCCGGGCCTTGCGACCCGAACTCGCCCTACCGGCCTCGACACCTCCGTGTCTCTGGCCGACCCGCTGCCCCTCTTCAGAGGCAACGTGGTTGCGGTCCTCCCCGAACACTTCTCCGGGCCTTTCCCAGGGTCTCGACACTCCTCGGCGGGTGCAGAGCTTGCGCTCACTCCCGCTTCGGGTGTCGGTTCCGTCCGGTTCCGAATCCCTTCGCCGTGTCCGGCGTGGGGAGCATCATGCGCAACGGTGATGGCTTCGTCAACGGGTTTAGGGCATTTCCCCAGAAAGAACGGTGATATCCCCAGAACCGTCAGATGATTTGCACAGGTATTCCACAGAACACCGTGATTTCGAGCCCTGTTGGGAGTACCCCGGGGAGGTCTCAGGAGAATCTCAGGTAGAAAGGGCCACACCCATCAAGAGCGCACCGAGACCAGCGATAACGCCCAGTGCACCGGTGAAACCCCGGACAGCGACCGATGAGGTGTTGCTGTGTACCGCCGCCGCACCTCCAGACAGGCCCACGAGGAGCAACTTGACCAGAAGGGTCGCCAGATAGGCGGTGCCCCGGATGGATAGGCTCACCTCAAACAGATTCCAGACACCCGTCGAAACAGCAAGGGCGAAGAAGATCCACGCCACGCGGCCGAAACGGTTCGCAGCAATCCGCGGGGCATCCGGGTCGAGCCTCCGCAGAACTGGCACCAGCGCTGCCATGGTCAGTTGGCCGCCTACCCAACCCGCTACGCCGAGAAGGTGGAGGAAGAGGCGGACCTCAGCCAGGCCCAGATCGTTCATCGACGCATTCTGGCAGCGGTTGCACAGCTTTCAGTGCCGGCACTCCGATATCTCCCCGGGGCTGGGCGCGTCAGGCCCACTGGTCGCGCTCGATCAGCACATCCCGGAGAACAGCCGGTCTGTCGGTCATGAGCCCGTCCACACCCAGGTCGAGGAGAGTGTGCATCTCATCAGGATCATCGACGGTCCAGACATGGACCTGTAGCGCCATTCGGTGTGCGTGCTCGACGAACCGCCTGTCGACAATGCGAACACCCCTCGATCTCACCGGAACCTGAAGACAACGCCACGGTGGAGAACTGAATGGAAATCCGAAGTTTGCCAGGCGGAAGCGGCCTGTGGCTCCCGGGCCTGCTGACGTGCAGAGCCCGCCACCCAGCAGGTCGCGGCACCGCTCAATTCTCCGATCCGAGAAGGCTCCGATACAGACCCTCGCCAGGACGTCGTGATCCCGAATCACCCTGACGAGCGCATCGACCACTGCATCATCTTTCGGGTCGATGTTCACACGCGCTGCGGGGAACGCCTCGAACAGGTCCGACAGGCGTGGCACACCCTCGGTTCCACCAACGCGAGCCTGCGACACTTCGTCCCACGAGAGTTCTGAGATCAGGCCCACGGAATCGCTCACCCTGTCCAGCGAACTGTCGTGGAATGCAACCACGGTGCCATCGGCGGTCAGGTGCACATCCGTCTCCAGGTAGGTGAAGCCAAGGTCCACGGCGTGGGCAAACGCAGCCATGGTGTTCTCAGGCCAGTCGCCGGTACCGCCCCGATGGGCAAATGCCAGGACACCCGGATGCGTCAGGAACGGATGGCGGTCGGCGTGAGATGGAGGAACCATCCCGTCGACCGTACCCGTAGCGCATCGGAAGGGCGCCACAGCCTTGACGACAATCATGTAGGCAGAGACCTCAGCGGATCCACGACCGGTAGCGTGGGATGATGGCCAGACGCACCAAGATCATCGCGACAATCGGACCTGCATCCGAGGACGAGGCCACACTTCGCAATCTCGTACGCGCCGGAATGGACGTCGCGAGGCTCGGGCTGGCCCACGGAACTCTGGACGAGGCGGCCGAGCGCCTCACCGCCATCAGGAGAATCGCCGCCGAAGAGGGCAGACCGGTCGGAATCCTCGTGGACCTCCCCGGGCCGAAGGTGCGTGCAGCATCCTTTGGCGATGACTCGGTGCCGATCGTCGAGAAGTCTGAGATCCGCCTAACTGTCGGAAGCGGTTGCAGCACAGCATCGGTTATGGAGGTCGACTACGAGAGCCTCCTTGACGATGTACTTGCCGGCGACAGGCTCAGCATCGGTGACGGCCGGGTGATCCTCGAGGTGAGCGAGGTCGGCGGCGACCAGTTGGTGGCAAGGGTGATGCACGGCGGATTTCTGAGTGGGTGTCCCGGTGTCCACGTGCCCTCTGACAGGTTGTCGATTACGGCACCGACCGCTGAGGACATCTCCTCCCTCGAGCGCTTTCTGGAACTCGATGTCGACATGGTCGCCGTGTCATTTGTCAGGTCTGCCGAGGATCTCATGAGGCTGCCTGTCGAGCCGCATCCCACCGGCCCCCTCGTGGTAGCCAAGATCGAGACAAGGGCTGCGATCGAGAACCTTCCCGCAATCATCGAAGCCTCCGGAGCGATCATGGTGGCCCGCGGGGACCTGGGCAACGAGTGTCGCCTCGAGGAGCTGCCGATTCTCCAGAAGGAGATCATCCGGGAATGCATCGCCCTCGGCCGCCCCGCTATCACGGCAACCCAGATGCTCGAGACCATGATCACCAACCCGGAACCGACGCGGGCTGAGGTCTCAGACGTGGCAAACGCAGTCTGGGATGGTTCAAGCGCAGTGATGCTGTCAGGGGAGACTGCAATCGGGAGCGACCCCGGCAACGTCGTAGCCACAATGTCGCGCATTGCCGAGCGCGCGGACGACGAGTTCGACCACCGATCGTGGGCGTCAGAGTTGTCCGACCTGCGCCTGACCGACAGGGGCGAGCCTGACAGCGCCGTTACCGATGCAATGACCATGGCTGCGGCCAGGGCGCTGGCCGAGTTGAGCGTCAAGACGGTCCTGTGCATCTCAGGGTCAGGGTTTACCGTGCGCTCGATGGCACGCTTTCGTCCCGAGGCCCGCATTCTCGGCTTCAGCGCCAACAAGCGAACAGTTGGCCAACTGACCCTGAGTTGGGGAACCGAGCCCCTCCACCTCCCGGAGGAGGGCAGCATCGAGGAGCGGGTTGCCAGTGCCATCGCTACCGCACGCGATGCCGGGTACGTCGAACCCGGAGAACTGGTCGCAGTCCTGGCTGGAACCAACGTTCGCTCCCGCTCAACAAACGTCCTTCGCCTGGAGCTTGTGTCGCCCGCTGCCTGAGTCAGGGGTGGTGAACGGTTGGCCTCGACGCCGATGATCAGAGAGCGCCCCGCTCAACTTGAGTTCGCTGGAGCTGTCCTCATAGGCGGAACCAGTAGACGGATGGGTACCGACAAGGCCCTTCTGGCGTCACACGAGACGGGCGGCCTGTCGCTACTCCGCCTTGCTGCCGACGCACTCCATGCTGCCGGAGCCCGCGAGGTCATCGCAGTCGGCCGCAGCGAAACCTCTCTTTCAGCCGAGGACCTCCGCATAGTCCCGGATCTCTGGGCTGGAGAGGGCCCGTTGGGAGGGGTGGTGACGGCAATGTCTGAACTCGATGGTGCCGACCTCACCCATGTCGTGGTGCTGGCATGCGACCTCCTGGCACCCAGCAGCATCTCAATCAGGGTGCTCCTGGCAGAAGCTGCCGAACATCCCGGTCATGTCGTGGTGCCCCTCGTGGATTCTCAGCACGAGTGGCTCCACGCGTGTTGGCCACTCTCGTTGAAGGTCAGGCTTGAACAGGCGTTCGAATCTGGAGTGAGGGCGCCACGAAGCCTGCCCGATCTGGTTCCGGTAGAGGAGGTCACCGGAATCGATCCAGCGACCACACGCGATGCGGACACCCCTGAGGACCTCCCCTGGACGGTTCCCGGCAGTGGGTGACGGACCGATAGGGTGGCGCCCCGCACCTCGGAAGGGAGTGGAGTGGAAACTCCAGAAGTCGACGTAGACGCACTCGAGGACCTGCTCGTCACCAGGGCGACACTCGTCGACGTACGCGAACCGGACGAGTACGCCGCCTTCAGGATCAACGGAACACACCACATTCCGCTGGCTGACCTTCCAGACCGGATTGGCGAAATTCCTCCAGATCGCAGTATCTACGTGATCTGTGCAAAGGGAGGGCGGAGCCGGGCCGCCGTTGACTTCCTACTACATCAGGGCCTCACCGCCGTGAACGTCGCCGGTGGCACAGCCGCCTGGATTGAGAGCGGACGACCAGTAGAGACAGGGGAACCGACCTGAGTCGCCAACCGAAACTGACCTGGGACCTGCTGACCGAGCAGGCCGAACTGCCTGCACTCCTCGAAACCCTCAGCGGCGAGGAGCGCATTGCCGTGGACACCGAGTTCCATCGGGAACGAACCTATTTCCCGAAGGCAGCGCTCATTCAGATCGCATGGTCCGGAGGCCTGGTTCTCCTCGACCCCCTTGAACTGGATCTGGCGCCACTGGCCGCTCTCCTGGAGTCGGAGACCCTCTGGGTGATGCACGCAGCCGGCCAGGACATCGAGGTATTTCAGCGCGTCTGTGGAACCGCCCCGCGACACCTCTTTGACACACAGTTGGCTGCCGGGTTCAAAGGAATGTCCTCACCGTCGCTGTCGACCCTTCATCAGCATGAACTGGGTTTCAAACTCGCCAAGGGTGACCGGCTGACCGACTGGTTGGCGCGCCCACTTACCGAATCGCAGCTGGAATATGCGGCATCCGATGTGGCCCATCTATTGGAGATCCACGATCGCCTGACGACAGAACTAGATGAGAGGGGGCGTCTAGCCTGGGCTGTCGCTGAATGTGGGGAACTCCTCGCACGTGAGTCCACCCGACGTGTGCCCGAGGATGCCTGGCGACGGATCAAGGAGGCCCGGAGCCTCAGCGGCGAAGCACGCCTCGTGGCCCGTTCCGTTGCCGCATGGAGAGAGCGCAGGGCCGCTGAGATCGACATCCCTGTCCGCCACGTACTTCCGGACCTCGCGGTAGTGGCCATCGCACAAAAGGTACCGGCGACACGTGACGCCCTCAAGAAGGTCAGGGGTGTAGACGGAAGACACCTCAAGGGCGAAACCGCAGACGGGATTCTGAACGCCGTTCTAACCGCCGCTGACCTGCCACCCCTTGCGCCCGATGTCGACCGAAGGCAGGGTCGACAACGGGACCTGAGGGCGGCGGTGACCCTGGTTTCAGCATGGGTTGCGCAACTTGCCCGCGACCTTGAGATGGACCCCGCCCTGGTGGGCACACGATCCGACATTGAAGCGCTTGTCGGTAACGACAAGGGCTCCCGCATGGCACATGGGTGGCGTCACGAACTTGTGGGCGAACCTGTCGAGGAGTTGCTCTCAGGCAGGGCTGCTCTGGCCTTCGACGGCGATGGAGAACTCGTTCTCGTTCCACGCAACGGTTGAATGGCCCGCCAAGGCCTTTGGCTGCTGCTACACCCCGGGCTCGGAGGGGTAGGCTCTAGGCCCGTTCGTGACCAGACATTGGAGAATCTACGGTGAAGAAGGGTCGACATCGCCGCTTCGAAGAAGCGCGTGCACTAAAGCGAAACCAGGACCTCGACCTCGACTCGATATTCGACAGCCTGAGCGACACCCGGGAGGGTCCGTCGAGCTCAGGTGAGTCGAGGGCGTTTGGCGCATGGTCTGACGACTTCGACGGTGAAGAGCCGTCGGGTACCGAAGACGAGACAACCTCAGGTCGGACCTAACCGCATCCGGCGGGTTTTCGAGAGGCCCACGATCAGCCACCTGTCTCCTCAAGAATCTCGTCGAGTTTGAGGATGTCCTCCTCGCGGAGGACCCCTATGAAGCGCTGCTCGGCATCGGTAACCGCCAGCACGTCTACGGCCGCCTCCTCCATGGCCATGACGGCGTCACGGAGGGTCCACGAGGGGAGTACCGCGGGCAGATCTGTCCTGAGGACCTCGCTCACCGGCGTGGTGTCCCAATCCGCCCGATCAAGGTCTGATACTTCAGAGAGGCTGACCATGCCCAGATAGCTTCCACCATCGACCACTGCCACCACACGCTCCCGGCGTGCCAGAACATGGAGATAGACGAACTCGGCCGCTGTGGCATCTGGAGGAACCGTCAGGACCTCGGTCGTGAGGGCTGAGGTGACCGGCAACGTGAAGCGTCGCTCGAGGTGGCCCAGCCTCACGCTCTGTTGATGTTCGGCAACCGAGGCCGGCCCTGCAACCACCTGGCTTACGGCGGCCGCAACCAGAGCAGGTACCACAAAGGACCCCCCGGACACCTCAGCGACAAACATCACGGCTGCGATTGGTGCCCGGTAACCGGCACCGAGGAAGGCCGCCAGCCCCAGGGTCGGGTAGAGACCCGGTCGATCGCTGCCGAGGATCTGTCCTGTCAACTGGCCAAGAACCACTCCCTGCACCGCAAGAGGAATGAAGAGACCACCAACGCCTCCGGATCCGAGGGTGACGAGGGTCGCCGCCATCCGGAATCCGAACAACAGGGCGATCAGGCCCAGCCCGTGGTCAGGTCCGACCACCCAGTCCATTGCCTCGAATCCCGGACCGATGGTGAGGGGTGAACCAAAGAGCGCGTCGGCAAGCAGGGCAAGGACAGCGAGGATCACACCACCGGCCACAACCCTCGGGACGAAGGCCGTCTGCCTGGAGCGGGCCTTGGACCACCGGACCAGCCACGCCATGGAGCGGCCTCCGAGACCGGCCAGGACCCCGAGCAGGATTGCACCGAAGACATCGGCGGTCTCGACGCCGGTGAAGAAGCCGGCCAGGTCGTCTGCAGTGAACCAGAGCTGGTTCTGGTCGAATCCCAACCTGTTGGCTGGATTGTTGAGGAAGGGCACGACTGCCCTTGAGCCAACCAGGTTGATGTAGACGACGTAGCTGCTCGCTGCGGCAAGAAGAGACGGCAACAGCGCACGACGGTTGACGTCATCTCGGTAGGGCGCCTCGAGGGCGAAGAGCACACCTGTGGCCGGGGCCTTGAACACAGCGGCAACCCCTGCAGCAGCACCGGCTGTCAGGAGAACCTTGACATCGTCTCGGCTCAGCCAACGTCCGAACCGGTCCCTCATGGTGAGGCCCACGGTGGCACCGGTGTAGATAGATGGGCCCTCAAGGCCGAGAGCACCGCCCATGCCAATGGTCACCGCACCTGCCAGAAGCTTTGCAGGCAGGTCGCGGAGGGGCAGCTTGGGAGAACCTTCGTGGAATGCGCGGATGAACTCGTCGGATGTCCCCGGGGTTCCACCCCTGCCCGGGTAACGCAGGATCAGTGAAGCCAGCAGGATTCCTATACCCGGGGCAGCAGCCATCTGCCAGAGAGGCAGCTGTTGCAGTTGATGCAGGAGAACCTCGGCAGCCACGTACTCGAATCCGGCAATGAGGGCAGCGACGACCACACCAGTTGCGACAGACAGAGCCAGCACAGGGGTGTTCCCCCGTGTCGCCAGATTCCCGAGCCTACTCATGTCCATCTTCCTACACCTTCAGTCGCTTCCTTCCTCCTACCCCCCGGATAGCGGTGTTTCGTCTCCTCAGCGGGCAGAATGGCCCGATGGTTCACGAAATGCCCGCAGGAACCGATGATCTGGTGGCTGACCTGGTCGAGGCGCTTGGAACCGACCGTGTCGTGGCAGGTGGGGGAGCCCGTCATCTCTACGCGCGCGACAGCTCGATAATCGAGGGTGGCCACAGCGGGCCGGTCTGCTTCCCGGGCTCGACCGATCAGGTTGTCGAGTGCATAAGGGTGGCGGTCGCCCACGGGCGCGCCTTCGTTCCCCGCGGTGCGGGAACAGGGCTCTCCGGAGGGGCCGTTCCATGCAACTACCCCGTGGTGATAGCGACCACACGTATGAACCAGATCCACGAGATCGACACAGAGCGGCGAATCGCCTGGGTTGGGCCGGGGGTCGTGAACCTGGATCTCACGAGGCACCTGGCCGGCACGGGGCTGCATTTCGCTCCGGACCCCTCCAGCCAGCAGGCCTGCACGATCGGCGGCAACATGGCGAACAACTCCGGAGGGCCCCACTGCCTTGCATACGGGGTGACAAGCGCTCACGTAGCAGCGATCGAGGTTGTTCTGCCTGATGCCAGCACCGTGGTTTTGGGCGAGGAGGTTGGCGACGCTGTCGGATACGACCTGCGAGGAGCCTTCGTCGGTGGTGAAGGCACGCTCGGAATCGCAACCAGGATCGCAGTGAGGCTGACCCCCGACCCGCCGGCCGTGAAGACTCTGCTGCTGGACTTTGAGTCGATTGTTGACGCCGCCGAAACGGTTACCGGAATTATTGCCGCCGGCATCGTCCCGGCGGCCCTCGAGATCATGGACCACAAGGTGATCCATGCTGTCGAGAAGTTCGTCAGTGCCGGCTACCCCCTTGAGGCCGGAGCCGTTCTCATAGTTGAACTCGACGGTCTTCCCGGTGGCGTTGCCCGTGAGGTCGAGATCGTCGAACAGGTCGGCGCCGAGAACAGGGTCGGAACAGTACGGGTGGCCGCCGACGAGGTCGAGAGGGAACTCATCTGGAAGGGTCGCAAGAACGCCTTCGGGGCGATAGCCCACATCAAACCCGGCTACTACCTCCACGACACGGTCGTACCCCGCACCCGGCTGGCCGAGGTGGTTGCAAAGGTGAACGCAGCCGTCGAACGCCATGACCTGATCGTGATGAACGTGTTCCATGCCGGCGACGGAAACCTCCACCCCCTCCTTGTCTTTGATCCGCGTGAACCGGGGACCCTGGAGAGAGTCCATGCTGCAGGGGAGGAGATCGTACGGATCTCCATCGAAGCCGGAGGTGTTCTGTCAGGCGAGCACGGGATCGGGTTGGAAAAGCGTGGTTTCATGCCCCTGCTGTTCTCGCCGAACGACCTTGCCGCCCAGCAGGCTCTACGCGACGCCTTTGACCCGCACGGCACTGCCAACCCGCTCAAGGTCCTCCCGACCGGCGCCAGTTGCGGTGACGTGATGAGTCTGCCTGGAATCCCCGAAGGGGTATGGGTGTGAGCGCGATGGAGGCCTTTCGTGCCGAGGTGGGGTCCAGCGGCCCCGTGTGCATAAGGGGAGGCGGCACGCGCTGGAGCCTCGGAGGCGATGTCGGTGCCGAGGTGAGGGTTGTGCACGCACCCAGCGGCATCGACTCGCATGACCCTGCCGAAATGACCGTGACGGTCTGGGCCGGCACCACCCTCACTGCCCTGGCCGAGACGCTCGCTGAGAAGCGCCAGGAGGTTGGCCTTGACGGGCCGCCGGGTTCAACCGTGGGCGGTTCCCTTGCGGTCGGCTGGAACAGTATCCGGCGCCGGCGCACGGGTACTGCCCGCGACGCCCTCCTGCAGGCCGAGTGTGTCGGCTCCGACGGACAGATCTTCAAGGCCGGAGGTCCGACCGTCAAGAATGCCAGCGGCTACGAACTGTGCCGCCTCCTGGTCGGCTCCCTCGGGACCCTGGCCCTCACCGGTCGTGTGATCCTCCGTACAAGGCCGATGCCCGAGTCCTCTCTCTGGCTGCGGGGCTCCATGACTCCTACTGAGGTGGAACGTTCCTGTTATCGACCGTCAAGCATTCTCTGGGACGGAGACCACAGTCACGTATGCCTCGAGGGCTACGGTGTCGACGTCGAGCAGGAAGCCTCAGATCTTGTCGAACACGGCATGACCGAGGTTGACGGACCCCCGAACCTGCCACCCGACCGCCACAGGTGGAGTGGGGAACTGCCCAAGGGAGCGGTTCTTGACGTGGCTATCGGGGTTGTCCACTGCAATGGGAGTGGGGCTGTTCCCGAGGTGGATCCAACTGTCAAGGTCATCGCAGGTCGTCTGAAGGCCAACTTCGACCCGAAGGGACGCCTCAACCCGGGTCGCGATCCCTACATGGTGTCGGAGTGAGCGCATTCCCCACGCCGGCCTGGCTGGGCCTCGACGAGGACTCGCTGACCGCGTGCGTGGCATGTGGCCTGTGTCTGCCACACTGCCCGACCTTCAGGCTGACCGGTGACGAACGGATGTCACCCCGGGGACGGATCGCTCTGATGCGGGCTGTCCAAACCGGCGGCGTTGCCTGTGACGACGAGTGGTACAACTCAATGGAGACATGCATCCAGTGCCGTGGCTGCGAGGCTGCGTGCCCGGCGGGCGTACCGTTCGGTGAGCTGATCTCGGGTACCAGGGCCGCTATCTCTGAGGCCAGGCCGCTACCGCTCCATCTTCGCCTCGGACTGTGGGGGCTCACCCGGCCACGCCTGCTGCTCCTGGGCAGCAGGTTTCTGGCCATGTTGCAACGCATTCGCGTGCTCCCGCGGATTCCGTTCCTTCCCCGGCAGTTGCCTCTGTCCGGATCGAGGCTCCTACGCCGTTCCGAGGGTGACGTCGTCTTGTTCACGGGTTGCGTGATGGATGTGTGGCAACCCGAGGTGCACGATGCCTGCGAGACCGTGGTCGAGGCGACAGGATCCACAGTCGTGCGCTCCGGCCCCCGAACAGGGTGTTGCGGCGCCCTGCACGAACACGCCGGCCTCCACGATTCGGCACGGGAGATGGCAGAACACGTGATCGCCTCGCTCCCGGGGGAGCAGGAGATTCTGGTCGACTCTGCCGGCTGCGGAGCGGCCCTGAAAGCCTACGGTCACCTTCTCGGAACCCCCGAGGCGGTGGCGTTTTCCGATCGCGTCCTTGACATCCACGAGTGGCTGGCGGAACACGGCGACTCGCTGCCACAGGTCGGGCTGGCCGATCGGCCCGGTGTGATCGTTCAGGACCCGTGTCACCTCCGCCATGTGCAGGGTGCCCACGGTACGGTCCGGCAGGTCCTCGGACACTGCTCCGAGGTGGTCGAGCTCAACGACGACGGCCTCTGTTGCGGGGCGGGCGGTTCGTATTCCCTGCTGCAGCCGGAACTGGCAGGAGCGGCACGCGATCGCAAGGCTGCTCTGATCAGAGGGGTATCCGCACTCTCCGGCGCGAACATCGTGGTGAGTGCCAACCCAGGCTGTTCCATGCACCTCGCAACAGCCGGCGTTGAGGTGCTGCACCCTGTGCAGGTGGTCGCCGAGATGCTCGCCTCGTCTCATGAGGCGGACAGCGGACTGGAAGGTTTGCCCGGAGGAGCCACAGATGGCAGGTGAGTTCGAGGACCTGCGTGTCCGTCTCGAGGCAATATCTGAGGAGTTGGCCGATCTCGCTATTTCGCGTCTGCGCGACTCGATTGATGCCGGTGGCACGGAACTGCCCGTCGACGAGCGGCGCCTCAACAGGGCCCGCCGGGCTGTCCTGAAGGCCGCCCACCTGCTCGAGGAGCAGGACGACGGCTAGGCGCTTCCCGGCTGATCGGCGGAGTTCAGGCAGTCGATCAACTGTCGTAGCCGGGCGTGGGCATGGCGGTCGAAGTTCATCACCAGACGGGGCAGGGCCAGTTCGTCATTGTCGGCCAGCTCAGCCCTGGTTGGTTCACTCCGCTCGATCCGCCCATCGACCAACAGGTCGGAGAAGGCGTCGTTCAGACTCACCAGCTCCTCGTCGCCGATCTGGCGCTGCACCCTCAGGATCAGGCGTTTCCCGACGTACCTCATCGAGTGGTAGGTGCTGTAGAAGTCACAGATGTGATCAGCAGCTGCGACAGGGTCATCGGTGGCGAATACGAGCGAGAGGTCATCTCCCGAGATGAGCCCACCCTCGACCAGTTCCTTTTCGACGAACTCGGTCCAGTAGTCCCAGTAGGTGCTCTCCGGTGGGTCCAGCAGTACGACGGGTGCGATGGGGGACTTGCCGGTCTGCATGAGGGTGAGAAGTTCGAATGTCTCATCCATGGTTCCAAATCCCCCAGGCAGCAGCGCATAGCCGTGCGACTCCTTCATGAACATGACCTTGCGGGTGAAGAAGTAGCGGAAGTTGATCAGCTTGGGGTCGTCGGTGATGACCTCGTTCGCCGCGTTCTCGAACGGAAGCTGGATGTTCACCCCGAAGGAGCGGTCCGCCCCTGCCCCTTCCATGCCGGCAGCCATGATTCCAGGCCCTGCTCCGGTGATTACCATCCAGCCACGCTCCGCTATCGCCTCTCCAAATGCAGCAGCAGTCCGGTACGCAGGATCTCCCTCCCTGATCCGTGCGGAGCCGAAGATGGTCGCCTTTCTGATGCCCCTGTAGGGGGCGAACACGGCAAAGGAGTGGCGGAGTTCCTTCAGGGCCGAGTTGACGAGCTTTAGCTCGCCCCTGTCGACGTTTTCGCTTCCGAGGCGGAGCGCCGATACCAGGAGTTCGGCGATCAGGTCGAGATCGTCCGGGCGACCGGTCGCTTGCACCAACTCTTCGACAGCAGAGTCGAGACCCGGGTCGCCGGTGCGGTAGCGGCCGAGGTGCGCTGCAGGGCGTGGAGGATTACCTGTCACGCGCTGGTGACCGGGATCAGGATTCGGCCATCATTGCGGGGGGTGACGTGCAGCCTGGTGCCACCCTGAATACGGTCGTAGAGGGTGGTGCGCTGCTCGAGTGACCTGCCGAGGGGTTCGACCAGGTTTCTCATCTGTGGCGCGGTCATCATCTGACCGTGTTCGGCTCCGGCAGCGCGGGAGATGTTCTCGTCCACCAGCGTGCCGCCGAGGTCGTTGACCCCGGCCTGGAGCAGCTGCTGGACACCCGCATTTCCGATCTTCACCCAGGAGGCCTGGATATTGGGAATGAGGTCACCGTATGCAATGCGTGCGACGGCGTGGACCAGAAGGGTCTCGCGGAACGTGGGCCCACGCCGGGCCCTGTGCTGCAGGTAGATAGGCGATGCCATGTGTACGAACGGCAGCCCCACAAACTCGGTGAAACCGCCGGTCTCCTTCTGGAGGTCCCGGCAGAGCAACAGGTGTCGAACCCAGTGCTCGGGTCGTTCAACGGAGCCGAACATCATCGTCACGTTTGACGCCAGGCCGACGCTGTGGGCAGCCCTGTGGGCGTCCAGCCACTCATCGGTCGAGATTTTGTCAGGGCAGAGGACTTCGCGGATCTCGTCGTCGAGGATCTCAGCGGCGGTTCCCGGCAACGATCTCAGGCCGGCGTCCATCAGGCGCTGCAGGTAACCGGTCAGGGGTTCGCCGAGACGACGGGCTCCCTCGGTCACCTCGAGGGCGGTGAAGCCGTGGACATGGATGTCCGGTACCGCCTCGCGGACGGCCCGGGTCACCTCCACGTAGTAGTCGCCGTCGAAGTCGGGGTGGATTCCGCCCTGCAGGCAGACCTCGGTAGCGCCCATGCGTGCTCCATCGGCGGCTCTCTCAGCGATCTCTGATATTTCCAGAAGGTATGGGGTGCCTCGCAGGTCCAGCGACATTGGCCCCTTGGAGAATCCGCAGAACCTGCACTTGTAGGTACAGATGTTGGTGTAGTTGATATTGCGGTTTGCCACGAAGGTGACCGCATCGCCGTTGATTGTGCGTCGCAGGTCGTCGGCGACCTCGGCTACCGCTGTCACCTCACCACCCCTTGCTGAGAATAGGGCTACGAGTTCACCGTGCGCGGGTTCCTGGCCGTCCATCACGCCATCGAGCACCTCGGCAATACGCCCGGTTGAGTGTCGTGATCCAGGGAGGATGGCGACAGGAGGGTTGGCGGCTCCGGAGTACCAGGCAGTTGAGGTGGAGCTGAGTCGCCGAACCGGTGGACCGTCGCCGTCGGTGGTCTCCTCGAAGACCTCGGGAAAGACAGCCCCGGGGTCGTCGCGCGCCAGTGACTCGGAGTCGCTCCGGTCCAGTACGGCGAAGTGGAGGTCATCGTGCAGCCAGCGGTCGGCGTTGGAGGCGAACTCGGGGTAGATGGTCAGGCGGGGAGCGAGAACGTGTCCATGTCTCTCGGTTTCCATGCTGAGTGGCTCGAGGCCGGGCCATGGACGCTCCGGGTTCACGTGGTCAGCGGTAATCGGCGAAACGCCGCCCCAGTCGTCGATCCCTGCAGAGATCAGGTCGCCGAAGCTGTCAGACAGGTTTGGTGGAGCCTGCAGGTGAATCTCGGGCGGCAGCAGAAGCCGCGCCAGGGCGATTGTGTCTAGGTACTCATTGCGGTCACAGGGCGCCCAGTCGTGCATTGCGGTGCCTGGCTTGGGCAGGAAGTTCTGGACAATGACCTCCTGAACATGGCCGTGGCGCCCGTGGGACTCCGCAATGGCCTGAAGTGTGCGGACACGGGAGGGCCTGTCCTCTCCGATGCCGACCAGAAGACCTGTCGTGAACGGGATCGAGAGGCGTCCCGCAGCCTCAAGGGTGTCAAGGCGCCGCTGTGGCTCCTTGTCGGGACAGGCCCTGTGGCAGGCCAGGTCGGGGTCGAGAGACTCGAGCATCATTCCCTGGGACGCGGAGACACCCCGGAGGGTCAGCAGTTCATCGGAGGTAAGTGCTCCGGCGTTCGCGTGCGGCAACAGCCCCGTCTCGTTGAGAACCAGTCGGGCCATCTCGGCCAGGTATTGAACGGTTGTGGTGAAGCCGTGTTCGGAGAGCCATTCAGCCGCTATCGGATAGCGGGACTCGGGGCTCTCGCCGAGGGTGAAAAGGGCCTCATGGCAACCGACGGCGGCACCAGCCCTGGCGATCTCGAGGACCTGCTCAGGCCCGAGATAGGGAGACTCCAGACGTGCAGGTGGACGGGCGAAGGTGCAGTAGCCGCAGCGGTCCCTGCACAGCATCGTCAGGGGAATGAAGACCTTCGGGCTGAAGGTAATGCGGTTGCCGTGGTGGCGGTCGCGTACAGCGCGTGCAGCTGCTCTGAGGTCCTCGCCGGTCAGGTCCACACAGGCGGGCGTGGCAGGCGTGGCTGGTGTTGATTCCATTTCGGGAAACTAGCAGTCGACCGGGTCCGCAGGCCTACCGGCTGTAGGCAACTCAGAGGGTGGCGGCCTTGTCGGTCAGGCTCACCAGCAGGTCGTCGAAGGAGGTGATGAAGGTATCGACACCCTCGACCTCGAGCTGGTCGGCCACGTCGTCAAGGTCGATACCGACGCCGGTTAGCGCCGCAAGGATATCCCGGCCGGCGGCCGGGTCTGCGTCGATGGTGCGCTCCACCGTGCCGTGCTCCTCGAATGCTTCAAGGGTTGCATCGGGGATCGTGTTGACCGTGTCGGGTCCGATGAGGGCATCGACGTACAGGGTGTCGGGGTAGTCGGGGTTCTTGGTGGAGGTTGAGGCCCACAGTGGGCGCTGGACCCGGGCCCCGCGTTTGACGAGCGCCTCCCAGCGCGGGCCACTGAAGGTGCTGCGGAACAGGTCGTAGGCGGCACACCCCTGTGCCACGGCGCCCCTGCCCCTCAGGTCGAGTGCTGCCGGTGTGCCGATCGCCTCGAGGCGGCGGTCAACCTCGGTCTCGGTGCGGCTGATGAAGAAGGATGCCACCGAGGCCACCCCGGAGAGATCACCCGGACAGGCCTCGAGACCGGCGAGGTAGGCCTCCATGACCTGCTCGTAGCGATCGAGGGAGAAGATCAGGGTCACGTTTACACTCCGTCCCTCAGAGATCATCTGGCGAATCGACGGCATTCCCTCAACGGTGGCAGGGATCTTCACCAGCAGGTTCGGCCTTGCTACCCGCTCACTGAGGTCCCTGGCAGCGGCAGTGGTGCCCTCGGTGTCGCTGGCCAGCGACGGATTGACCTCGACCGACACGTAGCCGTCGATGCCGCCGGACTCCTCGTAGACAGGCGTCAGGAGATCAAGGGCCGCCGTTATGTCGCTTGTGACGAGCTCCCAGTAGCTCTCCTCGATGGACCTGCCTTCGGCCTTCAGCGCAGCCAGTTGCTCGTCGTATGCGTCGGTGTCCGACATGGCTTTCTGGAAAATCGATGGGTTCGAGGTGATACCGAGGACCCCACGGTCAATCCATGCCTGCAGCTCACCTGATGTGAGCCAGCCTCGCCTGAGGTTGTCGAGCCACGGGCTCTGCCCCTGTTCCCGGTGGAGATCATGGAGTCTGGTCATTTGTTCCCCTGCTGTCTGATGGAAGGGTCAGGCTGTGAGTAGAGCACGGGCAGCTTCGGTGACGGCCTCTGGTGTAATCCCGAGCCTGGCCATGACCTCGTCCCCTGGGGCGGATGCCCCGAAGCGGTCGATCCCGACTGGAGTATCGGCCCACCTGGACCAGCCGAAGGTGACACCGGCCTCCACCGAGACCACCGGTACCGATGGCGGCAGAACCTCGTCGTGGTAGGAATCTGTCTGAGCGGCGAACAGGTCGACGCTCGGCATGGAGACAACCCTGACGGCGACCCCGCCGGCGGTAAGCGTTGCCGCCGCGTCAAGGGCGACGCTGACCTCGCTGCCCGTTCCGACGATGACCACGTCCGGGGGAGTGTCGGGGTCAGCGAGGACGTAGCCGCCCCTGGCGACATTTTCGTGGTCGTCGGTGCCGACCAGGACGGGAAGATCCTGGCGGGTTAGAAGCATCGCCACCGGTCCGCTGCCGTTGACCGCGTAGCGCCATGCGGAAGCAGTCTCGTTTGCGTCTGCGGGTCGGAACACCGTGAGATTCGGAATGGTTCTCAGCGATGCCGCATGCTCCACCGGCTGGTGGGTGGGCCCGTCCTCTCCCACCCCTACCGAGTCGTGGGTCCAGATGAACACGGTACGTGCACCGCTGAGGGCTGCCAGCCTGACGGCCCCGCGCATGTAGTCGCTGAATACGAGGAACGTGCCACATACCGGCAGGGCCCCACCGTGAAGGGCGAGCCCGTTGCAAATTGCACCCATGGCGTGCTCGCGGACTCCGAAGTAGATCTGGCGGCCCTCGGGACAGTCGACACCCTGCACTCCGTGTCCGCTGATCGTCGTACCTGTGTTGCCGGTCAGGTCAGCACCACCGCCGATCAGCCCGGGTACGACATCCAACAGCGCCTCGAGACAGGCGTTGCCGGCCTTGCGGGTTGCGACGGCCGCACCGGCCTCCCAGGTAGGGAGGCTCGCCTCCCAGCCCTCAAGGCCGCTGGCCGTCTGGCAGGCGTTCCATTCGTTGAGGTCGATGTCTGCCGACGCCAGACGTGCAGCCCATGCAGTGTGTTCCACGGCGCCACGGCGACCGGCACCAGCGTAGAAACTTCCCACGTCGTCTGAGATCCAGAACGACTCACCTGCTGGAAGACCCAGGCGCTCACGTGTCTCTGCAATGCCCTCGTCCTTGAGGGAGTAGCCGTGTACAGAGGATGTGTCGACATCTGGAGAGGGATTGCCGATGTGGCTTCGGATGACCACCAGAGATGGCCGGTCAGGCTCATCCATAGCGTGTCGTATCGCTGACTCGATGGCGTCGAGGTCCTCGGCAGCCTCACCCAGATCGATCACGTGCCACCCGTAGGAGTCAAAACGGGCCGGAGCGTCATCGGAGAGGGCCAACTCAGTTGGCCCGTCGATGGTGATGTGGTTGTCGTCGTAGATGGTGATCAGTTTGCCGAGGCCGAGGTGGCCGGCGAGAGATGCGGCTTCGTGGCTGATTCCCTCAGCGAGATCGCCGTCACCGCACACGACGAAGGTGTGGTGGCTGCACAGGCCGGATCCGAATCGGGCTCTCAGGTTCCGCTCTGCTATCGCCATTCCAACGGCGTTGGCGAGGCCCTGGCCGAGCGGTCCAGTTGTGACCTCGACGCCGGCGGTGTGGCCGACCTCGGGATGTCCGGGAGTGGCCGAGCCCCACTGACGGAAGTCTCGGAGATCATCGAGGCTGAGGCCGTGCCCGGTCAGGTGGAGCATCGAGTAGAGAAGCATCGAGGCGTGCCCGGCTGAGAGGATGAACCGGTCCCGGTCGGCCCACAGTGGGTCAGAGGCGTCATAGGTCATGATGCGGGTCCATAGAACGTGGGCCAGCGGCGCAAGCGCCATAGCCGTTCCCTGATGTCCCGACCGGGCAGCGTGAGGGCCATCCATGGCCAGGCCCTTGATTACGGCAACTGCCTGTTGATCCAGTTCAGCATCGGTCATGTTTGTCATCACAGCCCCAGCTCGACGTCAGCGCGGCGCCACCATATCTGTCTGTCGATCGGCTGTCGGGTACCGGATGCAACCTGACCCCTACGACGACGGGTCAACGACGAAATGCATCTCATTGAGCCGACGATGCTCCGAACAGGAGGCCACAGGCCGTATAGCCGTGAACGTGGTGGCCTGCTCCAACAGGGCCCATCTCGCCTGCACAGAACATGCCGCCGACAGCCGTGGTGTCGAGGCCGTCACAGAAAAGCTCGGCATCGTGGGAGGGTTTCGAAAAGAAACGCTTCCCGCGGCCGTTGCAGGTGAACAGCAGGGCGCTCTCTGCTCTAAGTGGGTGGAGCAGAGTAGCAAGTTCACTCGTGGCGACAGCGGGGTCCCTGACATGGAACTGGGCGGTCTCGCCGACGGCCGCCATGCCGGCGATGGCGACGCCTCCCGATGACCTGTCTGCCCCGACAACGTTTCGGACCAGAAAGTCACCAGTGCCCAGCACAGCGGAGTCCTCCTCCACTGCGAAGCCGATCTGCAGACCCTGTCTCATCAGGTCGCGATCTGTCTCTGATGCAGAGGACAGAAGATCGTCGAGGCGCTGCACAGCAGGATGCCCACCCAGTTCGAGGATGAGGTTTCGGGAGGCTCCGGTGATTGTGAAGGGGTCTCCGATGGGCCGGCAACCCTGGGAGACAAGCGGACGAATGCCGAGGCCCTCAGGCAGCACGGCCATTACTGATCCGCCTGTAGCGATCTCACTGTCGGCGATCAGGTGGTTGCCACCCGGAAATCGTGAGTGTGAGGCCAGGCCGCCCACCAGGACCACCTCTGGCGGTACGGAGGCCAGGGTTGTCGCGGCATCGAAGGTGAACGGGTCAGCGAGAGCGAGTACTGATGAACCCGCTGGGATGGTGGCCAGGTCCTGATGACCGTCAGACGCGAGCATGTCGACGGGTCCTGTGTGTCCCGCCCACAGGACCACTGCCGCTGCCTCCTCGACCTCCTGGCGGTGTGCCAGCACTGAGGCGGCTGTGGCACCGATCAGGTGCCTGGGCTCGAGACCCTGGCGAACCGTTCGAGCGATCAACTGCACCTCGTTCACGTGGGAACCTGAAACGAAGAGCACGGCCAGGCCTGGGGAAGTGCCGATCCGTTCAAGAATCTGGCCGACGACCTCTGCCACGGCAACCCGGGGATCGCTGTGTTCAGAAAGTGCCGTCGCGTACCGCATTGAATGAACATAGGGGACACATGCCGATACCCGTTTACGGGTGCGCGACCAGTTCCCTGAGAGGGCCCTACCATGGCGAGCCGTGATCAGGCGCATGCTGTTGCCCGTGCTGTTGTCGTCGGCCCTCCTGGCAGCGACATGGCAGGTGAGATCCTCCGATGACGCAGCCGACCGGCCACCGCAGCCGCCGATGTCGCCCCCGGCAGCGTCTCTTGTAACGCCGCTAATCTCGGTTCGACGGATTCCTCTCTTTCTTCAGGCTCCTGAAGCCGACAGGCGTCTGGTCGCCGATCTCAGAGACGTGGTCTCCGGGCTTCCCGACAGCAGCTGTGTGGCAGTCACCGAGTTCGGCCGTCTCATCTACGGCTTCAACGAAGTGTCGCCACTGATTCCGGCCAGCACCCAGAAGTTGCTCCTGGGGCTTGCAGCGCTGGAGACCATGGGTGCCGACCATGTATTCACCACCCGCGTCGTGAGTCGTATTCCTCCCTTGAACGGCGTTGTGGACGGGGATGTCTGGCTTGTCGGAGGTGGTGACCCGGTTCTGATGACAGACGACTATGTGGACCGGTTCGACGACGAGATGGCCTTCACGAACATGGAGCGTCTGGCCGACGAGCTGGTCGGAGCCGGTGTGAGCTCCATCGCCGGCGCGGTGATCGGCGACGAAAGCCTCTTCGATTCCCTCCGCTACGTCGAGTCATGGCCAGAGCGCTTCAGACCCGGACAGCAGAACCAGGCAGGCCCCCTGAGCGCTCTTTCGGTCAACGACGGCTTCTCGTGGTGGCACGCCACAAACACTGCCAACGGCCTGAACACCCCCGCCGGAGACCCGGCAGCCTTCGCAGCGGCATTATTCGACGATCTCCTGGAGGATCGGGACATGGTGATCAGGAGGTCCGCTCAGGCCGGTGTTGCACCGCTCGACGCAGCAGTTGAGTTGGCCAGTATCGATTCGCCAACCCTTGCCGAGATCGTGACCCAGATGCTCGTCACATCCGACAACACGACAGCGGAGGTCCTCTTGAAGAATTTGGGCTCGACCGTGAGCCCACCTGGTTCCTCGGCCGCCGGTACCGGCGTAGTCCTTACTGCTCTGGGCGCCGCCGGTCACGACCTGAGCGGCGTGATGGCTGCAGACGGCTCAGGACTCGATCCAGCGAACAGGGTTACCTGCCGTATCCTTACTGCCGTTCTCGAGGATGCCGAGCATGGTCCCGAGCTGGTATCAGGCCTTGCGGTGGCTGGACGCTCAGGAACCATGAGGCGCCGCCTGGTCGGATCCTCCGCCGAGGGCCGCGCCAGAGCCAAGACCGGAACCCTCCGTGATGTCACGAGCCTGGCCGGCCAGGTGGAGACCCTCGAGGGTAGAATCCTCTCGTTCGCAGTGCTGACCAATGCCGAGCCGCTTCCCGACAGGGTCAAGCACCTCCACGACCAGGTTGTCCTGAAGCTGGTGGCATATCCCTCCGGGCCGGACCTTGACCTGCTGGTACCGCTACCCGTTCCCGACTGAGCGGCGGCCGAAGCACGGGAGCAACCCGGTTGACACCCGCTGTAGCGTTGTCTGCCCATGGCACCGAAACGACCCTCCGGCGATCTGTTGGACCTGCTGCGCCGCTACCTGAGGGAGCAGACAGTCGATCCCCTCCGTGCCGCAGGCCGTTTTCTGATCTTTGGAGTCAGTGGCGCCCTGTTGATAGGCATCGGTGTCGTGATGCTGGCGGTCGGAGGGCTGAGGCTGCTCCAGGGGACCGCAATGCTGGACGGCTCCTGGTCATGGGCCCCGTACCTCCTGGTGGCCGCAGGGCTGGGGTGCGTAGTGGCCCTGTCCGTGACAAGGATCGGAGGCGGCCGTGGGCTCGACAGCTGAGCAACCGGTCACCCGTGAGGACCTCGAGGAGGAACTTCGACGGACCATTGGTGGAGCAGGCGAGAAGGTCGAGGACCGCAAAGTCGGCATCGTGGCCGGCGTCGCGATCGCCGGAGGCATTGCGCTGCTGGCCGCCTACCTGATCGGGCGGCGCATCGGCAGGGTCAGGTCAACCGTGGTGGAGATCCGTCGGATCTGATGAGGCTGTCGACGCCGTCGCGCCTGACCGGCAAGCTTTTGCGCCGCAGCCTCCTCGGGGGCGGACGTCGCTGGCAGTTGGCCCTGGTTGTGGTCCTGGTGGGACGTGTCGTTCGACGTGCAACCAAGCTCGGTGCTGCACCGGTTGTGTTCAGTCGCTCCCTGAAGCCGGGTGATGGGGTTTTCGTCTCGCACCTGCCGGAGTCGGAGAATCCTGGGGCGGTCAGCTCAGGAACCGCTGCGTCCACGCGGCGGGTAGGCGACTTCAGATGAGCCGCATGCTCAACGCCGGGGACCAGGTGCTCCTGGTTGACAACAAGAAGAGGCGCTACCTGGTCACCCTCGAGGCTGGTGGCGAGTTCCACTCACACACCGGCGTTCTCAGCCACGACGATCTCATCGGATGCCCTGAGGGCGCGACACCGAAATCAAGTCGTGGCAGTTCCTTTGTGGCATTTCGGCCGACCCTCTCCGACTTCATTCTCAAGATGCCCCGTGGTGCCCAGGTCATCTACCCAAAGGATCTGGGTCCGCTTCTGCTGCTGGCCGACATCTTTCCAGGGGCGAAGGTGTTCGAGTCGGGTGTCGGCTCAGGCGCCCTGTCGATGACGATGCTGCGTGCCGGAGCCGAGATCACGGGCTACGACATCAGGGGCGACTTTGTCGAGAAGGCCCGCTCGAATGTCCTCACCATGCTTGGGGAGGAGGCGCTGGAGCGGTACACGGTAGAGATCCGCGATGCCTACGACGGAATCGACGTCGTCGACCTGGACCGTGTCGTCCTGGATCTGCCCGAGCCCTGGCAGGTGGTTCCGCATGCGGCACAGGCCCTGCAGGCTGGCGGCATCATCGTCGCCTACACGCCGAGCATCCTCCAGGCCGTGAGGTTCAAAGATGCCCTCACCGCGAACGGCTTCGAGTTCGCAGAGACAATCGAGGTCCTGAACAGAAGTTGGCACATAGATGGCCTGGCGGTGAGACCCGACCACCGGATGGTCGCCCACACAGGCTTTCTCAGCCACGCACGCCTTCTCGGATCGTGAGGCACAGGGCTGCGGGACCGTCCGCTGTTGTCGTCGCGGGCCTGATGGTGCTCGCGGCCTCCTGCGGCGAGGGGGTTGTGGCGCGGCCGAATACGGATCTGCCGGTAGTTGCCACCACGAGCACCTCAACGACAGGTACCTCAACTACAGGCACCGTGCCGTCAACTACGGCACCAGTTCAGAGCGGGCCCGACAACGAGGTGCTGGAGCGGGCATGGCGGTCGGTTGCACGGGTGAACGGTCTCGGGTGCACAGCGTCCCAGGTCGGAACCGGCTTTGTTGTGGCACCGGGTCTGATAGTTACCGCCGCACACGTGGTTGCCGGGCTTTCAGCACCAGAGATCGGCCTTGGCGGAGGCATCCAGACGGCGGCGGTAGTCGCCTTTGACCCTGTCTCTGACCTGGCCCTCCTGAGCGCGGATACAGGGGTTGTCCAGGCGTTGGCGCTCACCGAAGCCGTGGCCGGCCAGCCGGTCGCCGTTCTTGCATTTGACGAGGACGGAATGCCCGAGACGATTTCTTCACGGATACTCAGGCCTATCCGTGCCATTGGCAAAGACATCTACGGAGCAGCCGGAGACGGACGCGATGCCCTCGAGGTGGAGGCCTCGGTCGGGCCGGGCAACTCTGGGGCACCCCTGGTGGATGGGTCCGGATCCGTTGTGGGGGTGCTCTTCTCACGAACCCGGGGGGGCCCGCAGGTTGCCTACGCGGTGCAGGTCTCCGAAATCGAACCCCTGCTGGCTACGGCAATCCAAGGTGGGGGAGAGCCGGCCGATTCCGGTGCATGTCGGCCGCGGTAGACACCAAAACAACCCGTGGACGGCCGCTGGGCTGTCCACGGAACCGATCTGACAGAGTTCTCCTCAGTCGAGCTCGATGTAGATGCACTCGCCGGGGCACTCCTCGGCGGACTCGATGGTTCCCTCCAACTGGGTTTCGGTGATCGTGGCGAGACCCTCGGGGCCACCAGGCTCACTGAAGATCTTGTCGCCTTCCTTCACGTACGCCAGGCCGTCGTCGAGGAGGGCAAACACATCGGGGGCAATTTCCTCGCAGAGGCCATCGCCCGTGCAGAGATCCTGATCGATCCAGACCTTCATCCTGGCCGGGTTCCTCTCGCTGTGGTCGGCCGACACCCAGTCGACACGACGTTCGTCTACTGATTCCGACTGAGCACTCTATCCATACCAGCATCCCCAGCATCCACACCGGTGGGATTAGGGACAATGGCATCGGTCACGTCCGGTACGACAGGTAGGGTCGCCCCAGGGAGGCGACATGGCTGTGACCGACGGAGACGAAACAGACTGCCCGGAAGAGGGCGGCGAGCAGGCAGCCCTCGAGGCCGAAATCCTCGAACTCCGACGGCGTATCGAGGCGGCCCCGGTCCGAATCCAGAAACTCGAGGCCGAGGTTCGCGATGTGAAGAGGGACCTTGTCAGTGCCACTTCCCGCAACCACAAGTTGAACTCCACCCTGGAAACAGCGCGCGAGCGGATTGCCCTCCTGCGTGAGGAGGTCGACAAACTCTCCCAGCCACCCTCGGCCTACGGAACCGTTACCGGAACCAACGACGACGGCTCCGTCGACGTGCACTCGGCAGGACGCAAGATGAGGGTCGGCGTTCATCCCGATCTTGCCGATTCTCTCAGGCCCGGCCAGGAGGTCGTGCTCAACGAGTCCATGAGCGTCATTCTGGCGAGGAGGGCCGAGGTCACCGGCGAGGTAGTAACCGTCAAGGAACTGCTCGATGGCGGCAGCAGAGCACTTGTGGTCGGTCGAGCCGACGACGAGAGGGTCGTCGAGTTGTCCTCCGGGGTGCTCGACGGTCACCTCCGAAGTGGTGACTCGGCGCTCCTCGACCCGAGGGCCGGAATCCTGTTGGAACGCCTTCCCAGGCCCGAGGTCGAGGACCTCGTCCTGGAAGAGGTACCCGATGTCACCTACGAGGATGTAGGTGGCCTTGCACCCCAGATCGAGAAGATCGTCGACGCCGTCGAACTCCCCTTCCTGCACAGGGCCATGTTCTCCGAGTACAACCTGCCCGCACCCAAGGGCATCCTCCTCTACGGCCCACCCGGTTGCGGCAAGACCCTTATTGCCAAGGCGGTTGCGAACTCGCTGGCAAACAAGGTCGCGGAGGTCTCAGGAGACCGCGAGGCCCGAAGCTTCTTCTTGAACATCAAGGGCCCCGAGCTCCTCAACAAGTATGTCGGTGAGACCGAGAGGCAGATCCGCCTCGTGTTCCAGCGTGCACGTGAGAAGTCAGAACAGGGATGGCCCGTCATCGTGTTCTTCGACGAGATGGAGTCCCTGTTCCGCACCCGTGGAACCGGAATCAGCTCTGACATCGAGTCCACCATCGTTCCGCAGTTGCTGGCTGAGATCGATGGTGTGGAGACACTTCGCAACGTGATCGTCATCGGTGCCTCCAACAGGGAGGACCTGATCGACCCCGCCATACTGCGTCCGGGCCGCCTCGACGTGAAGATCAAGATCGAGCGTCCCGACGAGATGGCAGCCAGCCAGATCTTCAGCCGCTATCTCATCGCAGAGTTGCCACTCGACGAGGACCTGGTGCAGACGACAGGCGGAGGTGATCGTGAAAAGGCGGTCAGGTCCATGATCGATGAGGCCGTGGCAACCATGTATGCCGACACCGAGAGCAACCGCTTCCTCGAAGTCACATACCAGAACGGAGACAAGGAGGTTCTCTACTTCCGTGACTTCGCCTCCGGCGCAATGATTGAAAACATCGTGCGCAGGGCGAAGAAGTTGGCGATCAAGAGGGAACTGGCCGGTGGTCACCGCGGAATTCGCACAGAGGACCTCACCCGGGCGGTCCGCCAGGAGTTTAAGGAACACGAAGATCTGCCCAACACGACCAACCCTGACGACTGGGCGAAGATCTCCGGAAAGAAGGGCGAGAGAATCGTCTATGTCCGCACCCTGATCTCCGGTCCCGACGAGGACGGCGGCGGCCGCACGATTGACGGTGTGGGAACCGGCCAGTACCTCTGAGAGCAGCTTCCGTCAGACGCAGAGACCCGGCAGCCGCCACAGGGCAGCCCCGCTAGGGTCCGCGCATGCCCGTACCAAAGACGCTCGGCATTGAAACCGAGTACGGGATCGTTCACCGGGGGGTTGACGATCCAAATCCGATCAGTGCTTCGTCACTTCTGATCAACGCCTACCTAAGCAGGCGCTCCCAGCCAGGTGTTGGGCCAGGATCTCCCAGGGTGGGCTGGGACTTCATCGACGAGACACCCCACAACGATGTCCGCGGCTTCAGCCACATCGGATCAATGGCCCCCGAGGTCGAGACACACCTCGTCAATGCCGTCCTCACAAACGGCGCCCGCTATTACGTCGATCATGCACACCCCGAACTGAGTACGCCCGAGTGCGCCGATGCCATGGCTGTGCTCCGTCACGACCGCGCAGCTGAACTCATAATGATCGAGTCGATGTCGGCGGCAAACGAGGTGCTGCCCGACGGTGAGGAACTGGTCGTCTACAAGAACAACTCCGACGGCAAGGGCAACAGCTACGGCTGCCATGAGAACTATCTGATGGACAGGGCCACGCCGTTTGCCGACATCGTGCAGCACGCCACCACCCACTTCGTGACGCGTCAGGTCTTCACCGGCGCCGGCAAGGTCGGAAGTGAGGCGCCGTGGATTCCGGGAGATGCGGTCGCATTCCAACTCACCCAGCGCGCTGACTTCTTCGAGGAGGAGGTCGGTCTCGAGACCACCCTCAAGCGCCCGATTATCAACACCCGTGACGAACCCCATGCAGACCCGCTCCTCTACAGGCGCCTCCACGTGATCGTTGGCGATGCCAACCTCTGCGAGGTCGCAACCCTCCTCAAACTGGGAACAACCGCGATCGTGCTTGCAATGGTCGAGGAGGGCCTCATGGACCCCGCACTCCAGATCTCCGACCCGGTCCGTGCCATTCAGGCCGTTTCCCTCGACACCAGCTTAAGACAACCGCTCCTTCTCGCTGACGGCCGTACGGCGACAGCTGTCGACATTCAGTGGCAACTGCTTGAACAGGCCCAGAAGTTCACCCTGCAGCGAGGAACCGAGTTGACGGGCGGGTCGGTCGCCGATCTGGTACTGCTTCGCTGGGAAGAGGCCCTCACCTCGCTCGAAGCCGACCCGTCAGAACTGGTCGGGGTGGTGGACTGGGTCACCAAGAAGCACCTTCTCGACGGGTTGGCTGAACGCCACGGCCTCAGCCCGGACGATGCACGTCTGGCCGCACTCGACCTCCAATACCACGACCTGCGCCCTGAGCGCTCACTCTTTGCGAGGGTTGGCGCTGAGACCCTCGTCGACACACCGGACGCGGTAATCGCAATGGAGCAGCCGCCCGATGACACCAGGGCCTACTTCAGGGGTCGTTGCCTGCAGAAGTGGCCCGAGGACATCGTGGCAGCCAACTGGGACTCGATGGTCTTTGACCTGGGACGACAGGTGCTCAGGCGCGTCCCCATGATGGAGCCGACCCGTGGCACCCGCGAGCATGTGGGTACGCTCCTCGATGAGTGCGAGACGGTTTCAGAACTACTTGACAGGCTGTCCACATGATGGTCCGGTCCGGTCCGCGAGCGAGGAGACGACATGGCTGAGCAGGAACAAAGGAGGCCGGTTCGCGACGAGAATGACCGGGAAGAGCCCGTCGATGTCGCCGCCGCACAGTCGGCCAGCAGGGGGAGCGATCGCCTGAAAGGCGAACTCGACGACCTGCTCGACGAAATCGACGAGGTGCTTGAGTCAAACGCCGAGGAGTTTGTGAAGAGCTATATCCAAAAGGGCGGCGAGTAGGCAGCCTCCCGACCGGGTTAGCCTCCGCACGTGACCTTTCCGCTTTTCGCCCCGGCCGAGGACCCCGGTCCCAGCTTCGTTGCCCTGTTGGCCCGCCTCGGCATGGACCGACCCGGGTCCGATCTCGGACCGGCGGCATCCCAGGGTCTCGACGGGATCGCGCACGGCACCACGGTGCTGGCCATTCGCTTCGCCGACGGTGTTGTCATGGCAGGGGACCGGCGGGCAACCAGCGGCCACCTGATCAGCCATCGTTCAATCGAGAAGGTCTTCCCGGCCGACTCCGGGTCCGGGGTGGCCATTGCCGGTGCAGCCGGGCCGGCAATGGAGATGGTGCGGTTGTTCCAGCTCCAGCTTGAGCACTACGAGAAGGTCGAGGGAAGCCCCCTCAGCCTCGAGGGTAAGGCCAACCAGTTGACCCTGATGCTGCGCTCCCACCTGCCGGTGGCGATGATGGGCCTACCCGTGGTCCCCCTCTTTGCCGGCTACGACAAGCAGCAGCGTCGAGGCCGCCTGTTTCAGTTCGACATAACCGGAGGGCGCTACGAGGAGCAGGACCATGCAGCAACCGGATCCGGAAGCCTCCACGCCACCACCGTCATGAAGCTCCGCTTCAACGACGACCTCGACGCTGACTCGGCCCTCGACCTTGCCGTCGAGGCTCTCTTCCAGGCGGCCGACGAAGACAGCGCCACGGGTGGGCCCGACATGGTCCGCGGCATCTTCCCCGTCCTGGCCACCATTACCTCCTCAGGATTCGAGCGGCTTCCAGACGAAGATGTCGCCAGCCGCACCTCGGTCTTTCTTGACCGCCTGAGCGGCGGTGCCCGGTGATCAGGGTCCACCCCCGAACCCGGGGTAGTCGGTCATGACCGTTCCCATGTACGTGTCACCCGAACAGGTGATGAAGGACCGGGCCGACTATGCCCGCAAGGGAATCGCCCGCGGCCGGGCGTCGGTAGCCAGCACCTACAGTGATGGCGTCCTGCTATGCGCCGAGAATCCCTCCAAGACCCTCCGCAAGGTGAGCGAGATCTACGACCGAATCGGCTTCATGGGAGTCGGCAAGTACAACGAGTTCGACCAACTTCGGATTGCCGGTGTTCGACACGCTGACCTGAAGGGTTACTCCTACAGCCGGGCCGATGTTGATGCACGTTGGCTGGCCAACCAGTACGCGCAGATCCTCGGCCAGTACTTCACACATGAGATGAAGCCACTTGAGGTCGAGATGTTGATTGCCGAGATGGGCACGGAGCCCGACGGTGACCGTTTGTTCCACCTGCTGTATGACGGAACCGTGATGGACACAACCAGTTACGTGGTCATTGGCGGAGAGGCAGACGTGATCAGGGAGCGGATGGAGGCCTCATGGGCCGTTGGTGCCGACCTCCAGACAGCCCTCCGACTGGCAGTGGGTGCGCTTGCCGGACCCGACAGAAACCTCGTCCCAGATGATCTCGAGGTAGCGGTTCTTGCCAGGGACAATGGCAGACGGGCATTCCTGCGCCTCGAGGGTGAGGCGCTCGCCACACTCCTCGGCTGACGGCGGGAGACCTGTGGAGCGTCGCATCTACGGGATTGAGAACGAGTTCGGCGTCACCTGCACTCTGGATGGCCAACGTCGCCTGAGCCCCGATGAGGTTGCGCGCTACCTGTTCCGCAAGGTGGTTGACTGGGGCCGCAGTTCAAACGTGTTCCTCGTCAACGGTGCACGCCTCTACCTGGACGTGGGTTCACACCCGGAGTACGCGACGCCTGAATGCGACTCGGTCCACGACGTGGTTGCGCATGAAAAGGCCGGGGAGCGAATCCTCGAGCAGCTCATCGGCTCAGCCGAGGAGCGACTCCGAGAAGAGGGAGTCAACGGCAAGGTCTTCCTCTTCAAGAACAACACGGACTCTGCCGGAAACTCCTACGGATGCCACGAGAACTACCTGACCACACGACGCGAGGACGGAGCCGAGTATGCCGAGACACTGATTCCATTTCTGGTCAGCCGCCAGATCTACACAGGTGCCGGGAAGGTGCTCCAGACAGCGCGAGGATCGATGTACTGCATAAGCCAGCGGGCTGAGCACATCTGGGAGGGAGTCTCCAGCGCCACCACCCGCTCAAGGCCAATAATCAACTCGCGGGACGAACCGCATGCCGATGCCGAACGCTTCAGGCGACTGCATGTGATCGTGGGTGACTCCAACATGAGCGAGTACACCACCTTTCTGAAGATGGGCGCGTGCGGGATACTCCTTCGAATGCTGGAGGAGCCCAACGTGATCCTGCGTGACATGACCCTGGAGAACCCGATCAGGGCTATCCGTGAGATCAGCCACGACCCGACCTGTCGGCGAACCGTTCGTCTGGCCAACGGCCGTGAGATGAGCGCTCTTGACATGCAGACCGAGTTTCTCGAGCGTGCACTCCGGTTCGCAGAGCACCGCGACATGAGCTCCGAGGAGACCAAGGTCCTTGAGATGTGGCAGCACTGCATCGAGGGAATAGCCAGGGACCCGATGGATCTGGTAGCGGAGTGCGACTGGGTTGCCAAGAGACACCTGATCGACGGCTACATGGGGCGTCACAACCTGCCACTCTCAGATCCCGCTGTCGCCCTTGTCGACCTGCAGTACCACGACGTAGACCGTCGCAGAGGCCTCTTCTACCGGATGCAGGACCGGGGTCTCATGAGGCGAACCACCACCGATGCTGTTGTCGAGGAGGCAATGGCCAATGCACCCAACAGCACACGCGCACGGCTCCGGGGCGAGTTCATCAAGCGTGCCAAGGAACGCAAACGCGACTACACCGTCGACTGGGTTCACCTGAAGTTGAACGACCAGGCCCAACGAACTGTCCTATGCAAGGACCCGTTCAGGTCCGAGGACGAGCGGGTGCAGAAGCTCATCGACTCGCTCTGAGGTCAGGGGCTGCCACGCCTAGGCTGCAGCCGTGAAGAAGTTGGAGCGGTTGCTCAACCTGGTAGCGGCGATGCTGGCGACCGAACAGCCCCTGAGCCGCCAGGATCTGCGCAGACGACTCCCCGACGGCGCCTACTCCGACAACAGCGAGAGTTTCAGAAGGGCCTTTGAACGGGACAAGGAGGAGCTCCGCTCGATGGGCCTGCCCCTGTCCGTTGAACCTGTTCCCGGGACCGATCCGCCTGTTGACGGTTACCGGATACGCCCTGGGGACTATGAGGCTGACATGCCGGCGCTCACGGCCGACGAACTGGCGGCCCTGCACCTGGCGTCCAACCTCGTGCGCCTCAGGGATGCGCCCAGATCGGACCCGTTCTGGAGGCTCGGAGGGGTGCTGCAGACCGATTCTCCCGAGGTGGGAGCCGTCGCCGAGGTACCGGCAGGGGAGGCCGTCAGAGAACTCATGACAGCCACGGCGGAACGGCGCATCGTGGCCTTCGGGTACAACGGTCGCAACCGGACCGTGGAGCCACACAGCCTTGTATTTACCCGGGGACGTTGGTATCTGGCCGGCCACGATCAGGGACCCGCCGAGTCAAGACAGTTCAGGGTGGATCGAATTGCCGGCCCGGTCTCTGCCGGTGAGGCCGGGGGCTTTGCGAGGCCCGAGGACCCGGTTGAAGTCAATGTCGAGCCAGCCTGGCGCTACGGCGAGGACGGGCCACTCCTGGCCAGCCTGCTGGTTCACCGACGCAATGTCCCCTGGATCGTCGACTTTCTAGGCGAAGATGCCGTTCAGGAGCGCAGAGAGGACGGCTCGGCAGTAGTCGTGGAGACGGTTCGAAACCGCGAAGCCTTTCGTTCCTTCGTGCTCACCTTCCTCGATGGAGCTGAACTCCTGGGTCCGGACGAGCTCAGAACCGACATGGTCACGTGGCTTGAGGCGCTCCGATGACCTCCCTTACGGCCCTTGACCGCCTGCGACGCCTTCTGGCCGTAATCCCGTGGGTGGTGGAGCGGGACGGCCCACTGATCGACGAGGTCGTCGAGAGGTTCGACTACCACCGAGCCGAACTGCTCGAGGACCTTGAGCACGTTTTGTTCTTCGTCGGTGTTCACCCGTTCACCCCCGACTGCCTGATCGACGTAACCGTTGCTGAGGAACGGGTCTGGATCAGGTATGCCGACTGGTTCCGGAGGCCTATGCGCCTCAGTTCCGTGGAGACCCTTGCGCTGAACGCAGCGGGTCGCTCGGTAGCAGCCATCACAGACGACGACGAGTTGGGTCCGCTGGAGCGAGCCCTGACCAAGTTGGCGAGCGGAATGTCGACAGGCGACAACCGGGCCGTCGAGGTACGTCTCGGGCCAGGGTCCACTGGCACCATCGACATCATCCGTGCAGCTTTAGCCGACCGGACAACAGTCGATATCGACTACTACTCGTACGGCCGGGATGCATCCGGACAACGTCTTGTTGATCCCTACAGGTTCTACGCCGACAAGGGCCACTGGTATGTGAGCGGCCACTGCCACGAGGCTGAATCCCAGCGGGTGTTTCGCCTTGACCGCATCAGCCGCTGCGAGCCGACCTCTCTGGGTTTCGACGCACCAGAGGCACCTGACGACACAGTCGACCACATACCCACCAATGGAGACCTCCCTGAGGTGGTTGTCGAACTCGCCGCAGAGGCCAGGTGGGTGGTCGAGGAGTACCCACACAGCGGAGTTCAGGAATTCTCGGATGGGATGGTCCGCGTTCGCCTGCCTGTCTCATCTCCGCAGTGGTTGGAACGCCTGCTGCTGCGTCTCGGTCCGACGGGATCGGTGGTCGAGGCTCCCGACGGTCTCGGCACCGAGATCCGCTCAGCGGCTGCCCGACGCATTCTCGCCCTGTACGGAGTCTGAGCGCCACCGCGAGCAGGCGCACGGGGGCTAGGTTCGGCGCCGTGGACGGCGACTACGGAGATGGCGGTGTTGACGAGCAGGCGACTGATGACGCCTGGGCAGACGAGCTCATCGAACGGGCCAGGGCAAGGTCCGCTGATGTCCCACCAGAACCCATTGCCGAGGTCACCACACCCGTGCACCCCACCGGGCCTCCTCACGGGGGCAGCGACCTCCGACAGGGAGGCCCCAGACAGCCGGTAGTGCCCGAAGGGACCCCTGAGCGCCGCCCGGCCCTTGTTACATTCGAGGACATTCATGGTTCCTCAGGAGCATTCCCCGCTCTTCCTGAAGAAGAGCCGCAACAACTCCCGTCACAGTTCAGCCAGCACGTGCCGGACGAACCGCCGGGACAGCCTCGCCCGGACCCCATGCATCAGGTGGACCTCGGGATACCCGGGTCAGCAGTCAGCTTCCGCAAGACCCTCGTCGAGTGGGGGAGTGTCATAGTCGGAGCGCTGGTCATGGCTCTTCTCGTGAAGGCCTACCTGTTTCAGGCCTTCTATATCCCGTCGCCCTCGATGGAACCGACGCTGGGCAACGGTGACCGGATCATCGTAAACAAGTTGAGCTACAGGCTGCATGAGGTGAACAGGGGCGACGTCGTTGTCTTCAAGGCACCACAGGGTGCAGTGAACGGCATCGAAGATTTGATCAAGCGCGTCATTGCTCTACCCGGGGAAACCATCAGCACCGAGGCAGGAAGGGTTCGAGTCGACGGCGGCCTCCTGTTGGAGCCGTACCTTGTCTCCCAGGACCTCACCTCCGGATTCACCCTTCCTCCCGGATGCCAAAACCCGACCGGGGCAGCCGATACCTGTCTGGTTCCACCGGGTCACGTATTCGTTCTGGGAGACAATCGGACCAACTCGAAGGACAGCCGCATTTTCGGCCCGATTCCCGAGGATGCCATCCTCGGGCGGGCATTTCTACGGGTCTGGCCTCTCGGCGACATTGGCCGGCTCTGACCTTTCCAGTTTTCCTTCGCCCAGTTCTCCGACTGGTGCCCACCGGTAGGCTGCTCTGATGGGCAACTTGGGAGGCAGTGAGGTTCTCGTCATCCTCCTCGTCGGCCTGCTGGTTCTCGGCCCAGCGAGACTGCCCGAGGTGACACGCCAGATCGGCCGAGTCCTGCGAGAGGTTCGAAGGGTCACAACCGGCTTCCAGGAAGAGCTGCGCGCTGCGGTCGAAGACCCTGGACTTGAACTGGAGGCCAGGGCCAGAGGAGATGCCCTGACATCCATGGGCTCACCGGATTCGACGGAAGGAACCCGGCCCGATCAGCCCTTGGCCCAGGAACCCGACGAGGGAACGCCAGAACAACAAGACATCCCCGATGCCACAACAGCCAATGATGACTGAGTTCCACGATGTCTGACAAGAACGCAGGAACAATGTCCCTCGTCTCGCACCTTGAAGAGCTCCGGAAACGCCTGCTCATCTCTGTCCTGGCCGTCGGTGCAGGCGCCCTGGGCTGCTGGTTTCTCTATCCCCAGATCCTCGACCTGCTGCTCCGCCCCTACTGCAGCATCCGTCTGGGAGCAGGCCCGACTGCGGTGTTCGGGAGTGGATGCGAGCTGCTTGTGACTGATCCGTTGGAGCCATTCACGGTGCGTCTCAGCGTCGCCGGCTACGGCGGTATGGCCCTGGCGATGCCGGTACTCCTCTGGCAGGTCTGGCGCTTTGTCGTACCCGGGCTCTACTCACGTGAGCGGCGCTGGGCTGTCCCGTTCGTGCTCGCCGGCCTGATTCTGTTTGCAGCAGGCTGCGGTCTGGCCTACTGGAGCATCCCGAGGGCCCTCGAATTCCTTGTGGACATTGGTGGCCCCGACCTCGTGAGCGTCTTCTCGCCGGCCAAGTACATCAGCTTCGTCATCAAGATGACCATGGCATTCGGCATTGGTTTCGAGTTTCCACTGGTTCTGGTTTTTCTCCAGTTGGTCGGAATCCTCAGCCCGGCAGCACTCAGGCGTGCACGCCGGTACGCCATTGTGGGAATCGTCACACTGGTCGCCGTCCTGACCCCGAGTGGAGACCCCTTCACCCTCATGATCCTCTCTGTGCCCATGTGGTTGTTCTACGAGGCATCAATTCTGATCGGCGTACTCCACGAGCGCCGCCGCAGACGCTCCGAGGGGTGAGCAGCAGGTGGCCGTTCCAGCTTGACCGCTTCCAGAAGGAGGCGATCACCTCAATAGATGCCGGGCACTCGGTCCTTGTGGCCGCGCCTACATCCAGTGGCAAGACGGTTGTTGCAGAGCATGCGATCGACCTAGCAATGGAGAACGGGCTACGCGCCTTCTACACGGCGCCTATCAAGGCCCTTTCCAACCAGAAGTACCGGGATCTCACCCGAAGCCTTGGAGGCAGCCAGACCGGCCTTCTCACCGGAGACAACACCATTTCGCCCCACGCTCCGGTGGTGGTAATGACCACCGAGGTGCTGAGGAACATGCTCTACTCAGGCTCTGAAACCCTTGATGATCTCGGCTGGGTGGTTCTCGACGAGGTTCACTTCCTCGAAGATCCGTACCGTGGAGCCGTGTGGGAGGAGGTGCTGCTCAACCTGCCGCGAGAGGTTGGAATCGTGGCGTTGTCGGCCACCGTCTCCAACGCCGAGGAACTCGGCGCATGGATGAGCGGGATTCGCGGAGAAACCGATGTCGTCGTGGAGAAGCGCCGACCGGTCCCGTTGCGCAGCCACTACCTCGTGATCGAGCGACGCGGCTCCAGACGCCTGCACCGGCTACCTGTCCTGACCGGTGGTGCCCCGAACAAGAAGGGCGAGCGCTTTGACGTCGGGGGGCGACGAGGCCGGAATCGACACGGCCCCGGCTGGGCGTCACCCAGGCGACGCGAAGTGCTCGGCGAACTCCGGCGCAACGATCTGCTGCCGGCAATCCACTTCATCTTCAGCCGGGCAGGATGTGACGACGCTCGCGACTCCCTGATCCGGGAGGGTGTAAACCTGAACACCCCCAGCGAATCTGACGAGGTTGACTCCTTCCTCTCCAGGCGGCTCGAGGGCATTTCCGGCGAGGACCTCGAGGCACTGGGGGTCAGACAGTGGCAGACCGGCCTCCGGCGGGGAATCGCCGCGCACCATGCCGGAATGTTGCCTCTGTTCAAGGAGATAGCGGAGGAACTGTTTGCATCGGGCCTCCTAAAGATCGTCTACGCAACCGAGACCCTTGCACTCGGTGTGAACCTACCGGCCCGCTCTGTGGTGATCGAGAAGTTGACCAAGTTCACCGGAGAGACACACGAGTTGCTCACCCCGGGACAGTTCGCCCAGCTGACCGGGCGGGCCGGGAGACGCGGAATCGACGACGAAGGAAACGCCCTCATCTGCTGGACCCCGTTTGTTCCGTTCCGGAAGGTCGCCGAGCTTGCCCGCAGCAGAGACTTTGTTCTCACCTCCGCGTTTCGCCCCACCTACAACATGCTGGCGAACCTGATGCTCACCCGAACGAGGGCCGAGGCCATGGACCTTCTTGAGCGATCGTTCGCCCAGTTCCAGGACCGCCGACGACCGAATCCCGGCTCGAACCTCGTCGAGCGGATGGACGGCATGGAACTCGTGCTGGAGAAGAGGGAAATGGCCCGGTCGTGGCAGTTGACCGAACGAGGTGCTCCTCTTGCCGGGATACACAACGAGGCTGACCTTCTGGTGGTCGAAGCCCTGGCAGCCGGCCTGTTTGACGATCTGGCCCCCGGCGAGACCGCAGCGGTCGTGTCCTGCCTTACCTATCGGCGCCGTGGACCCCGCGGTGTCGCCGTGCCCGAGCCGCAGGGACGCATCGGGGCCAGAATCCGGGAGATCAGCAAACTCGGCGAGGAGATCCGTGCCGAGGGGGCAAGTCTGGGTGTCGAGGTTGATTTCACGACGGACCACGGCCTGGCGGAGACGACCATGGAGTGGGTAGACGGAGGAAGCCTCGCCAGCATCCTCGAGGATGGCAAGAATGCCGGTGAGTTCGTCCGAAATGTGAGGCTGGTTGCAGATCTCCTGGGCCAGATGAGCAAGGTGGCCGGCCCGGATCTGTCTGCCACCGCACGTAAGGCCATGGAAGGCCTGGAACGAGGCGTCGTGGTCCTTGCCGGTGCCATATCCGAGTCAGATGATGGCGGCTCAGCCGAGACGACTGACAGCCCCGAGGCGGCGTAACTGCTCATGTCGCTCTCAAGAGGACAGAACTGGGGTGGGCTCGGCGGACTACCGGACGGATCAGAAGTGGCCGGCAGCGATTCCGAACTTGGGGCCATCGTTGGTGCAGCACGCTCGGCCGGAAACGACCTTCCGACAGTCGGCCTCACCGGAGGCGACCTCTGGCGGACACTCGGTGGCACTGACACTGGGAGCGGCTTCTCAGACGACTCGACCAGGGTTCTCGTCGATATCGGATCAGCTCTTCTGGATGGGCGAATCCACTGGTTCGTCGCCCACCTCGTCGCCCGCCGCAACTGGCTGACCGGGCGTTGCTGGATAGCTGCGAACGGGGCCCACCTTGGGCACTGGAACCTTGCGCCCAGAGCGCATCCCGGTGACGGTCTGTTGGACCTGCTCGACTCGGACCTGCCGCTCCGTCAACGCCTGAATGCCCACCGGAGGCTGCACTCCGGTACCCACCTGCCTCATCCCGGCATCACCTACACGCGACAGCCGGCGGTGCAGGTGTCGTTCAGGCATCCAGTGCCGATCTACCTTGATTCTGAACCTGTCGGTGCCCACAGAAACATCTCCGTGCGTGTGGAACCGGCCGTGCTGCGCCTTGTCATCTGAACCTGCCTGGACACCTGTGACAATCGGGCCAGGCTGTAGCGGTACGATCCGTCGATGGCAGACGACGCAGCCGTGGTTCGGGCAAGACAGAGGGTCCTTGAGAAGATCGATGATCTGGCTGACACCCTGATCGCCGCATCGCATCAGATACACGCCCAGCCGGAACTCGGGTTTAAGGAACACCTCGCACACGAACTCCTTACAGGGGTGCTCGAGGCCGAAGGAATGGACGTAGTCAGGTCCGCATACGGCCTCGAGACAGCGTTCGAGGCAGCAGCTGGAAGCGAGGGACCGCTGATAGCGGTTCTGTGCGAATACGACGCTCTGCCCGGAATCGGTCACGCCTGTGGTCACAACATCATCGCCACGGCCGGTCTGGGGGCCGGTCTGGCCGCCGCCGCCGTAGCGACAGAGCTTGGTGGACGTGTTCGCATCCTCGGCACTCCGGCCGAGGAGGGTGGCGGTGGCAAGGTTTTGATGCTCGAACGGGGGGCGTTCGACGATGTTGAGGCTGCACTGATGGTGCACCCCGCTGACGCAGATCTGCGAAACATCACCAGCCTTGCCGTCCAACAGGTTCAGGCGGTATTCACCGGCAGGGCGGCACATGCTGCGGCAGCTCCCGAGCGTGGTCTCAACGCACTCGATGCAGCGGTCCTCGGCTACATGAACGTTGCTGCCCTCCGGCAACACATTGCTCCTGAGGAGCGGATCCACGGGATCTTCACCGATGCCGGCCGGCGGGCCAACATCGTGCCCGAACGGGCGGCAGCCAGCTGGTATGTACGTTCGCCCGACCGTGCCGGTGCCGATGCCCTGGCGAGACGTGTGGTTGCCTGTCTTGAGGCTGGTGCGCTGGCGAGTGGCTGCTCGGTGAGCCACGAACTGATCCAGCCCAGCTACAACGAGGTTCGTGACAATCAGGCTCTGCTTGATCGGTACGTGGCCAACTCGGTCAGCCTCGGTCGCGATGTCCACCCCACAGACAACCATCAGGTTGTAGGCAGCACCGATCTCGGAAATGTGAGCTACGCGGTCCCGGCGATCCATCCGATGATCAAGACGGCTCCAATGGGAACAGCCATCCACACCAACGATTTCGCGGCGGCTGCGGTCAGCGATGAAGCCGATCAGGCAGTCCTCCACGGCGCCCGGTCAATGGCGCTGACTGTCGTGGACTGCTGGGCTGACAACCGTGTCCTCGAGGCGGCCCGGCACGAGTTCGCCTCCGCCTCAGCAGTCCGCGAAGGCGACCCTCAGACGACGTAGCCTCAGCGGCCGTGTCCACCTACATCGCCGAGGACTTCAGCTCCGAAGAAGCCGACGTTCTGCGGCGCTACTTCACCAACCTGGATCAGCCGGTTTTTGCTCTGGTAAACCTGCCGGAGGTGGTCAAGGGGGCCCTCTTCGCACGCTACTCACGCTCTGACAAGAGCCTCCGGCGTTTGTTTCTAGAAGAGTTTGTGGGCGAGTTGGATGTCTCCGGCGATGAGACAATCGATGCAACTGTCGGCCTGCGTCGTGCCGAGGAGTTATATGACCGTGTCTTTTTCGAGTACGGAGACGACAGCGTTGCCCAGCTGGGTGGTGTGCACCTCGCCTGTGAGCAGGCTTCCAACCTCTTGACAAAGGTGCTCGAGTGGGGACGCCTGATGTCCTATCTCGAACAGTCGACGCGCTACATCGCCTACGACTCGAGGCTCGGCGGAAGGTACCGCTACTTCCGCGATCCGGAGATCCTGTCCTCGGCGCTCGGAACCAGGTACATCTCCGACATGGACAGGCTCTTTGAGAACTACGCCGAGATGGTTCCGCTCATGGCGAACCATTTCAGAAGCGTGGCACCCAAGGCTGACAGCGACTCGGACTTCGTCTATCGCCAGGCGGTGGCGGCCAAGGCCTTCGACTCTGTGAGGGGGATGCTTCCGGCGGCATCGCTGTCGAACGTCGGTATCTACGCCTCCGGCCAGGCCTACGAGGCACTGCTGGTCCGCATGCGTGCTCACGTTCTTCCAGAGGCCAGGTCCTACGCCGAGTTGATGCTGGCCGAGCTCCGCAAGGTCATCCCGTCGTTTCTCAAGCGTGTCGACCTGCCCGACAGGGGAGAGGCCACCGGTGCCTACGGGGCCGACTGCAGGGACCGTCTCGCCGACGTGGCCGAAAGTCTGTTTCCCGACAGCGAGGTTCCTGATGCCGGGCCTCTGGTCGACCTGACCGACTTTGATCCTGATGCCGAGGTCAAGTTGGTGGCCGCAGCGCTGTACCCGTTCACGAACCAGTCGGACCGACTTGTCGAAGGGCGCGTCAGGAGCATGACCGTCGACGAACGCCTCGGCGTTCTGAGGGCTCTCGTAGGAGACCGCTCCAACCGACGCCACAGACCGGGTCGAGCACTCGAGCGGCCCTCCTACCGATTCGACATCCTCTCCGACTACGGGGCGTTTCGGGACCTGCAACGCCACCGGATGATGACCCTCGACTGGCAGCGTCTCAGCACCTCGCACGGCTTCGTACGGCCTCCGGAGGTCGACGACGCAGGCCTTGCTGACCGGTTCGATGCCTCCATGGAACGCTCAGAGGCCCTTCATGACGCCCTCGAACCGGAATTTCCCGATCAGGCTCCATATGCGGCTGCTCTTGCCTTCCGGGTCCGCTACATGATGCACATGAATGCCAGAGAGGCAATGCATGTTCTCGAGTTGCGCACGTCTCCACAGGGCCATCCGGCCTACAGGCGGGTCTGCCAGGAGATGCACACCCAGATCCGTGATGTTGCCGGCCACCGCGCCATTGCCGAGATGATGTCTTACGTGGACCACTCCACCGGAGCAGACCTGGAGCGTCTCGAGTCGGAGCGTAGAAGCGAGCAGAAGAGGGTTGTGACCATGGACGGTTCCGACCCTTCGATCGCATGAAACCCGAGGAAATCGGGATCATCTCGACAGTCGGATTCCGCTGTGGCGCCCAACAGCACCGGAACCTGTCTATGCTCCGGCCGCGATCCCCAGATCAGCCGAGGAAACAATGAGCGACGACGAAACAACCGATGACCTGCCAGACGACGAGCCCGACGAGGAGTTCGACGACGAGGACGCGCCCGAGGATGTGTTTGCCGAGGACGGCGAATCCGGCAATGGAGACGAAGACGATGATGAAGACGACGAGGACGGGCCGAAGCCGGTCAAGACGGCTGTGGCCGACGACGAGGACGACCCTGATCCGGACGATGTTGAGGCAGAACTCGATGCAATCCTCAAGGAACGGCTCGCCGCCGGCGACGACGACGACGACGAGGACGAGGACGAGGGCGTCCAGCGGAGTCAGGCGGCACCAGGAAGTGTCGAGGAGCGACAGGAGACAGAGATGCACTGTCCCCACTGCTTTCTTCTGGTTCAGGCAACTGCAGTAGCCGAGACCGGCGAATGTGGGCACTGCGGCGGCCCCATTACGTGACCCGGTCGGGAATCTGAGCGTGGAGGCAGCCAGACTGGCGACCACCGCCGACAGCACAGACCTCGAGGCACTGCTTGCTGCATCCCGCCGGGAAATGGCAGACAAGCGCGGTGGTGAGGTTCTCACACGTCTGGACCAGGGTGCTGCTGATCTGCCGGCGAGGGCCCGCGAGTGCCTCGCCTCACCTGACCTGACTGTTGGCCTCGGCACAATCGACGGAGTGCCGGTCGGCTACGGGGTGATGCGAATCTCAGAGGCTGCCGACGGCGACCCTCATGCTGTTGTCGAGGAACTGTTCGTGGATCCCGAAGCCAGGTCGGTTGGAGTCGGCGAGGCCCTCATGGCATTCCTGGTGACTGAGGCAGAGGAACGGGGTGCTCTCGGGATTGAGGCAACAGCGTTACCCGGCGACCGTGCTACCAAGAACTTCTTCGAAATACAGGGCATGGTGGCGCGGACCATTGTGGTGCATCGCTGGTTGGACGGCCGGTGAGCGTCGGTAGACCCGAACTCTGCGTCGGAGCGGTAGCTGTACGGGATGAACATCTGCTGATGATCCGTCGCGGGACAGAACCCGGGCTCGGCATGTGGTCTCTGCCGGGTGGACGCGTGGAGGCGGCCGAGTCGGTTGTCTCAACTGTCCTGCGCGAGCTGCAGGAGGAGACCGGCCTGGAGGGGCTCTGTGGCGAGCTGCTTGGATGGGTGGAGCGGTCCGGGGTCAGCCACCACTACGTGATCCTCAACTTCAGGGTGACGGTCCTGGGATGTGCAGAACCGGTGGCTGGCGACGATGCGGATGAGGCCCGATGGATCTCTCTCGAGGAGGTATCTGGAACCGATCTGGTTGAGGGAATGGAGACATTCCTCATCGAGCACGGCGTCATTCCGGAGGGACCGGTGCTTGGAGTTCTCTGAGGAGACTCCTACCGGCCCTTCCAGACGGGCGGTCGCTTCTCGATGAAGGCCAGCGGACCCTCCTGGAAGTCCTCACTGCGCCAGACTGCACGGCTCTCCTCCATGACCACGGTGTTCGCCTCCTCGTCGGGCAGGAGCCGGGTCGCCAGAATCGAGCGTCGCGATGCACGCACCGCAAGTGGGGCATTCCCATTTATCTCAGCGGCGAGTTCCAGCGCCTTCTCGAGAGCGCTGCCGGGTTCAACAAGTCGGTTGACCATTCCGTGACGGTGGGCCTCGGTTGCGCTCAGGTCCGCACCGGTGAGTGCCAGTTCCATTGCGATACTCGGCGGTAGTACCCGGGGAAGGCGAAAGAGTCCACCGGCCGCAGCGATCAGTGAACGCTTTACCTCGGGTATTCCGAAGTGGGCCCCGGTCGATGCGACGACCAGGTCGCAGGCCAGGATGATCTCTGTGCCACCGGCGACGGCCGGACCCTCGACGGCAGCGATGAGGGGTTTGCTCCTGGTGCGGTCAACCACGCCAGCGAACCCACCGCGTTCGGTAGCCAGGTCGGTCTCTCCGGCGGCGATCGCCTTCAGGTCGGCCCCGGCGCAGAAGGCGGGTCCGTTGGCGCAGATCACGCCAACCCACGCCTCATCGTCCTCCTCGAACCGGTCGACTGCTGCCTCGATAGCGGCAGCCATAGATCCGTTGATCGCATTGCGCGCCTCGGGCCTGTTCAGCCTGATGAGGCCGACCCGTTCCAGCAGTTCGTATTCAACGATCACGCCGGCGACTCTAGCCAGCGGGTCCAGACGGGCCCGGTGTCGGCCGGGGCCTCTAGGAGGCTGCCGGCCGCCGGGGCCGACGGTTGCGGCGCGGGGGAGTGGGCTTTATCCCGAAGCTTGCAGCCACATCAGGAATGCTCATGGAAACCCGTCGGACCACCTCGAGCAGTTCTTCGGCTGGCTCGGCCGGGATGCCCTGGGGGACAACGCGCAGATGAACAGGCGAAAGGGCCACGGCATCGATGATCGTGGCCCAGCGGTCCTGGCTGATCTGGGATGTCAGGCTGGCGTTGGCCGCTTCGGCCAAACGTTCCAACTCAGCCGCCGGTAGGGGAGAGCCGGCCTTCGGCGGCCGGGAACTGAGGCGGAGGGCACGCACAATGCGGCCGTCGTCGAGGGTTGTTCTGACCTCGGTCATCCACTCTGTGTGCTCATGCTCGACGCGTGCTACCAGGCCCTCTCGGAGCTTCTCGGCCAACTCCCGCGTTTCCTCGGTCCGCGCCGCTGTATCAGCTGCCACGACGACCGACCGGAGGTCACGGAGGTCAACCTCTGCCATACCGGCAAGGGCGGCTTCGGCGCGGTCGTGCCAGTCGGCGGTGCGGAGCTTCGGCTGAATTCGCTCTGCGAGCTGGAGCAGCAGATCTACAGGGATCTCGGGTTCACCGGCCGCGGCTGCCTCCTTGTTCTGGCTGGTGACTGCGTCACGTAGGCCCGGAATGCCGGCACGGGCAAGATGCTGGCCGATGAGCCGCACTTCCTCGGGGAGCGCTGCAAGAGCTGCCTTTCGGTGTTTACGGCGGGGGCGAAGGCGCTTTGGTCTGGGCGCTGCAGATGTGGCGGGGGAGCGCCGCCTGGCACCTTCGGCACCCTGGCCCGACCTTCGACGGCCGCTGCTCCTCTTATCGGGCCCAGAGGCGTTGTCGCTGCGCTTGTCAGAGGCGCTCCGGCGCTCATCTCGTTCCCTGCGGCCGCTGCCTCCCCTCTTGCCGTCTCTGCGCCCACCCTTTGAGTCGCCGTCACGGCGAGGCTTGTTGTCCCTGCGTCCAGAGCGCCCCTTCTTTGCAAGGGTGGTGATGACATCGGGCTCGCTGCGTCCGCTGCCGAGGATCTCGAGCAGGTCCGGTTTGCCGCTGCCCTCCTTTGGAGCCAGAACCGCTGTTATCTCGATGCCGTCGACGAACTGTTCGGTCTCGGCGCGAAGCAGATCTCCTACTGAGACACCGTCTGGTAGCAGTGTGGCGTCGACCGCACCACGGGGCTCGCGTGCACCAGCGGCTCTCCATGTCCAGGAGCCGTCGTCGCGATTGCTTGTCAGTTCGATCTCGATGCGTGGCATGGCCCACAACGCTAGCCGTCAGGAGGGGGATGGCGACCTGAACGTCGTGGACTTTCCGGGGATGCATCCACCCCTTGTGTAGATAACGAATGTTATCATCTATTCCTGTGAACTACCCGAGCGATACGACAGCACCGAGATGACCTATCGAGAACTGCCCACCCCTGAAGAGATGTCGCCCTCTTTCCACGAATGGCTCAAATGGCTTCCCCTGCATGAGGACAAGCCCACCTCGACGGTGCGTGCGTACAGCCAGGGGGTTCGAAGGGTTGTCTCCTATGCGGAGTTGAGGCCCGGCAACTTCGGGCCAGACAGCCTCAACCAGGCCTCACTGACAGATGTTGTGAGGGATCTCCGAGCCAGCAATGAGGTCTCCAAGGCCACCCTCAACCAGACCCTCGCTGCTCTCAAGTCCTACTTCGACTTCTGTCTGGCCGACCGGCTTGTGGATTCCGTCCCCGATGTAAACCGGATTCGGAAAATTGCCAGACTGAATGTTCCACAGGCTGACCCCGAGTATTTCCGGCCCGGCGAAATCCGTGACCTCTACGAGACTGCCATCAGGCCTCTTGATGGAGCCAGCAGGGTCAGATGGCCCGTGAGAGATCTTGCCATGTGCGCGTTTCTTGCGATTCTGGGTCTGAGGGCGGCCGAGTTGACCGCAGCTGACAATGGCTGGGTAACCAGAGAACGCCTCGACGACAGAGCAGGACGGGCGACATGGATGATGCAGGTTCTCGGAAAGGGTCGCAGGGTTCGTCACCTCCCTCTCTCTGCTGAGCTGATCGATGCCAACGTGCGCTGGCAGGCAGAACGGGAGGAACGCTTTGGGCCAGCCCGTTCCGATGAACCCCTCTTTCTCACAAACGACGGCGAGCGCTTCAACTACAGACGTCTGCGCTACTGGCTCCTCACCATCAACCGGCAGGCTGCTCTTCGCGACCGCTCCCTGCACTCACTTCGTCACACGGCGGGCGTGCAGTTGGCCGCAGAAGGAGTTCCCATGAACGTGATTCAGAGCCTTCTCGGCCACGCCAGCATCGCCACCACAGGCATCTACACGGCTCTCGCCGGCGGCGAGCTGGTAGGTGTCGTCTCGAAATCGGGGGCGAACACGCTTCTCGGCAGCGCCCTTGCCTCTGATGACGGTGGCACCGACCGGTGAACAGCTCCACGAGGGCCAGGTTGTTGGTAGCCACGCCCGACATGGCCGACCCCAACTTCACTAGGACCGTGCTCCTCATGCTAGAACACAATGACGATGGCGCTCTGGGGCTGGTCCTGAACCGCCCGCTCCAGGTTTCGGCAGCAGATGCAGTACCCCCCTGGGCTGACCTTCTTGAACCTCCGGGCATGCTCCACATGGGAGGCCCGGTGTCAGAGGGAACGATCGTGGGCATCGGGCTGGCACCAGCGAGTGGACACCCGTGCGTCACGCCCCTGCTTGGCTCCATTGGGCTGCTGGACCTTCACGACGATCCCGGTGACGATCCCGGTGTGACGTCAGTGCGCCTCTTTTCCGGATATGCGGGGTGGTCAGCGGGGCAGCTCGAGGTGGAGTTGGCAGTCGGATCCTGGTTCGTACTTGAAGCCCAGCCTGCCGACGTCACCACGGCCGATGCCGAGGGCCTGTGGTCAAGCGTGCTGAGAAGGCAGGGAGGGCTGCTCGCGCAGCTGGCCACCTACCCCGACGATCCGTCGCTCAACTGAACCGAACGGGCACTTTCAGGACCTGATCTCCACAGGGCTTCCAGGCGACAACTTCACAAGACGCGCCCCGTCGTATCATTCGGGCGAACCGGTAGAGCAACCTCGAGCATTTCACCCAGGTCCCGGAGCACCACGACGACACGGGCCCCGGCAAAAGGGACCAGGGTTGGGAAGATCCCACCACGGTTCATCAGCATCGGCAGTCCGGAATGTCTCAAGCAGCCCGACCGAGGCGGTTGCGACGGTGAAGGGGACATCGGGAGTCGGGTCGGCCATGTCGACCTCATGTTCAGTTGTCGTCGATGGGACAGTCGACGTGGTCGTTGCAGGCGGGGCCGAGGCTGATCATGCCGACACGCTCTGCCCGCGGTTCCTCGTTGGCGCAACCCAGCAGGAGTCCGGGTGGGAGCAGCATTGCCGTGATGGGGATCCGAATTAGGTAACCCACCTCCCCCTTCTACCCGCCAGAAGGGCAAAGATCAGGTGGAGACCCCGGATCGCCGCCTGGATCTACCAGTGGGCAGGAGTTGATGGTCTGGCGGAATGAAAGGAGGAACCGCACGCGGCACCGCCCCCCGATCGAGTAGCCGTACAAGCACGCCCGCCAGTGCCCGGCTGTCGTCGAGGGCCCTGTGGGCACCGTCCAACTCAACGCCGAGCGCCTGAGACAGGTCACTAAGGCGCCCGGGGAATCCCAGGCCCCGGGCCATCGGCACGGTGTCGACTGCCGAGAGTGAGAGCGGTCCGAGTCCCGCACGGGCCCACTCGGCTGTCACAAAGCCCACGTCAAACGAGGCGTTGTGTGCAACGGGAACACAGCCTGCCAGCTCAGCCATGAGGTCACCAGCAACCTCGCTGAAGGTAGGTGCATCGACCAGCAGGTTTGGACGGATGCCGTGAATGTCGATCCTTCCCAGGTCTGGGGTGCCCGCATCGATGAGGGTGCTCCACTCCCCCACCGTCTCTCCGGCGGGCGTCACCTTCACGACAGCTATCTCGATCACACGGGCACGGCGAGAATCGAGTCCGGTCGTCTCGACATCGAAGCAGGAATACACCGTGTCGGACATCAGGGGAGGAACGAGCCGGTAGGCGGTTGAGATTCCCCATGGCTGACCATGCCGGGACCGTAGTCGCCCGGTGCGGCCGTAACGGCCCTGCTGCCGGTACGGTCCCGCCGGTGACAGGCACCGACGGCGCAACAGGCACCCACCCGCACGAGGCTCTGCAGCGCCGGTCTCTACGGGTGCTGATGGCCGGACTGATTCCTGCTGGTGCTGCCATGACCGGCGCCTACTCGGCTGCAGCGGTTCTGGGCGAGGACCTGACCGGTAGTGAGTTGCTGGGTGGCCTCGCAGCATCCGGGATGACAACCGGGTCGGCTCTGGCGATCCTTCCTCTGGCGCGCCTCATGTCCAGTAGGGGTCGACGGCCTGGCCTGTTGGTGGGCTATCTGGTGGCGGCCATCGGAGCGACAATGTGCATGTTGGCGGCCGTTACCGGGTGGTACTCGCTGCTCATACCCGGGATGCTCGGGGTGGGCTCAGGTAACGCAGCCAACCTTGCGGCTCGATACGCAGCGGCCGACCTTGCTCCCGAGGTCGGGCGTGCACGGGCAATCGGAACCCTTGTATGGGCCTCAACAATCGGGGCGGTAGTCGGGCCGTCCATCGGGTTCGGTCCTGCAAAGTCGCTGGCCACTTCAGTCGGGACATCCGAGCTTGCGGGTCCCTACATGTTCGCGACGGCCCTGTTCCTGACAGCAGCCCTCGTTGTCGGCAGGTGGCTGAGGCCAGACCCCCTGGTGGTTGCCGGTGGTGCCGGTGGTGTCGGCGGTAGCGACACAAGCGAGGGTCGTCACCTGATTGACGCCGCACGCACTCTCGCTGTGTCGGCAACCGGGCGTCTGGCCGCGCTCTCAATGGTCGTGGGGCACGTTGTCATGGTGGGTGTCATGACCATGACCCCACTGCACCTTCGTGAAGGGGCCCATCAACTGGAGATCATCGGCCTGGTGATCTCCCTTCACATCATCGGCATGTACGCCTGCGCACCGATAGTCGGATGGCTGGCCGACCGCCTTGGCCCGCTTAATGTTCTCGCCGTCGGTGGGATGATCCTGTTCGCAGGATCTGAGATGGCAGCCCATACCCGACCCGAGGACTCCCTGGGGATATTTGTAGGCCTTTTTCTGATCGGCCTGGGCTGGAGTTTCGGCCTTATCGCTTCGTCGGCCCTCCTGGTGGACGAGTTCGATGGCCCTGAACGGGTAAGGGTGCAGGGTCTCGCTGATGTCGGCATGACCGCTGCAGGGGCGCTTGCAGGAGTTGGGTCGGGCGTGTTTGTGACATTCAGCGACTATGCGGCGCTCGCCCACGGAAGTGCCCTGGTCGGCCTGTTCCCGACAGTAGCGGTCCTCACGATGCGCCTGAGGGCCCGCCGCAGAAGTCGCCTCACCACCTGAGCTTGCGGCTACCCGCGGGATGCGTCTCCATACGGGCCCCCGCTAACGTCCGGAACATGTCATCGACCGGTGGACCGCCAGTAGTCCTCCTTCACGGGTTTGGAACCTCGTACGCCACCACATGGGAGCAGAGCGGTTGGTCTACCCTTTTGTCCGACGCCGGACGACAGGTGATTCCGGTGGATCTTCTGGGTCATGGCGAGGCAGCCAAGCCCACAGACCCTGAGGATTACGCAGAGTTGGAGAACCTGGTTTTGGAGCAACTGCCCCCGGAACCGGTGGATGCGATCGGATTCTCGATGGGTGCCCGTGTTCTCCTGGTCCTGGCTGCCGCCAGTCCAGGCCGATTCAATCGCCTGGTCGTGGCTGGAGTCGGCCGGAACCTGTTCGAGGACGATCAGGTCCGCCGAAAGGCTGTGATCGAGGCAGTGAGGACCGGCGAGGCAGCGGATCCGGAGTTGGCGTATTTCGCGCGTCTCCCTGAGTCGCCCGGGGCCGACCGGGCTGCGTTGGCCGCATTCCTGGCCCGACCCGATCCACCTCCCGTAACCGAGGACAGTCTTGAGGGTGTGAGCGTGCCGGTCCTAGTCGTCCTGGGTGACGAGGACTTTGCAGGACCTCCCGACCGGCTCGTTGCGGCTCTTCCAGATGCCACCCTCACGACGCTTGCCGGAGTCGACCACTTCGCGACCCCGGGGAACTTCGGTTTCATTGACGCTGCGCTGGAGTTCATAGATGCACAGCCCTTTTAGGAAGCCGCCTTCTCCCGGTAGGCCCTGACCATCAGCGAAGGGGCATTGAGTCCGGGACAATTGGGGCCGGAAGCGAAGTCTCCCCGACAAGGAACTCGTCGACAGCAGCAGCACAGGACCTTCCCTCGGCTATAGCCCAGACAATGAGCGACTGTCCCCGTCCCATGTCCCCGCAGACGAACACGCCGTCTGCCGAAGTTGTGAACGAGGAGTCACGGGCCACGTTTCCGCGCTGGTCCAGGGCGATGTCCACCCCGTTGGCCAGCTCATCTGTCTCTGGTCCCGTGAAGCCCATGGCCAGCAGCACAAGATCTGCACTGAAGATCTCCTCAGAGCCGTCAATCATCTCAAACGAGGGTCGGCCATCGATGCTTCCGACAGTTACCCCGTGGGTTCGCAGAGAGGTCACATGTCCGTTCTCGCCAAGAAACTCCTCGGTGTTGATGGCGAACCGCCGCTGACCACCTTCCTCGTGGGCTGATGAGACCCTGTAGAGAGCCGGCCACGTCGGCCACGGATTTGCCTCGGGTCTTTCATCGGCAGGGCGCGGCATGATCTCGAACTGGTGCACGCTCGCTGCGCCCTGTCGGAGCGCCGTTCCAAGGCAGTCCGCCCCGGTGTCGCCTCCGCCGATGATTACAACGTGCCTGCCCTTCGCTGAGACCGGTGACCGGTCAAGGTCGCCCTCCTGGATACGGTTTGCCCACGGCAGGAACTCCATGGCCTGCATGATCCCGTCAAGGTTCCGGCCCGGAATGGGAAGGTCTCGGCTCCTGGTTGCACCACAGGCGAGGACAACTGCGTCGTAGTCCTCCCTGAGTTCCTGCAAGGCCAGATCGCTGCCCACGTTGGTCCTGGTTCGGAACTCCGTGCCCTCGGCTTCCATCTGGGCAAGGCGCCGGTCAAGGTGGCGCTTCTCCAACTTGAACTCGGGTATTCCGAACCGGAGCAGGCCTCCAATCCGGTCGGCGCGTTCAAAGACCACCACCTCATGGCCAGCCCGCGTTAACTGCTGCGCCGCTGCAAGTCCAGCTGGGCCTGAACCGACCACCGCAACACGCCGACCACTGCGCCTCGAGGCCGGAACCGGTCTGATCCACCCCTCCTCCCAGGCCCTGTCCACGATTGAGACCTCAACTTGTTTGATAGTTACCGCTGGTTCGTTGATGCCGAGCACGCAGGCGGTCTCGCAGGGCGCAGGACACAGGCGTCCTGTGAATTCAGGGAAGTTGTTTGTTGAATGAAGCCGCTCGCTGGCCTCGCTCCACTGACCCCGGTAGGTGAGGTCATTCCAGTCAGGGATCAGGTTTCCGAGAGGGCAGCCGTGGTTGCAGAAGGGAATGCCGCAGTCCATGCACCTGCTCGCCTGGCGTCTCAGATCTGCTTCGGGGAAGGGCTCGTAGACCTCACGCCAGTCTCTGAGCCTTACGGGAACCGAGCGGCGTTCAGGTAGTTGGCGATCGTGTTTGATGAAGCCCCGGATATCTCCCACAGTTCCCCCTCAGCCCCGGGTCGAGGACATGATCGCCTCGACCTCGTCGCCTCCAGCGGCGCGGGCTGCCGCTGCGGCCTCGAGGACACGCTTGAATTCGACCGGCATGACCCTGAAGAAGGAGTTCCCCGTAGTGCTCCAGTCTCCGAGCAGTTCATCGGCGAGGCCGGAGTTGGTCTCCAGGTGATGGCGTTCGAGCACGGCCTGCAACCAGGAGCGGTCCTCGTCGTCTGGATCCTCCAGGATCACCATCTCAGGGTTGACCCGTGCCCGCGCCATACCCGTCGGGTCATAGACAAAGGCGACTCCACCCGACATGCCAGCAGCGAAGTTGCGTCCAATTCCCCCCAGAACCACGACACGACCACCCGTCATGTATTCACATCCGTGGTCACCGACTCCCTCGACAACAGCAAGGGCACCTGAGTTCCGGACGCAGAAGCGCTCGCCGACCCTGCCCCTGATGAAGGCCTCTCCCGAAGTCGCTCCGTAGAGGATGACGTTTCCGGCAATCACCTGGTCCTCGGCAAGGAATGGCGAGTCGACAGGGGGGCTGATGATGATCCGTCCACCGGAGAGCCCCTTGCCCACATAGTCGTTCGCGTCGCCGGACAGCCGCAGAGTTATGCCCCTCGGTACAAATGCCCCGAGGCTGTTACCGGCTGACCCCTCGAGGTTGATTCGGATCGTGTCATCCGGCAGACCACTGCCGCCGTAGCGCCTTGTCAGCTCGTACCCCAGCATCGTGCCGACCGCCCTGTTCACGTTCCGCACAGGGCAGGTGATGGTGGTCGGTGATCCGCTCTTCAGTGACCCGGCTGCCATCCTGATCAGGTCATTGTCGAGTGCTTCATCGAGTCCGTGGTCCTGCCCGCCGGTGTTGCACCTGTCGGCGGTTTCGGGGAGGTCGGGCATGTGGAGGATCGGTTTGAGATCCAGGTGCGATGCCTTCCAGTGGTCGATGGCGTCGACCGTGTCGAGCACCTCAACTTGTCCTATCGCCTCCTGGATACTCCGGAACCCAAGGGACGCCAGGATCTCTCTCACCTCCTCAGCCAGGAATTCAAAGAATGTCACCACGAACTCGGGCTTACCGGAGAATTTCTTCCGGAGTTCAGGGTTCTGTGTTGCCACACCAACGGGGCAGGTGTCGAGGTGGCAGACGCGCATCATCACGCAACCGGAGACAACAAGCGGTGCCGTGGCGAACCCGAACTCATCAGCCCCCAGCAGCGCGGCAACGACCACGTCACGCCCGGTCTTTAGTTGGCCATCCACCTGGACGACGATCCTGTCGCGAAGGTCGTTCATCAGGAGGGTCTGTTGTGTTTCGGCCAGGCCCAGCTCCCAGGGAGCTCCGGCATGTTTGATTGAGGTCAGGGGGGATGCACCCGTTCCACCATCGTGTCCCGAGATCAAGACGACGTCTGCGTGTGCCTTGGAGACGCCGGCAGCAACCGTGCCGACACCCACCTCGGCTACGAGCTTTACATGCACCCGGCTGGACGGATTGGAGTTCTTGAGGTCATGAACCAGCTGAGCCAGATCTTCGATCGAGTAGATGTCGTGGTGAGGTGGAGGCGAGATGAGGGCAACACCCGGTGTGGAGTGACGTGTCCGGGCGATCCATGGGTACACCTTGTGGCCCGGAAGCTGCCCGCCCTCCCCCGGCTTTGCACCCTGGGCCATCTTGATCTGAAGGTCGTCGCTGTTTACGAGGTATTCGCTTGTCACACCGAAGCGTCCTGAGGCGACCTGCTTTATCGCAGACCTGCGCAGGTCGCCGTTTCGTTCGGGCAGGTAACGGGAAGGATCCTCGCCCCCCTCGCCGGTATTGGACTTGCCGCCGAGTCGGTTCATTGCAATGGCCAATGTCTCGTGGGCCTCAGCCGAGATCGATCCATACGACATTGCACCGGTGGCAAAGCGCCTGACTATCTCGCTTACCGGTTCGACCTCGTCAATGTCTACGGCGGGTCGCAGGTCGTCGCGGAACCGGAACAGACCCCGGAGGGTCGACAGGTTCCGGGCCTGATCGTCGACCATCCGGGTGTACTCCCTGAAGATTTCATAGCGACCGGTCCGGGTTGCATGCTGGAGGCGGAAGACCGTCTCAGGGTTGAACAGGTGATGTTCGCCTTCACGGCGCCACTGGTATTCACCTCCCACCTCGAGGGTCCTGTGCGCCTTCTCCTCGGGACGCTCGGGATACGCCGCAGAATGGCGCTGGGCCACCTCGTCGGCCAGGACATCGAAGCCGACTCCTCCCAGCCTGCTGACCACTCCCCTGAAGCAGCGGTCGACCACCACTTCACCGAGGCCGATGGCCTCAAAGATCTGTGCACCTGTGTAGGACGCAACCGTGGAGATGCCCATCTTGGACATCACCTTCAAGATGCCCTTGTCGCACGCCCGGATGAAGTTCTGTCTGGCTGCCTCGGGAGTCAGCGTTGCGGGCATCCCGTGTGCTCCTGTCGTGAGCATCAGGTCGATGGACTCAAACGCGACATACGGACAGACGCCACCGGCGCCGAAGCCGAGGAGCAGCGCAACATGGTGGACCTCACGGGCGTCGCCGCTCTCGACCACAAGGCCCACGAGCGTCCGGGACTTCTCGGCTATCAGGTGGTGGTGGACTGCTCCGGTGGCCAGCAGGGAGGGAACCGGGGCCATGTCGACATCGGTGCCACGGTCGCTGATAACGATCACGTTGGATCCGCTGCTGATTGCCGCGGATGCCTCGGCTGCCAGACGTTCGAGCGCTCTGGTGAGGCCGGCACCACCATCTTCTACCGGGTAGCAGGCATCGAGCACGGTCGTCTTGAAGTTCGAGGGCTCGGCCTCCCCGTCGAGTCTGACTATCGAGGCCAACTCGGCCTCGGTCAGAACCGGATGAGGTAGGCGGATCTGTTGGCAGCTTTCGGCAGTCGGACGAAGCAGGTTTGCCTCGGCACCGATGTTCCCGGCAACGGAGGTGATGAGTTCCTCGCGCATCGCATCGAGTGGCGGGTTGGTTACCTGTGCGAACAACTGTTGGAAGTAGTCGTAGACGAGCCTTGCGCGTCCGGACAGGACGGCTACCGGCGTGTCCGAGCCCATGGAACCGATTGCCTCCTTGGCGTCTCTGGCCATCGGAGCGACGAGCAGCTTCAGCTCCTCAAGCGTGTATCCGAAGACCTGCTGCCGACGGACTTCCCGGGCATCAGGCTTCGACGTCTCGCTACCGGCAGGGAGGTCGTCCAGATGAACCAGGTTGTTGTCAAGCCATTGTCTGTACGGCCTGGCGGATGCCAGGTTCGCCTTGATCTCATCGTCCCGGATGATCCTTCCCTGGAGCGTGTCGATGAGAAACATTCGGCCTGGCTGGAGGCGGCCTTTTTCGATGATTTGCGAGGATGGGATGTCGACCACGCCGACCTCGCTCGCCATCACCACCAGATCGTCGTCGGTCACCCAGTAGCGGCTCGGTCGAAGGCCGTTGCGGTCAAGGACAGCTCCGATTACCGAGCCATCGGTGAATGCAATCGAGGCCGGGCCGTCCCATGGTTCCATCAGGGAGGAGTGATACTCATAGAAGGCCAGCCGGTCAGGATCCATTTCTCGGTGGTTCTCCCAGGGTTCCGGGATCATCATCATGACGGCCTCTGGCAACGGGTAGCCGCCCAGGTAGAGGAGTTCGAGGGCTTCGTCGAAACCAGCGGTGTCACTGGCGCCCGGGGTGCAGATCGGGAAGATCCGGTCCAGGTCACCGGGAAGCAGATCGGTCTCCAGGAGTGCCTCGCGTGCACGCATCCAGTTCCGGTTCCCCTGGACAGTGTTGATCTCGCCGTTATGGGCGACCAGACGGTAGGGGTGCGCTAGCGGCCAGGAGGGAAACGTGTTCGTGGAGAACCGGGAGTGAACGAGCGCCATAGCGCTCTTCATGCGCGGGTCGGTCAGGTCCGGGAAGAATGCGGCGAGCTGATCTGTGGTGAGCATTCCCTTGTAGACAATGGTCCGTGACGAGAGGGAGGCAAAGTAGACACCGTCATGTCCGCCACCTGCGGCTCCCATCCCAACTGCAGCGGCGTCTCTCCTGTAGAGGCTGATCTCGTGTTCAGACCGCTTTCGGAGCATGTAGGCACGCCGGTCAAGGTCAAGGCCGGCCAGCCTCTCACCACCGGCCTCACAGCAGGCGATGAACACCTGCCGGAAGGTCGGTTCAGCGGCCCTGGCTACTGATCCGATCAGGGAGTTGTCAACCGGCAGGTCGCGCCAGCCGAGGATCTCGAGACCCTCTTCCTCGGCCAGCGAGGCGATGGTCGCCTCAACCGACGCTGCATCACGGGGATCGCGTGGGAGAAAGGCGATTCCGGTCGCGTACTCGCCGGCAGCCGGCAACTTGAAGTCGACTACGTCGCGGTACAGGGCATCAGGAACCTGAAGGAGAATGCCGGCCCCGTCACCGGTGTTCATCTCGGCGCCCAGTGCTCCTCGGTGAGCCATGTTGCACAGGGCACCGATTCCAAGGGCCACGATCTCATGGCTTGCCTCACCGCGCAGGTGGCACACGAAGTTGACGCCGCATGCGTCGTGTTCGAAGCGGGGATCGTAGAGACCCCTGCCCTGTGGCCTATCTGTTGTCATCGGTTCCTACCTGTACGCGGTTTTGTTCAAACAGCGGCTCTCCGGATCTGGGCGTCGTCGACCAGAGTCACAGTTGCCGGGGGCAACCTCGGATGCGGCCACGACAGTGGGGCGCCCCGCCGGCTGGGCCGGCTTCTGGGGCGGAGAGGTGCAAACCTGCACCCATCTCCCGAATCTGAGCAACCAATATAGGCCGTATAGCGACTACAGCCCATCTCTGGTGCTGAACCCCGGACGGTTCAGCGGGAGCGGACCCGATCGTGCAGTGTCCTGTACGGAGCCACCAGCATCAACAGCATTGGGAAGAGCTCCAGACGCCCGACGAGCATCAGAAAGGCCAGCACCAGACGGGCCGGCGTTGAGAACCCGTCGACGAAAGACGCAGTTGGTCCGGCCTTGTTCAGGGCGGGACCCATGTTGCCGAGAGATCCAATGACCCCGCCCATGGCGGTCACCAGATCGGTTCCGAGAGCGGCCACCACGAGTGTCCCGGACACCACGAGCATCCCGTATACGACCATGAAGCCCGCAATCCGTTCAACCATGGGCTCAGCCATGACTCCGGTTCCGTGTCGGACAGGTAGAACGGCCCGTGGGTGGCGAATAGTGCGGAGGGTTCTGCGGGCGTGGGAAATACCAACTATGAGCCGCATGACCTTCACCCCACCTGAGGTCGAACCGGTGCAGCCTCCTGTCATCAACAGGATCAGCAGAATGAGTTGGGGGCCAGCAGCCCATCTCACGAAATCTCCGTCGCTGCCGGGGCCTGTGGCATTACCAAAGCCACCGCTGGTGCCCAGCGTGACCACGTTGAAGGCAGCCGAGCGAAGGGCCCGCGTGACACCCATTCCGTCGTCCACCAACAGGATGGTTACAACCAGGGTGGCTCCGGTGAGGAGCCCGATGTAGCCACGGAACTCCGGGTTGTGGTGGTGGACCGGGCGCCTGGCGGCAAGGGATCTTGAGTGAAGTGTGAAACTGGCTCCACCGAGTATCAGGCCGATCATGATGACCATCTCGACAGCGACACTGTCCCAGTAGCCGATCGAGGCGTCTCTCGTGGAGAAGCCGCCGGTTGATGCGGTGGTGAATGCATGTGCAACGGCGTCGAAGGGCGACATGCCGACTGCTAGCAGAGCGACTGCGATCAGACCGGTCAGGCCCGCATAGAGATACCAGAATCGTCTGGCTGTCTGGGCCATGCGGGGGGCGAGGCGGTCGCCACCCTCGCCCGGTGCCTCGGCCCCGATAAGACCGAGACCGCTGGCGCGGAGAGCGGGTAGCACGGTCACAACCAGCACGACGATTCCCATTCCGCCGATCCACTGGGTGAACTGGCGGTACATCAAGATGCCAGGCCCCTGGTCTGCAATCAGGTTGTGGGACCCGAATACCGTCGAGCCGGTGCAGGAGAAGCCGGAGATCGCTTCGAAGAATGCATCGGCGAGGACAACCGGAAAACCGATTCCGGATCGATTGAACGTGCCTGCGAAGAGGTACGGAAGGGCGCCGAACACCGACACGACGATCCACGTTCCCGCTACTGCCGAAAAGACCGCTGCCCTGTCAATCTGGCCGGGTCGGGTCCAGAGCCACAGCGCTGCACCGGGCAGGAGTGTCACCAGAGCCGCCAACATCATTGCCGTCCCCTCCTGTCCAGCGATGGATTCGATCACCGCCGTTCCGAACATGCCGGCGGAGACAAAGAGGAGGGCGATCCCGGTTACCTGTCCGGTCGTGGTCTCCCACCTGGTTGTCGGCCGCTTCACAGGCTTCCACCATGCTTGCGTGCCTTATAGCGCCGCTTGACCCGGGCTTTGTCACGGAGGAGGTTCAGGAGTGCGGCAACTGCAACGACAGCCGGATAGATGGACAGCCGGCCGAACACCATTGCCGGGAGCAGGGCCAGCCGTACCGAGCGGGGCCAGTCGGTTGGATCAACGATCACTCCGTCGAGGCCGCGTACCGGACCCGCAGTTGCGGTGGCGTGTACGGCAGCCGAGATGGCACCGCTCAGGTCGAGGCCGAACACGGCGACCAGAAACGCTGTTAAGAAGGTCACCGCCACGAACAGAAACTGGAGGACGACTATCTGGCGCAGCGTTTCCTCGCCGGCGACTCGCCCGGCCAGGCGCACCTTCAGGACCGCCCTGGGGTGAAGTTGTCTTGCCATCTCACGAAGTGCCAACTTCATGAGCGCCCTGTGCTGACGTATCTGGAGGCCGCCACCGGCGGATCCGCTCATGGCTCCAATGGAAACCAGGAGAAGCAGGAGCACCGGTGCTGCTGTTGGCCATCTGGCAGGAACGTCCATTGGAAAACCCGTAGTTGAAACCGATGCTGCTACCACGAACAGCAGCCGACGGGTAGCGGCAAGATCGACTCCCGTCGAGGGGAGGAGCAAAAGAAGAACACCCGTGAGATGCAGACCCAGGTACATCGCCAGGCCCGTCTGACGGTGAAGCCCTCCCCTGCCTGCAACGAGGTACCAGAGCGTCACCATGCTCGATCCGGCGAGGAGCATTCCGACAATCGCCACCCATTGGACCGACGGGTCTGCAAATTCGTTGGCACCGTTCGTGAAACCGCCCGTCGAAACGGTGGACATCGCAAGCAGGAGACCGTCGAGCGCTGACTTGCCCGCAAGCATGTAGCCGCCCCAGATGAGGCCCGTCCCGGGGACGTACAACCTAAGGATGTTGCGGGTCGCGGACATCTCGTCGGGCGCCAGCGGTCGGTAGCCGTCAGAGCTGGAGCGGTCGGCAAACTCCCTCCCGAACCCGAAGAAGGGCAGTATGACTATGCCAATCAGCAGCGCGGCGAAACCCCCCACCCACTGGCTGCCCGCACGCAGGAAGCGCAGTCCGTATCCGAGGTCCATCGGGTCGATGACGCTCATTGCAGTAGTGGTGAGGCCAGTGGTCGCCTCGAAGAGTGCGTCGTCGGGCCGCTGAGCCGCACCGGTCATGATGTACAAGCCGGCAACGAGAAGAATCCCCAATGCCATTGTCAGGGTTGTCGCCGCAATGATGTCGACAGGCTTGGCCTTGTCCGGTCCGGTTACTCGGCCAAACAGCAGGGCCCCCAGCAGGCCCATTCCGCTCCCGGTGATCAGGAGGGGCGGCGAGTCGGCTCCATGACCGAGCAGGTCGATGAGGCCTGAGCAAACTGCCAGGCCGCCAACCATGAGCAGGGCAGCAGATACGGCCCATGCTGTGGCAGTTGTCCATGACGCCCACGGGCGACTGTTGGCACCGGCAGCCACAGGGTCGAGGTGCCCCGAAAGGGTCAGGCGAACAGGGCGGTGACCCTGTCGACAGACTCCGGTTTGGCGAGGACCACAACATGGTCCCGGGCACGCAGGGTGCTTCGTCCGCGGGCAATCTGAGCTTTGCCGTCTCTGACGATGGCTCCGATCAGGGAGTCGTGTGGCATATGGAGTTCTGCCACCGTGCTCCCGGCACATGGGCACGAGTCCGAGACGGAAAACTCAAGAATCTCGACGTCACCCTGGAGATATGTGGCAACGGCCGCAACCGTTCCGACATCGCCGCGCACGAACCTGAGAACGCTGTTTGCCGTAGCGGTCCGGGGGCTGAGGGTGGCTCCGACCTGGTGTCTCTCCAGGAGGTCCAGGAGCTTGAGCCTGTGCACAACGGCGATGGTCTTCAAGGTTCCATCGGTTCCGTTTCGAATGGCTCCGGCTGCCTGCGCGTAGAGGCAGGCCAGCACGTTGGAGTCGTCCTCGCCTGTTAGCGCGATCACGACATCCTGTCCGCCTACGTCGGCTTCTTCGAGCATGTCGGCATCGACGATGTCGCCCCTGAACACGAGGGTGCGTGGCAGTTCAGCAGCGAGCTCCTCGGCCCGTCGCTCATCAAGTTCGATTATGGCCACGTCGATTCCGCGGTCGATGAGTGCCTCTGAAAGCATCTGGGCGGTACGGCCTCCGCCAAGCAAGAGGGCTCGGGTCGGCATGTCGCGGGCAATGCCGAGACGGTGGGTGACGTCCTTGAGGGCCCGTCGTTTGCAGATGATCCGCAGCAGGTCCCCTTCGGCAAGGACCTCGTCGGCTCTGGGGATGAAGGTCGTCTTCTCGCTGGAATGGTCGAGGGCGTCGACGTGGCGGGTGATCGAGCCGACGATGAAGTCCCAGTCGGGTTCCAGGTCCCGGCCGAGGGCGCCGAGGGTGACACCGACCAGCGGAGCATGTGCGGGAAGCCTCACGCCGATTGCCACCACCTCGCCGCCTGCCATCCGGGCCACATCGAGGGCCCCCGGGTACTCCATCAGCCTCAGGACCTGCTCGGCGACCTCTTCATCGGGATCGATAACGAGATGGTCCGCCACCCCCTTGAAGAGTGCATTCACCTCGGGCCTTCTGAGGCGTCGGGACTCGATCCTGACGATCGTCTTTTTCACGCCGGCCTGTCGTGCGAGCAGGGCAGACAACAGGTTGGCCTCGTCGTTGGCGGTTACAGCTACGAGCAGGTCCGCCTTGTCGAGGCCGGCCTGTTGCAGGCAGCCGGGGTCCGTACCGCTACCTCTGACAGCCAGCACGTCGAGGTCCTTGTCGATCTCGCGGAAACGGTCGGGGTCAACCTCGATCAGGGCAATGTCGTGCTCCTGGCCGCTCAATCGCTCCGCGACATAACTGCCGACCTCGCCGGCGCCCACAACGATGATGTACACCGGCTAATCCTCGCCTATCGGCGGCTCTGGACGGAGGATGCCCTTCTCCGTCACGAGAATGTCGAGTGGCACGTCCCAGACACGGGCCTCGAGCAGCGGAACAACCTGGAAACTGTGCGCAATACCGATCAGTACAGGTGGCGTGGGCTGGCTGAGCCGAAATGCGAAGGTCCGGTCGTAGTAGCCCGCTCCGTGCCCCATCCGGTTGCCCCTGTGGTCAGCCGCCACCAGGGGAACCAGAACGACATCTAGACGTTCTGGAGGCACCCGCTCACCGCTGGCCGGCTGCCTGGTGCCGAAGGGCCCGGGCTGCAGCGCCCCGTCAGACATAACGAACTCAAGGTATCCGCCGGGTTGGATCACGGGGAGTGCGACGTACGGGTCCCGTTCCAACAGGGCAGGCCAGGGGTTGATCTCACCGCGTATTCCAACGTAGGCAGCGACCTTGCCTGCAGCCTGAAACTCGTCAAGTTCCATGACGCGCGCCATGGTCTTTTCGCTCGCCCGCTGAACATGATCGTCGGTGAGAGCGGCCCTCTGCCTGATCATCTCGTCCCGTACAGGATCGGACTTCATGGAATGATGTTTGCCCAGCGAGCGTCCCGATTCCAGTACCGGGTGACAAATGTCGCCGGACTGGTGTTTGAAGCACCCCCGTGCGGTCACTAGCGTCACGGCGGTTCTTGTTCTGGGGGCCTTACAAGTGCCCGCCGGAGTCCAGGAACCCGTCGACCGGCGCCGTTGCCGGATTCATACGACAGACGTATCCCGATACCTCAGGAGATCGACCCTTGGAAGCCATCCCCTACCTGGCCGCAGCCTCGTCCGTAATGGGCCTCATGCTGGCCGCCTACTTCTACAACTCGGTGCGGGCTGCTGACCCCGGAGACGAGCGAATGGTCTTCCTCATGACCGAGATCCAAAAAGGGGCCCGTGCCTTCCTGAAGAAGGAATACACGTGGGTTTCCGGCTTCGTTGCGGCCATGGCGCTCCTTATCGCCCTCCTGATTGCGGCTACAGCGGCACTTACCTATGTCCTGGGAGCTGTCCTTTCGGCAACTGCCGGCTACGTCGGAATGACCGTTGCCACAATGGCGAACGCCAGAACCACCCAGGCTGCCAAGGAGGGACCCGGTAAGGCCCTGCCAGTCGCCTTTCGTGGAGGCGCGGTGATGGGGTTCTCTGTGGCTGGCCTGGCTCTCGGTGGGCTCATGCTGGTCTACATCCTCTTCGTGCTGGTCATCGGTGTGGACGATGCATTCGAGGTTGTCACGGCCTACGGCCTGGGCGCCTCGTCGATTGCCCTGTTCTCCCGTGTGGGTGGGGGCATCTACACAAAGGCCGCCGATGTCGGTGCCGATCTGGTCGGAAAGGTCGAGGCCGGCATCCCCGAGGATGACCCACGGAACCCGGCCACCATCGCGGACAACGTGGGCGACAACGTCGGCGACGTCGCCGGCATGGGCGCCGACCTCTTTGAGAGCTACGCCGGCTCGATCATTGCACCGATCTCGCTTGTGGCCTTTGCCCTCGGACTCGGCGCTGAGCATGCATCTGCGGCAACAAACATCTCGCTCCTGTCGTTTCCCATCGCTGTCGCATTCGTCGGCATGCTTGCCTCCATTCTCGGGTCGTTCCTCGTGAAGGGTGGCGACTCGACCGACACCAAGGCGCTCAGCAAGGCCCTCCACCTGGGTACCAACTCGGCTATGGCCATTACCGCTGTGGCAACCGTCGGGATCGCATACTGGCTGTTCGGCTCCGACTCGGCATTCGACAATCCCCTCGGGCTTGCCATTGCAGTCGTTGGTGGCCTTGTGGTCGGCTGGGCTCTCGGAAAGACGGCTGAGTACTACACCTCTGATCACTTCGGGCCCGTGAAGAAGATTGCAAGCCAGACAGAGACCGGGCCCGCTACCACCATTCTCGGTGGTATCTCGGCCGGCATGATCTCGGTCGCCGCCTCGGTGGTCCTCCTGGCAGTTGGCGTGGCACTTGCCTACTGGGGTGGAGAGATGGCCTTTGACTCGATTGGGAATCTGGATGGCGGCATCTACGGCATCGCAGTTGCTGCCATTGGAATGTTGGCGACACTCGGCGTAGTCGTCTCTGTCGACGCCTACGGCCCTATCGCCGACAACGCGGGCGGAATAGCGGAAATGGCCGAGCTGGATCCGAGCGTCCGCGAGGTGACCGATGCGCTCGACTCCCTGGGCAACACCACGGCCGCAGTTGCAAAGGGGTTCGCTGTCGGATCAGCCGCCCTCACGGCTCTCGCCCTGTTCAAGAGCTTCGAGTTCGCGGTGGTGCAAGCGGGTGGAAGTCTCTCGCTGAACATTGGTGAGGTTGACGTCTTTGTCGGACTTTTCCTCGGAGCGATGCTCCCGTTCCTGTTCGCAGCCCTCACGATCGATGCAGTGGGCCGCGCTGCACAGGAGATGATCGAAGAGGTTCGACGCCAGTTCAGGGAGATTCCCGGCCTTCGCGAGGGTGAACCGGGCGTCAACCCCGACTCGGCTCGCTGTGTCGAGATCTCAACCGAGGCATCCCTGAAGGAGATGCTCATCCCTGGCGCACTGGCCGTGGTGGTTCCCCTGATAATCGGCTTCATGAACATCAACGCCCTTGGAGGTTTCCTCGCCGGAGCGCTGGTTTCCGGTTTCTGCCTCGCCATCTTCATGGCCAATGCCGGTGGCGCCTGGGACAACGCCAAGAAGTACATCGAGGCCGGGGCGCTCGGCGGCAAGGGATCTGACAACCACAAGGCGGCAGTTGTCGGCGACACCGTCGGCGACCCGTTCAAGGACACCTCGGGGCCGGCGATGAACATCCTCATCAAGGTCATGACGATCGTGTCGCTCGTGTTCGCCTCGGCCTTCGTGGGGTAGGCCCAGGTCGATGGACCGCCCAGCTGCGCGCAGCTACCGGGGCCCGGTCAGGGGCGTTGTACTGGACTGGAGCGGAACGACGGTCGACGCGTACGTGATCGCACCGGCGATCGTGTTCGTCGAGGTGTTCCACAACCAGGGTGTTGAGATCTCGATGGAGGAAGCTCGTGGCCCCATGGGGCTTCGTAAGGATCTCCACATAGCGGCCCTCACGGAACTGCCGGCTGTTCGGGAACGGTGGTTCGCGGTACATGGCCGCCACCCCGACCAGGCTGACGTAGCGGCCATGTTCGAGGACTTCGTGCCGAGACAGGTCGAGTGCCTTCCACGGTATGCGAAGCTGCTGCCGGGTGTGGCCGAGATGGCAGAGCGCCTCAGAGGTGACCACGACATACGCATCGGCGTGACGACCGGGTTTACGAGGCCGATGGTCGAGGTCCTTCTCGAACACGCGGCTGAGCAGGGTTTCCGACCTGACTGTGCCGTCGCCGGCGATGATGTCGAACATGGTGCCAGACCCAGACCGTTCATGGTCTACAGGAACATGGACCTGCTCGACGTGCACCCGGTCCAGGCGGTGGTGAAGGTCGATGACACCGGTTCAGGTGTGGGCGAGGGTGTCGAGGCGGGCTGCTGGGCCGTCGGGATCGCCCGGTACAGCAACTACCTCAACATCAACTCAATGCAGGAGGCCGCTGAGATGTCTGCGGCTGAACTTGCAGAGAGGCTTGCGTTCACCCGCGAACAGTTGTGGAAGGCCGGTGCCCACTATGTGATCGACGAACCGATGGAACTGACGGCGGTCATCGAGGAGATCAACACGCGGTTAGCTGTCGGCGACAGTCCCTGAGATCAACCCTCGGGGGTCACGTAGGCGGCGCTCAGGCCTCCGTCAACCATCAGATCAGTTCCCGTCACGTAGGAGGCCTCGTCTGACGCCAGCCAGAGCGCTGCCTGGGCCATCTCGGCGGCCTCACCGAAGCGTCCCATCGGCACGTGTACGAGGCGTCGTTCCTTCTTCTCATCGGTGTCAAGGAAGTTCATGAGAAGTTCGGTGCGGAGGGGACCAGGGCACAGCGAGTTGATCCTGATGTTCTGGCGGGCGTGGACGACAGCCAGCTCGCGGGTCAGGGCGAGGACTGCGCCCTTGGATGCCGTGTAGGCGATCTGCGGTGTGGCCGCCCCCATCACGGCCACGAAGGAGGCCGTGTTGATGATCGAGCCTCCACCTGATTCGAGCATTGCGGGAATCTCATACTTGCAGCCGAGGAATACGCCCTTTGCATTGACCCCCATTGTCAGGTCCCAGACGCCCTCCTGCGTCTCGACGGCATCGCTGTCCTCTGAGTGCATGATTCCTGCGTTGTTGAAGGCGACGTGGAGAGCGCCAAACTCCTCAACCGTTGCTGCGACAACGCCTTCCATGTCGGACGCCACCGAGACGTCGGCTTTGAGCGCGATGGCACTTCCGCCGGCCCTCCTGATGTCGGCCGCTGTGACGGCGTTGTCGCTGTCTGAGAGGTCTACGCAGGCGACCCTGGCGCCATTGGCGGCAAACAGGAGTGCAGACTCGCGTCCAATACCAGACGCCGCACCTGTAACCAGCGCGATCTTCCCAGTAAGTCTGCTCATCTGCTTCTCCTGTGCTGAATTAATGGGGGCACGGTCAGCCCGGAAGGACGATCATTGGATCCTTCGGCTCTCCCCCGGTTCTCACCTCGAAGTGCAGGTGCGGGCCGGTCGACCAGCCGGTAGAGCCGCAGCGGCCGATCACGTCACCGGTCTTGAGTGTGTGGCCCTTCGAGACCAGAAGTTCCTCCTGATGTGCATAGACGGTGATTACCGGACCTACGTGCTCGATGAGAACAACGTTTCCGTAACCGTTCTTCCAGCCTGCGAAGATCACCTCGCCGGCCTTGGCGGCCCAGACCGGTTGATTTCTGACACAGCTGATGTCGACGCCGTTGTGCTGGCGGCTTGTTCCGAAGATGGGGTGGATCCTGAGGCCGAACCCTGAGCCGATCTTGCCCTCGATCGGCATGATGAAGCCTGCGCCGGATTCCTTGGTCAGGTCGGGGGCGGACCGTCGCAGCTCCTCTGCGATCAGGTTGTCAATGAGAACGGCCATCTGGTACTGCTCGCGCTCGTACTGCTTCACGGCCGCCTCGTGTTCTCCGATCCGGGTCTCGAGTTCCTCCTTTACCTCCACCTGGGAGATGATGCGCCGGTCCAGCACGAGCATCGAGGACTCCAGTTCCCTCTGTTGCAGGTCTGCGTCGAGGATGGCGTCGTCAGCCGCCCTGGCGATGTTCTCCATTTCGGATTCAAGGGACCGCAGCCGGTCCAGGATGTCGGAGCGGTTTCCTGTTACGACATCCAGGATTGCCGACTTCCGGATGCCTGCCGAGAGGTCTGCTGATTCCAGAAGGATTCCGGGTCGCAGACCCGATATGTAGACATCTACCGCCAGTTCCTCGACCCGGGCACGGGCCTCTCGGATCTCCACGCCAACCTGCTCCACCTCGACCCAGCGGAGGGTCGCCTCGGCTTCAGCGGCTTCGATTGCCTGACGTGACGCAGCGATCTTTGCTTGCTGGAGGGCCACGGCGTCGTCGAGAGCGCCGAGCGCCCCGGAGACCTCGGCATCCTCGGCCTCTATGAGCTCAAGAGCCTCGGCGGCGTCAGCTGCAAGGTCCTTGGCAGCCTCTCTGCGGTCTCTGGCATCGCGGATCGACTCGGTGTCGCCAGCTGCTCCTGTCGGCATCAGGACGGCAAGAGCGACTAGCAGGGCCGTCAGGGTGCGAGACGTGGGGTGTGGCATCGTTGGCATTGGTGGGGTTGGTCGTGCTACGGAACAGCCTGCAGGGTACTGCGCGCTCAGATCGGTCCTCAGGCACGGCCTATTTCGCCTGGTGGAGTGATCCGGGTGGACTCCAGCACCTATTCCCGTGCCAGCTCCGTCCGCATCGCCAGAACTGCGTCCTCGGTTATCTCGTCGGCCCCACGTTCAGGAAGATGGATGGTCAATTCGTGGAGGGTTCCGGTGAACGGGAAGGGTCCGTGATACTCCTCGGACACGGTTGACAGCGCGTCACGGCCAACGTCGAGTCCCGTAGAACCGAGCACCCTGACAACGAAGGGCACTGACATCGACGTAGACGCCTCACCATCCACGAACAGGGTGGCCGTACCGGCGTCACCGTCCCGGTGGAAATGGACACCCACGGACATCTCGCCTTCGGGTAGAGGGTGCTGGGTCCGTACAACGTGGTGATCTGTGAAGATGTTGTAGTCAAACACCAGACGGTCATCCCTGATGAAAAGCGACAGTCCCAGGTTCCCAGTTCCGACTGCCATCAGCACGCCCTCACCGCCGAGAGGCCGTGTGATCGAAGCCTCCACGAGGAAGGAGCGGTTGCCGAGGATGGCTGCGGCCCCGGCAGGAATATGGGAAATGGGTGGTATGTACCGGTAGGTCCGGCCCTCATGGGGTGTACCTGGACGCATCGGGATACGGAACAGTTCGAGAGTGCGGTCATCGAGTGGAAGTACACCGTTGGCCTCAGCTTCGGCCCACCAGAGATCGACCATGGCCCTGAGCCGCTCAGGCTCTGATTCGGCCAGGTTGTTTGTCTCAGACACATCGATATCCAGGTGGAACAGTTCCCAACACTCCTCCTCATAGGACGTACCCGGTGAGTGGCGTGTGACAGCCTTCCATCCGTCGCTGCAGATCGCCCTGTGTCCGAACATCTCGAAGTACTGGGGCCCTTTTCGCGTCGGCTCATCCGGAGCGTTGAACGTATAGGCGAGGCTGGTTCCGGTCATCGGCGACTGTGCCCGGCCGTGGCGCTCGACGGGCATGTCGAGGCCGATCAGGTCGAGGAGGGTGGGTGTCAGGTCGGTGATGTGGTGGAACTGGTTACGCCGCTCCCCTGCCCCGCTGATCCCAGCGGGCCAGTGGACGATGAGTGGATCTCGGACCCCTCCACCGTGTGTCGTCTGCTTGTACCACCGCATCGGCGTGTTTCCCGCCTGTGCCCATCCCCACGGATAGTTGCTGTGTGAGCGGGGCCCACCGATTTCGTCTAGTCGCTCGACGGCGGCATCTACGTCCTCGGGGACCACGTTGAAGTGCTTCATCTCGTCAGTCACTCCGGTGGACCCACCTTCCTGGCTGGCACCGTTGTCGGAAAGGAGCATGATCACGGTGTCATCGAGCAGGTCGAGACCCTCAAGGTGTTCGACCAGACGACCGATCTGGGCATCGGTGTGATCCAGCATCGCCGCAAAGGCCTCCTGTAGACGACAGGCGAAGTCCTGTTGGTTGATGCTGAGATCCACCCAGGGTTCAACCCCAGGATTTCGCGGGGCGAGGACCGTGTCCGCTGGCACCACACAGAGTTCGATCTGGTTCTGGAACCACTCCTGGCGGACGACGTCCCAGCCGGCGTCGAACCGACCCTGGTACTTCTCGCGGTAGGCATCCGGAGCCTGGTGCGGTGCGTGCGTCGCTCCGAAGGCCAGGTACATGAAGAATGGTCGGTCCGGTCTCACCGACTTCGTGTCGTTCACGAAGCCGATGGCCCTGTCGACCAGGTCCTCGCTGACGTGGTATCCGTCTTCGGGTCCGGAGGGTGGATCTGTGTGGTGGTTGTCGACCGTCAACTCGGGGTGGAACTGGTCGGTCTCGCCCTGCAGGAAGCCGTAGAAGCGGTCGAATCCCCGCTGCAGCGGCCAGTGGTCGAACGGTCCCGCTGCCGACGCCTGCGCCATCGGGGCCAGATGCCACTTGCCGACGCAGGCGGTCGCGTAACCATTGTCCTGGAGGACTTCAGCGACGGTCGCTGCATGGTCAGCTATGTAGCCGCGCATGTGCGGGTATCCGCTGTCGAAGTTGGACACGGCCCGCATCCCGACGGCATGGTGGTTTCTTCCCGTGAGTAGACAGGCGCGCGTCGGGGAACAGAGGGCTGTCGTGTGGAAGTTCGTGTATTTGAGTCCCCCCGCAGCGAGACGGTCGATATTGGGCGTGTCGATGCTTGACCCGTAGCAACCCAGGTGGGCGAAGCCGGTGTCGTCAAGGAGGATCACCACGACGTTGGGGCTGCCCTCGGGGGCAGTTGCCGGGTCTGGCCACCAGGGCTCGGATTCGGCGTGTGTTCGCCCGATCACCCCTTTGAACTCTCCGTCCTCTCCTCTGACGCCCATAGCCCGCCTACACCGCAGCTTCGGCCCGTAGCAGAACGGCGGGCCGGTCTGGAAGGGTCTCGTCGAGTGCACCGACCAGGTCGTTTCTTGTGGCCCCAATTGCCGGGTCGTCCCACAGGTTCACCCTCTGGAGTGGATCCTCGGTGAGGTCGTACAGTTCTCCCTCGGTGCCCTCGTGGCATGTACCGGCCTCGTAGCGCGTGCAGAGCATCTGGTCGACGATGATGCTCTGCAGATGAACCTCAGTTCCGTTGGGATGGAGGCTGTCCCATTCGGTAATCACTCCTGCCCGCCCGCCGTGGGCCACATCAGCTTCTGAGAGTGGTAGCGGCACTCCGTCCATCCATAAAGGCACATCGACGCCGGCGATCTGGCAGAAGGTGGGCGCCAGATCCATCAGGCCCACGGGCTCCCTCACGACCGCCGGTTGGCCCGTGCTCGAGGGCGCTGGCCGCCAGACCAGGGGTAGGCGCATCAGTGAGTCCACGTGGTAGGGGCCCTTGAACAGCAGTCCGAAGTCACCCTGGAACTCGCCATGGTCAGTCGTGTAGATCACGTCGAGGTCGTCTTCCCACCCTCTGGCATCGATCGCCGACAGCACTCTTCCCAGCGCTTCATCGACCAGTTCATTTTGTATGTGCACCATGGCGTTCACTTCGAGAACCTGATCTGAGGTGAGGGTCGCCGGCACCCACTTTGCAGGAGCCTCGTAGTTGGACACGAGGTCTCCGTTGTACCAGCGACTCCAGTGAGCCGGCTTCGAGTCGAGAAGCCGCTCCCTTTCGGATGTGTCCGTCGGATAACCGGCCGGCAGGTCGAGATCGCGCCATGGGACCCGGTGCAACTCTGATTCCGGCGGATTCCATGGATGGTGCGGGTCCGGAAAGCTGAGCCAGCAGAACCAGTCCTCGCTGCTGTCAAGTCCGTCGAGCCACGAGATGGCTCGATCGGCCACCCAGTCCGTGTGGTAGATGCCTCGCGGAACCGGGTTGTGCTTGACCTGTGGGGCTCCTGTGTCTCCCCCTCCATCGGGGTTCACCTCAAGGGTCATGTCGAGGACCGGGAAGTACCCGGCCATGTGCTCCGGGTGGTTGTCTCTCAGCCAACTGCCGTAGTGCACGAGGCCTGCCGCTCCGTGGCCGGCGAATTCCATTCGTTCAAAGCCCCGATGTGGTCCAGCCTCGTCCTGGGTGGCTCCGGACACGCCCATTCGGTTCTCTGGAAACCGCAGGAAGGGATCAAGAAATGGCTCGAAGTGGGCTTTTCCGAAGAGTCCCGTGCGGTACCCGGAGTCGTGCAGAAGTCCTGCCACCGTGGGCGCCTCGGCAGGAAGTGGAACCCCGTTCATCCAGACGCCGTGGTTCCGGATGTGCTGGCCGGTCAACATCGTGGCTCTGGAGGGCATGCAGACCACGTTTTGCGGGTGGGCCCTCTCGTAGCGGATTCCATCGGCTGCCAGTGCGTCAACTACCGGGGTCCGCGCCACGGTGCCACCGTTGCATCCGAGGGCGTCGTAGCGCTGCTGGTCCGTGGTCACGAACAGGATCTTGCGCCCCATCAGGTCACCCCCCGTTCGCTGGCTGGAACCCGCGGGAGTATGTCCCGGTCTCGACCAGGTCCTTTAAGCCGAAGAGAGCATCTCCTGTGGCAGCACGAAGCGCATAGGTGAGGGCCTCAGGTCGGATTTCCTGCCTGTAGCTCACCCGCGAGCTGCCCCCTTCAGACTCAACCTGAAGAGATCCGAGGTGGTGCTCGAACTGAAGCGGGCCGGTGATGGTGTACTCGAACCGCATCTGCTCATGATCAACGGAGAGGATCTTCTCGAGGAGGAATCCCCCTGCCGCAGTTCCAATGGTTCTGATTCCGTCCTCAACTGTCGATGACACCATCCCGGGAAACCACTCCGCCTGCCGCTCTGCGGCTCCTACTACGGCCCATACCTCGCGGGCAGGTGCGTCTATGAGGATTTCGTTCGTGAACTCGGCCATCAGGTACCTCCGCGCACCATGATGCTAGATGTCGGCGCGTTGCCGGCCAGCGTCGGGCCGTATGCTCCGACAGAACTACCGGGAGCGATGCCGTGCAAGCTGCAGCAGTTTCAGATCTGTTCGATCCGGAACGATGGGTGTCCGTCGACGGTTTCGACATGGTTGACGTCACCTATCACCGCTGCATTGACCAGGGCACGGTTCGTATTGCGTTCAACCGGCCCGAAGTTCGTAACGCCTTCAGACCATCCACGGTCGATGAGCTCTACAGGGCTCTGGACCACGCCCGGATGTGGACCGATGTCGGCACGATCCTCCTCACCGGCAACGGACCCTCGCCGACCGATGGCGGCTGGGCCTTTTGCTCAGGTGGCGACCAGCGCATCCGTGGAGTTGACGGCTACAGGTACTCGGATGACGATGGTGTGGTCGATCCGGCCCGTACAGGGAGACTGCACATCCTCGAGGTACAGCGCCTGATCCGGTTCATGCCCAAGGTCGTGATCGCCGTTGTCCCCGGGTGGGCGGTAGGCGGTGGGCACAGCCTCCACGTGATCTGCGACCTGACCCTTGCCAGCCGTCAACATGGAGTGTTCAAACAGACCGATGCCGACGTGGCGAGCTTCGACGGAGGGTTCGGATCTGCCTACCTGGCCCGTCAGGTTGGGCAGAAGCGTGCCAGGGAGATCTTTTTCCTGGGGCGCGACTACTCGGCCGAGGAGGCGTGCACCATGGGCATGGTCAACGCAGTCGTTGACCATGCTGACCTCGAGAACGTGGCGTTGGAGTGGGCAGCCGAGGTGAACGCCAAGAGCCCGACCGCCCAGCGAATGCTCAAGTTCGCATTCAACCTGATTGACGACGGTCTGGTCGGCCAACAGATGTTTGCAGGCGAGGCGACGCGTCTCGCCTACGGGACGGCCGAGGCCACCGAGGGACGCGACGCCTTCCTGGAAAAGCGCCCTCAGGACTACTCGCAGTTTCCGTACCACTTCTGAGATCGACCGGAGCTAACGACGCCGACGCATCATTTCTGTTGCTGTGTCCGCTCGGTCTACACAGCGGACCAGGGCTGCCCTGACGACATCGGTGGCCTCACGGGGGCTGTCGCCGGTAATCACACCCAGAACCTCGTGTCGTAGTGCGAGGGGGTAGCGCCTCCACGGCCGGATTCGTGGCACCGTGGAACCGCGAGGCCAGAAGGCCTCGGTCCCACTCGCCCCTATGGCCACCACCGGTAGGCCCGTCTCGAGCGCAAGTCGCCCGACCCCGGAGCGAAGCTGACCCACGCCATCGACGCTCCATTCCTCGACTGGAACGACGCGGCCCTCGGGCATGATCGCCACCGACCATCCAGCCTCAATCTCGGCAGCCGCCAACTCCAGCGCCTCAGAACCGTCAACCGGGATGCACCGGAGGCGGCCGAGCACAGGGCCGATACCTGGTTTGCGGAAGTAGGCCGAGGCGACCAGTGGCCGGATCGGCCGGCCCCAGGAGTGGAACGCGATCGCTGCCAGCAACAGGTCGGCCAGGCTCCTGTGGTTGGCCGCATAGATCGCAGGCCCCACCGGAACGTCGGGTGGTGGACCGCTCTCGGAACGAACAAAGGCACCCATCACGGTGTTCACGAACCGAAGGGTCGATATCAGAGAGGCCTGTTCCGCCGGGTCTGGTTGGAGTGCCATCTGATCCATGATCTCATCCAGGGGGCAGGATGCGACAACCCAGCGACGGGTCGTGGCCCTGTGCTCCGACGTTGACCGCCCAGACGCAGGCGAGTTCAGAACGGCCATCTGCTGCACGGAAGACCGGGAACGAGAAGCGATGCTCCCCGGTCGTTCGAGCAGAGATCACGGGTTCCAGTCCGTCCACCGTCATCCGGATCGGCAGGCCACCCTCGGGAAGGTCTGCATCGAACGCCCAGCCTTCGAGCCGCACAGACCCGTCAGGCCCGGCAGACACCTCGATCCCTCCAACTGGCGGGCCACCAGATTTCAGGGCGGCCATCCGGGAATCGCGTTCACTGGCTGCGTGACAGTCAGGAAGTTCTTCGAATACCCAACCCCTTGCCGAGTAGTCGGCCAGCACCCGTTGGGCGATGTGGAGCGTCAACCACTTGCGGTCATGCAACAACACGACCATTCCGTCTCTCTCACGGTTCTTGAGGTAGTCGATCACCTCCTCGATCGGGGGATCGCGCCACTCCTGCGGGTCTGCTGTCCACCCGGCCAGAGACATTCCCAGGTCGGTGCCCAGACGAGGCCGGATCTGTCCCAGCTCGCCGTAGGGAGCTCGAAAGCAGCTGGGCCTGAAGCCGGTCAGTTCCTCAAGCCCGGCCGATGCCCGTACCACTTCGGCAACAGCACTGTCGTCAGACAACTTCGAGAGGTCGCTGTGCCCCCAGGTGTGGTTGCCGACGGTATGTCCACGATTCAGGAGATCCTGTGTGGTCGTTGCATCCCAGCGCGCGGCGATCGTCTCGCCGATCGGAAAGAATGAGGCCCGTGCGCCGTACTCATCGAGCAGGTCGAGGAGCATCGGCGTGAACATCCAGTGCGGGCCGTCATCAAAAGTCAGGTGCATTACCGGGGCAGCCTCAGCGACTGAGGCCGGGACCACCTCTGACCCGCCTGCAGGTTCACCCGCAGCAACGGCCAACAGGACGGCTATGAAGAAGAGGGGTCCGGCACTGTTGTAGCGGCCCTGTGGCCGCCTGTCAGGTGGTGCCGTAGATCCTGTCACCGGCATCGCCCAGGCCCGGCACGATGTAGCCGACCTCGTTCAGGCACTCATCGACAGCACCGGTCCAGATATCTACATCGGGGTGGGCTGAGTGGAGGGCAGACACGCCTTCGGGTGCGGCCAGGAGGCAGAGGAAGCGGATCGCCTCGGGGCTCTCGGCCTTGACACGGTCGAGCGCTGCTGCAGCTGAGTTTCCGGTGGCCAGCATCGGATCTACGACAATTACGGTTTTCCCCTCCATCGGAGGGAACTTGCAGTAGTACTCGACGGCCTCCAGGGTGTCGTGATCCCTGTACAAGCCGACGAACCCGACCCTTGCACCGGGAATGACCCTGAGGACACCGTCCAGTAGCCCGTTGCCGGCCCGCAGGATCGACACGACGACCGGGTCGTCGACGAGCTCGGGGGCTGATGTAGTCGTGAGAGGTGTCTGGATCTCGACGTGGTGGAGTGCAAGCTCTCTGCTGATCTCGTAGGTCAGCAAGAGGCTGGTCTCGCTGAGGAGTTGCCGGAACCGCTCGCTCGGGGTTTCGATACGGCGCATCTGCGTCAGCTTGTGCTGTACGAGCGGATGGTCGACGACGTGGAGACGGGGTGAGGGCACGGTTTTGGAGAACTCTGGCATTGACCCACCATATGCCCTCAGATCTCCGACTTCGTGTCGCGCCAAACGCTCCTACAAGGCCTACCCTTCCAGCTGTCAGCGACCGATCGGGTGTTCGCCGCTCACCTGCCGAGTGCGGGTCGTAGGCAAGCTCTCCAGACAGGAGCCGCAAGTGTCCCGCCACGGCTACAGGTACTCGGCAGGCAAGCTGCTCAGGCACGGCCTAACCCGCGGTGCATGGCCACGCATGTGGAACAGGCCTGAGCGCCGCGACTCCTACGACGTGGTGATCATTGGCGGAGGTCTCCACGGCCTGGCAACGGCCTACTACCTCGCCCAGAACCACGGCATAACCAACGTCGCCGTTGTCGACAAGGGCTACCTCGGGGGCGGAGGCTCCGGACGCAACACGGCGATCGTGCGGTCCAACTACCTCACCCCGGAAGGGGTGGCCTTTTATGACCGGTCGCTCCACCTGTACAACACCATGGCCGCTGACCTGAACCTCAACGTCATGTTGTCGCGGCGGGGACACCTGACCCTTGCCCACACCGATTCGGCACTGCGCACGATGAACTGGCGTGCCGAGGTCAACAAGCTGCTCGACATCGATTCGGCTGTTATCGGTCCGGCCGAGGTCAAGCGTCTGACCCCGAGCCTCGATGTATCGCCGAACACCCGGTACCCGATACTCGGTGCCCTCTACCATCCACCCGGCGGCATTGTCAGACACGATGCCGTTGTCTGGGGCTACGCCAGGGCCGCCGACCACCTTGGCGTGCACCTCCTCCAGGAGACCGAGGTGCTCGACATCATCTGCGACGGTGGTGACGGACCCGACGGCAAGGGACCCGGCGGAAGGGTGACCGGTGTTCGGACCAGCCGTGGCGACATCAGTTCCCCGGTGGTCGTCAACTGCACCGCCGGATGGGCGTCTCTCATCTCGAACATGGCAGGGGTGCCGCTAGCAATCACGACGCATCCACTTCAGGCCGCCGTGACTGAACCGTGCAAGGTGTTCCTGCCCACGGTTGTGGTCTCCGGCTCCCTGCACGTCTACGTCAGCCAGACCGACCGTGGCGAGCTGGTGTTCGGTGCGTCGGTTGACCCGGTCGGCACATACCGGGTCAACGGCACGCTCGAATTCACCGAGGAACTGGCGGGCCATGTCCTGGAGTTGATGCCGGGAATCTCCAAGATGCGCCTCATGCGCCAGTGGTCCGGGCTGTGTGACATGACGCCCGACTACTCCCCCATCATGGGCCACACCCCTGTCGAGGGTTACCTCGTCGACGTCGGCTGGGGCACCTATGGCTTCAAGGCCGGCCCCGTGGCCGGCGAGACCATGGCCGAGACCATCGCAACTGGCCGAACTGCCGAGCTAATTGCGGCATTCACAATTGACCGGTTCACCGACGGGGACCTTGTCGGCGAAAAGGGCGCGGCGGCGGTGGGTCACTGATGATCGTAGTTCCCTGCCCCAACTGTGGTCCACGCAATTCCTCGGACCTGCGTAATGCCGGTGAGCTCGTATCCCGACCTGATCCGGATACCGCCAGCCTCACCGAGTGGCGCTCCTATCTCTATCTCCGGGAGAACCCTGCCGGTTGGGTGACCGAGACCTGGTACTGCCGAACCGGATGTCGCCGCTACTTCACCATTGAGCGCAACACCGCCACCAACGAGATCCGGGATTCAGAAAACTCATGAGCAGTAATCGTCTCCCCATTCGTGGCGGTGAGTTGCTCGACCGCTCCACCAACCTCTCGTTCACCTGGAATGGCCGTGCCTACAGCGGCCACGAGGGTGACACCATCGCCTCTGCCCTCGCAGCCGCGGGTGTCGAGATCTTCTCAAGGGGGATGAAATACCACCGGCGCCGGGGCATCCTGACAGCCAACCACTGGGATCCGAACCTGTCGGTCCAGGTGGGCGACGAGCCAAACGTGCGGGCCGGCAGCCGCCGGCTTGTCGATGGCATGCAGGTGAGTGCCCAAAACGTGTGGCCCAGCCTCCGATGGGACCTCGGCGCCGTCAACCGACTCGTCGGTCGCTACCTCTCGGCCGGCTTCTACTACAAGACCTTCATGCGCCCACAATTCCTGTGGCACAACCTCTATCAGCGCGTCCTGCGCAAGTTCGCACCCGGTGGCCGTGTCCACTGGAAGACCGGAACCCACGGCGAGTACGACAAGCGCTACGCCCACCCCGACGTGCTTGTAGCCGGAGGTGGGCCGGCCGGCATGGCAGCGGCTCTGTCAGCGGCCGAGGCCGGAGCCTCGGTGATGCTCGTTGAACAGGAACCAGAGCTTGGGGGCCACCTGCGATGGGGCGGTCCCGACGATCTGGCAGTGCTGGCCGATCTGAACCGGGCCGTCCACTCCACGCCGGGCATCGAAGTTCTCTGCGACTCCATAGTCACAGGCCGATACGACCACAACTGGGTGGCTGTCGTACAGCGCAACCACGAGATCGCCCCCGAACGCCTCATCAAGGCCAGGGTCGGGTCCCTGATTGTGGCCCCCGGCCTCGTCGAGAGGCCCTACGTGTTTGCCGGAAACGACCTGCCGGGGGTAATGCTCGCCGGTGCCGTAAGACGCCTCATCAACCTCTGGGCCGTCAAGCCCGGCAACCGTGCAGTTGTTCTGAGCGCAAACTCTGAAGGCGACGCCGCTGTCGCCGACCTCGAGTCAGCGGGGGTCGAGGTGGTTGCCGTACTTGACGCCCGCGCAGGTGAAGACGTTGTAGGGGCCCGGGGCCGGGGCCGGGTAACTTCTGTCCAGACGGGCGACGGCCGCACCCTGAAAGCCGATCTTCTGGTTACCGCCACGGGCTGGACCGCTCCCACGTCCCTGCTGAACATGGCGGGCGACCGGCCCGTCTACGACAGGATTGCAGCCCGCTACTTCCCCCAGTCACTCCCCGACAACGTCCTGGTAACAGGTGGAATCGCCGGCGACGGCTCAACCACCGAACTGACGGCACACGGTCGTGAGACCGGATCCCTTGCTGCTCAGCGTGCACTGCGCCTCCGACATGACCGCCTGACACAGACGCCCCGCTCGGCTACGCCCGATTCAGCCCTGCCGGCTGCGATAGCCGACAACCGCATTCCCCTGAGGCGCTCCCCGCATCCAGAGTGCTACCGCAGCACCACACACGGTCTCGTCGACTACTCCGAGGATGTTTCCTCAAAGGATCTGATTCAGGCCACCGGAGAGGGCTTCGACTCGATCGAGTTGATGAAGCGCTACACGACCGTGACCATGGGCCCTGGCCAGGGAAAACTGGAAACCGTGAATGCTGCGGCGGTTCTGGCAGAGGCCAGGGCCGTGGAGATGGCTGATATCGGAACCACCGTGTGGCGGCCACCGTTCTCACCTGTCTCTCTGGGGGCACTTGCCGGCCGAATATTTGAACCTGTCCGGCGCTCAGCCCTCCAGAACTGGCACGAGACCAATGGGGCTACCAACCTTCTGGCCGGCCAGTGGGTCCGCCCCGACCACTACGGCGACCCCATGACCGAAGCCTCAAACGTACGGGAGAATGTCGGCATCATCGATGTCACGCCACTCGGCAAGTTGGATCTGCGCGGTCCGGACGTCGCCAACCTTCTCGACCTGGTGTACGTGAACCGGTGGCAGAAGCTCGAGGTCGGAAGGGTTCGCTACGGCGCCATGGTCGCTGAGGACGGCGTGGTCTCTGACGACGGGGTCACCGGACGTCTTGCCGACAGCCACTACCTGATGACAACCACATCGTCGGGAGCGGCTGCTGTCTGGGAGATGCTCGAGGACTGGCTGCAGACATACAGGCCCGACTGGGAGGTGCACGTAACACCGGTCACAGGTGGGCTCACAAGCATCAACGTTGCCGGCCCGAGGTCCCGAGAACTCCTCGAGAGACTTGTCGAGAACGTCGACCTGTCTGCCGGTGCCTTCCCCTATTTCAGCGTGAGGACAGGAACCGTCTCCGGGGTCCAGGACTGCATCATCTGGCGCATCGGCTTCACCGGCGAGTTGTCCTACGAGCTTCACGTCCCATCAGGTCATGCGCTTCACGTGTGGGAGTCGCTTCTCTCGAACGGCTCCGACCTCGGGGTGGCCCCGTTCGGCATCGAGGCACAGCGAATACTCCGCCTAGAGAAGGGCCACTACATAGTCGGACAGGACACCGACGGGCTCAGCAAGGCGTCAACAGCAGGCCTCGGCGGGCTGGTGAAGTTGGACAAGGCCGACACCATCGGCCTGCCTGAACTGCGTGCCGCCTTCGAGCGAACCGATCTGCCGGTGCTGGTTGGTCTGCAGCCTGATGACCCCATGATCGTGCCCGACGAGGCATGTCAGATCGTTGAAGCCGGAAGCAACGAGATCCTCGGACGGGTCACCTCGAGCCGAATGTCGCCGACCCTCGGTAGGTCAGTCTGCCTGGCACAGGTCGATCCTTCACTTGCATCTGCGGGTACCGCTGTCACCGTCCAACTGGTCGATGGCCGACGGATCACGGCAACTGTCCAGGAACACCACGCCCACGTGGATCCGGAAGGAGCACGGCAACGTGTCTGAACTCGATTTTGTGAGCCCGGTAGCCTCGGGTGCCCTCTCGGCATCCGGTGGCGGCATCGCACTCGAAGACCTGTCCGACCGCTCCAAGGTCCTCGTGCGGGCAGGGCGCAGTACGGCCGCCGGAACCCACCTCAAGGTCACCTACGGTCACAGCCGGCGCCGCAGGGACGGCACCCTCATCTGTGGCAGCCGGCCCGACGAGTGGACACTTATCGCTGATCCGGGTCAGGGCGCCGAGTTGCTTGCCTCGCTTCCAGATGAGGGGTTTGTGAGCGTTGTCGACATCACCCACGGGCGGGCCATGTTCCGTCTCTCCGGCCCCGACTCTGTCGATGCCTTGGCAAAGGTCTGCAACATCGACCTGGCCGACGACATGACCCCTGACGGTGCCGTGTTTTCGGCTTCTGTCGCGAAGGTGACCTGTGATCTGGTACGCAGCGACGTAGCCGACAGGCGCACCTACCTGATCTCCTGTGAACGGTCATTCGGAAGATTCCTGTTCGCCGCTATCGCCGATGCCTGTGCCGAGTTCGGCATCGACGTTCCAGAAGACATTTCGATGCACTGAGCGCATGAATTCCAGTAGCGGGCATTTCCGGCAATAGGGTCACCTCGATGGAGCTCGTCGACCGGCCGGCCATTGAACAGGTTGCGCTGCTGAGAGCCGGTGATCTCTCGGCAACTGAGTTGTTGGCTGCGTGCAGGGAACGGGCCCTGCTTACCGAGCCGATTGTGAACGCCCTTGTCTCGCTTGACTGGGAACGGGCAGCCGACCGGGCACGGGCGCTCGACTCGGACCGGTCACTCTGTGCCGGTGCTCCCCTGCGGGGGCTGGTCACGGCCCACAAGGACCTCCTCGACACAGCCGGCGCGCCTACGACATACGGAAGCACTGTCTATGCCGATCACGTACCGGCAGCGAACAGTCCTCTGGTTGATTTGCTCGCCACGGCCGGCATGGTCGTGGCCGGGAAGACCAATACACCCGAGTTCGGCGCAGGTTCCCACACATTCAACAATGTTCACGGTGTGACCAGAAACCCCTGGGACCCTGCACGGAGCCCGGGTGGTTCCAGCGGTGGTGCTGCAGCCGCCCTGTCATGTGGCTCGCTGTCCGTGGCCGATGGCTCCGATCTAGGGGGATCCCTCCGCAACCCCGCATCGTTTTGTGGGATCGTCGGATTCAGGCCTTCTTCTGGCACTGTCCCGGGAACAGCGAGCGCAGATCCCAGGATCACCATGCCCACAAACGGGCCCATGGGTCGCTGCGTCTCCGACGTGGGGCTGCTGCTGGCTGCAATGACCGGACGGTCGGCAGCACCTTCTCGAGTTGAGGCCCCGCGGCTGCTCCTCTCGATCGACCATGGGGACCTGCCTGTGGAACCGGCGGTGGTCTCGGTGGTCGAGGATGCCGCTCGGCAACTCGAGGCCGCTGGTTGGCTTGTGGAGGCGACTGATCTTCCGCTTCCCGGGGTGGACAGGTGTTTTGAGATCTTGCGGTCGCTGACCTACTTCCTGACGCATCCGGACCTCCGTGATGATCCCCGCGTCAAGGAGACCGTCAGGTTTGAGATCGAGCGAGGTGCGACCCTGGATCAGGAGGAGATCAGGGGTGCCCTGGCTGATGAGAGTCGCATCCGGTCGACCTTCAACCAGATGTTCGACTCGTTTGACCTGGTCCTTACACCGACCTGTCAGGTCCCGCCGTTCCCGGTGGGTGACGAGTGGGTAACGGAAATCAACGGCGTCAGGCTCGACAAATATACGGACTGGATGCGGTCCTGCTCACGCCTTACTGTTCCAGGCGGGCCATCTATCTCCCTTCCGGCTGGCTTCACCGACAAGGGCCTGCCTGTAGGAGTCCAGCTCTCAGGTCAACTTGGCGCTGATACCGACCTGCTGGCCGCCGCTGAGGTGGCTGAGTCGGTGCTGGAAACCTCTTCGTGCCCGCCGATCGGCCTGCTCGCCGGGCTGGATCCTGCCTCCCTCCCTCCAGGTCCAACGGCCTGAGCCAGATGGCACACGGGTATGCGTTGTAGGACACACCCTCCGGACCTAGATTGCGCGCGGCGACGCCGCCGGACAGGAAGCAGCCCGACAGGGAGAAGTGTCTGATGTCAACGGAAACAGAGCCCCTCAGGGTCTGGCAGACCGTCGTGCCACCAGAGTGGATCGACTACAACGGGCACCTGACTGAGGGTTTTTATGGAGTTGCCTTCGGTGCCGCCTCCGACGAGTTGCTGATCCATCTCGGTTTCGGAGAGGAGTACCGGAGCCTTCACGGAACCTTCTATAGCGTTGAGGCCCACATTCGCTTTCTCCGGGAGGTGCACGAGGGATCCTCAGTCGCAACGGACACCTACGTGCTTGGCGCCGACACCAGACGCCTCCATATCCACCACGACCTGTTGGTCGACGGCAATCCCGAACCCGTTGCCACCCAGGAGGCGATGCTCCTGCACGTCTCCCAGTCGCCTGACGGCGGAGCCCCCCGCACCTCCCCGATGGTCGACCCTGTCCTGACGCGTGCACTGGCCGCAGCCGCCGCTCACACCGGTGCGGCTCTCCCGGACCATGCCGGCCGTGGCGTCCGGAACCTGCGTTGAGTAGGACCAACACCGAGAACAGCGCCCCTTCTGCCCTCGTGGGCGTCTGGGCCCTTTTCCTGGGCTTTGCCTTCCTGCAGGTCGGCAACGGTCTGCAGCGCATCCTCCTTCCGATCCGAGCCGAGTCGGAGGGCTTCAGCGCCGGCGCAATGGGTGCGGTCATGGCATTCCACTTCGCCGGGTACCTTGCCGGAGCCAAGCTGATCACCCGGGCACTCAACTCCGTCGGCCACATCCGGGTCTTTGCTGCTCTGGCCTCTCTGGCCTCCACAGCGGTGCTTCTCACCGCGGTTCTGGTCCTTCCGGTGGCATGGAGCGCCATCTACTTCGTAGGCGGAATCTGCAACGCCGGTGTGTTCGTGGTTCTCGAGAGCTGGCTGAACGACAAGGCAACCAACGAGACCCGGGGGCAGATACTCGGCATCTACATGATGATCATGATGGCCAGCACGGCCGGTGGCCAGATGCTCGTCAACCTGGCCCCACCTGAGGGCTTCCAGTTGTTCGTGCTCTCGTCGGTTCTCATCTCGATTGCCGTCATACCCGTCACCCTCTCGGCAGGGATATCGGCGCCGATGCCCAGCAGCGAGACGATGCGGGTGAGGGAGCTGTACCAGACCATCCCCTCCGCTGTCGTCGGGATCATTCTCTGCTCGTTCGTCCAGTCAGCCACCACGAGCATGGCTGCCGTCTTCGGTACTGCTGCCGGTCTCAGCACACAGCGCATCACTTTGTTCACCTCCGCTGCGGTTGTCGGTGCCGTTCTCCTGCAGATGCCGCTCGGACACCTGTCTGACCGTCACCCGCGGCGGGCAGTGATCCTGGTGGTGGCCTCGATCGCCCTCGGTCTGGCGCTTGTTGGAGCCGTCATCCCACCGACCAGCCTTGTCCTTATCCCGCTGAACCTGGCCTTCGGAGCCTTTGTGTTCCCCATGTACGGGCAGTTCGTGGCCCTTGCAAACGACTGGGTTGCACCACAGAAGCGAGTTGCGGCCGCCTCTGCCCTGATCCTTGCATCGAGCACCGGTGCTGTTGCTGCCCCTATGACGCTGGGTGCAGCGATAGAAGTGTTCGGGCCTGGCGGCTACTACCTGTCTCTTGCTGCCGTGCTCGCCGTGCTCGTCTTCTATCTCGGCTACCGCAGCCAGGTGCGCGAGGCTGTACCTCTGGAGCGGCAGTCGGCCTTCCAGCCGGTGCTCGCCAGGTCTGGTGCAATCGCCCACTCCGTCACCAGGTGGGTTAGGCATCCCCTTGCAGAGTGGAATCGTGACATCCCTGCCAGGGATGACCACACCTGACTATCTGCCTGTTGACCTGAAGATCGCCACGACGGCGTGATCGTCGACGTGCTCTCCGGCCTCGTAGACCGGGACTCGACGTATCTCCGGTTCGCTGATTCGCCCAGAATCGCAGTCGCTCAGGAATCGTTCCCTGAACCCCAGATTTTCGTAATGGTCAGAGTTGATTCCGACAACGAACAGCGCGCCTGTTGCCGAAACTCGGTAGAGCTCGTCGAATGCCGCTGTCCCGACATGGCCGTGGGTGAAGGTTCCAGCACTCACGATCCCGTCATAGGCCCCGTCGGGCAGGCCGATGTGTCCCGTGAGGTCGCCCACAGTCAGGTTTCCGTAGATCGAACGACCCTGGGCGTCGGTCTTGTGGCCTGCCTCATCGAGCATTTCCGGGGAGAGGTCAAGGCCGTCGGGTCTGGGGCCTCCTAGCTCAGCCAGACCCACCCCTACCAGTCCAGTTCCACAGCCGATGTCGAGCACACGCCGGGTAGCGCTGTCAGAGTTGTCCATGAACGCTGCCGCAACCTGAAATGGGTAGATGTACCCGTTGTCTGAAACGAAGCCGGCCTCATAGCTGGCGGCCCATTGACGGTAGAGCCGCTTGTTGTCCTCTGGCGTCCTGACCGAGTAGGCCTCGTCGAGACCGATCTCAGGAGGATCCACAGGGCCGGTGTTAGACATTGACGTCATCCACCGGCGCCGAGTCAGCGTCCATCGTGCGCAGACCCTCAGGTCCGAGGATCATCTCGATGGCGCTTCGCACTCCCCTGTCAGCCGTGACGGTCTCGGGTCGATGGAGCATCGACAGCATCGTGCGTCGCCTCAAGAGGTCATCGGGTCGGAGAATTCGCTCATGACGGCCCATCACAATCACCTCGGCCATGCTCAGTGGGTCCAGATCTCCGAGCGGGCTGCCTAGGGCAGATTCACCACGCACCAGATCCAGGACCTCGTCCATGCGCCTTCCGTGGCGGCGCCACATGAGCGCAGCGGCATCGGAACCGATTCTCAGCCCGGCAGCCCGCGAAATGCACGACCGACGGTCCTCCTGTGACGGCTCCCCAAACCACTTCTGAGCAGGTGGCATCGGTTGCAGTCCACAGAGGCGAACGGCATCTACAACCTCGGCGCCGACGTTCAAGCAGTCTGAGAACTTGCCACCCAGAATGGATACCACTCCCCGCCCCTCGTCGGTCTCGACTGCATGTCGTCGTGACAACTCCGTCCAGTCGCGCCGCCGTGCTGATCCTCCCGGCGGAACAACGAGGGCCCGTACACCGCATCTCTCAGAGATGACATCAGATGCGTCAAGGTTCCTGTCGAGGTTGAGTCTCTGGCTCGCCTGCTCGAGCAGGAACGACCTGTCCTCATCTGTGACCACAACTTCGGGATCATCGACCGGAGTATCGGTTGTGCCAATCACAGAACGGCGTCCCATTGGCAGCACGTAGAAGAGACGCTCGGCGTCATCGAAGAAGGCGAGGATGCGCCCTGAGTCGGTTATCTGGGGCACGGTGAGGTGCACGCCCTTCGAGTAGACAAGACGACTCTGCGTCGTGGAACGCGTGAGAGAACCGATCGCGGGAACACGCGGACCCGCAGCGTTCACCACCACCCGCGCAGTTGCCTCCATTGGTGATCCGGTCATCTGATCTCTGAGGGTCAGGCGCCAGGTCTTCGAGTTGAACTCGGCCTTCTCCAATGCCACATAGTTGGCCACCACCGCACCGTGCTGCTCAGCACCGATGACGAACTCGGAGACGAACCGTGAGTCGTTGTCGGCCAGCAGGTAGTCGGAGTACTCAACTCCTCCCCTGATCTGGCTGGCCTCAACGGCCGGCTCCAGCCTATGGATGGTCGGCCTGGACCTGTGGCGAGGTCGCGCTGTATTGAGGCGGCCAAGCCCCCAGTAGGCGTTGGCTCCGAGGGCGGCGAACCAGGGGGCGAAGGGTGCTCCCTGTTCGAGAACCGCCATGAAGCGGGTCTCGAGAATCCGTGTCGGGTAGGCCGCTGCAAGACGGTTGCGGGACCGGCAGAGCCCTGCCACGAGCCGTATGTCATAGCTCTCCAGATACTTGAAGCCTCCCCAGATCATGTTGGAGGACTCCTGGCTGGTTCCAGAGGCGAAGTCGTGAGCCTCGACGAGAGCGACCTTGAGCCCGTGTGCTGACAGGGCGAGGGCTGACACGGCACCGTTGATTCCGCCGCCAACCACGATCACGTCGAATCGTGTACCCGACAACCTCTCTAGAGACACTTCTCTCGACAATGGCTCGCCGTGGCGGTGGGGTTTGTCCAGGTGCACACAATCTTTCTAGCGGCATACCGGGTATTTGGCGCGGCCGCTGTGGGGGGGCTCGCCACCTCCGACTACGGTCGATTTGTAATACCCGCCCGGGATGAAGGAGAAACCATGCCGTTCGCAGAGGTAAACAATCAGACAATCCACTACGTGGACTCGGGTGGCGACGGGCCCGTCATCCTCCTCAGCCACGGTTTCTCCATGGGCCATGAGATGTGGGCCCCTCAGGTGGGGCCCCTGACCGAAGCCGGCTGGCGTGTCGTCACCTACGACGAGAGGGGCTGGGGTCAGACGGTCTACACCGAGCCGTTTACCTACTGGGACCTTGCCGACGACGCCCTGGCTCTGCTGGATCACCTCGGTGTCGACTCTGCAGTCCTCGGTGGCATGTCGCAGGGTGGTTTCCTGACGGTCAGGGCGGCTCTCGCCGCCCCTGAGAGGGTTCGCGCCATAGTCATTGTCGACAGCGACGCAACCGCCCTGAATGACGAGGAGCGTGCGCAGTTCCAGGGCTTGTTCGATGCCGCCACTGCCGATGGTCTGGCGGGTCCGGTGGGAGACATCCTCGCTGGGGTGCTGTTTGCTCCGGGCTTTGATGCAGCCATCTGGAGGGCAAAGTGGAACGCCAAGCCTGTTTCGGCCTGGATGGCTGCCAAGGAGTGTCTGTTCGAGCGTGACGCTACCGACGACCGCCTAGGGGAGATCACGTGCCCTGCGATTGTGTTCCATGGCGAGGTGGACGCCGCCATACCGCTCGAACGTGGACGGGCGATGGCTGACGGATTCGGTGGTGCCACGACCTTTGTTCCGGTGCCGGGTGCGGGCCACTCGAGCAACCTCGAGAACCCAGCGGTCGTCAACCCTGCCCTTCTTGAGTTTCTGGCCAGCCTGAACTGATCAGGTGGGGCCGATCACCTGCATGAACGCAGTGACAGAGCTCTGTTCAAACAGACCGGCGAGGGTGTAGGGGTCACCGGCCGCAAAGGCGACTGCATCATCGTGGCTGGGTAGGTCGATAACGATGAGAGATCCGCACATCTCACCCTCGGGGTCCATGAGTGGACCACCGAACACCACCTTGTAACCACTGACGTAGTCGAGGTGCCGTGCACGGGTCTCAGCACGCAGGGTGCCTGCATCAGACCTGTCGACGTTGTAGACCACGAAGTGCACTGAGCCTCTGGGTTTGACTGGACTCAGTCTGCCATGGCCTTCAGGCGTGCGATGTCGAAGCCGGCCAGTTCCTTGTAGGCGTTGGCCTCGCGTTCAAGGTCGTGTGCATCAACGCAGGTGTGGCGATCGGTGCATGACCCATCGCAACGGTCCTTCACCCACTGCATCACCCTCTCAGGGCCAGCCTGCCTGTTTGCCAGGACAAGACGGCCTGTCACATCCCTACGCTCCTCCTCATAGGAGACAAGTGCTGCGACGGAATCCGGCTCGGCCTCCAGCGCCCGTGCGAGGGCCTCTGCATCCAGAATTCCCTGGCTGGCACCGTTGCTTCCGTTGGGCCGCATCGGATGGGCAGCATCGCCGAGGAGGGTGACGCGTCCGTGTGACCAGCGCTCAAGGGGGTTCCTGTCGACCATCGGAAACTCGTAGGCCGTCTCGCTGGCTGCGATCAGGTCACCTACGTGTATCCAACCGAAGTCCCAGTCCTCGAACCAGGGTGCTATGTCGGCCGGATCAACCGGAGTGTTCCAGTCTGCGATGGTCACGTCGAGGTCCACAGGTCGTTCGGCTACCCAGTTGACGAGGGCCGTACCTCCCGGGGCCAGAGGATTTCGAATCGGATATACGACCGCCTTCTGCTGCTCGTGCCCCGCCATAAACATGGTGCGGCCGTCGAGGAAGGGCTCGGCTTCTACTGCCCCTCGCCAGAGAACCAGCCCTGAGTAGTGCATCGGGCCCTCGGCAGGAAACAGCAGGCGCCTGACAGATGAGTGGAGTCCGTCACAGCCGATCAGGGCGTCTCCCTGGACGGGGTCCAGGGCAGCACCGGTTCTCTTGTCCACGAAGTTGGCGGTCACCCCCCTGTCGTCCTGGTCAAAGCCGGCCAGGTGGTGGCCGGTCATCACCCGGTCTTCCCCGAGTTCCCGCCGCGCGGCCTCAAGCAAGATCATCTGGAGGCGGCCGCGGTGGATCGAGTACTGGGGCCAGGGGTTGTCGGCCTCAAGGCCCCGCGGCTCAGACCAGATGAGGGTTCCGTCGTCGCTGCAGAACCGGAGTTCGCCTGTCATGACGGCGTTTTCGGCCAGGGGGGCCTTGAGGCCCAGGGCGTGGAATATCCGCACACAGTGTGGAAGCAGGTTGATGCCGACGCCCAGCTCACGTGGTTCTGTCACCGATTCGAAGACCGTTACGTCGTGTCCTGAGCGGTTTAGGCAGAGGGCCAGGGTCAGGCCGCAGATGCCACCTCCGGCAATCAAAACACGACTGTGCCCATACACATGTGTTCCTGCTCCGCCCACGATCCCCACGCTACCTCCTGGCGTAGAGCCGTCAGATTGAGAGGAGTTGTCCCAGACGTTCGGACATGTCGGCCGGTGGGTCTGCGACCTCGACAAGTTTGTCTCTGCTTCGCTCCCCTCCAACGATTCTCAGGTTTCGCCGGGAGATCTCAAGAGCGGTGGCGAGAGCCCGCAAGACGGCCTTGTTGGCCTTCCCGTCAACGGCTGGGGCCTGTACGGCTGCAAGCAACACGCCATCTGGTCCCCAGGTGCCGCCCACATGCTCACTTCTGGCCCGTGGCCTGATACGCACCGGGAAGCGAAACGGCTCTGGTGGAGGCACCTAACTGCCGCCGGCGTCAGGAAGTAACATCGCCAGTTGCCGTGACCTAGCGAACAGGGCTCCGGTCGAGTCCCAGAGGGTTCCGGACTCGATCATCCGGCCGTCGTGGAGGTCCTCGGTCACGAACTGCCCGCACACCCAGCCGGGTGCCGGCCGCTGGCGGACATGGACCGTCAACTCGATTGTGGGAACCCAGCCGATGCGACCGAGCAGGCCGAAGATGGGTGGCGGAAAGGCATCGACGAAGAGCGCCGCCGAGAGTGTGTCGGGTTGACGGCCGTCGCTGAAGCGGATCCAACCCAGGGTCTTTGCCTGCTTTCCTGCTGCCGCTGTCGCGTAGTCAGGGTGGACACGCATGTCCACGCGACTTTGGATGTGCAGTTCAACGCCCTGTTCCAGACCGGAGCGTTCAACGCACTCGTCAGGTGGCGGGATGTCAGGCATCGTCTCGGTGACCACGTGGCCGTGCCCTGAGCTTCCGTCCAACTGTCCAAAGGCTGCGAGGATCTCCAGACGATCAGTGCCGCCCTGGCTGAGGCTGGCCCTCGCCGTCGTGACGCTGCGTCCGGTTCGGAGTATTGATGCTGTCAGGTCGGCCTCGGCACCACCCGTTCCTGGCCGCAGGAAGTGGGCTGTAACCGACATCGGGTCAGGGTGGGAGCAGAGTTGTCGGACAGGCTGCAGCGCTGTAGCCACCAGATAGCCACCGTTGGGGTTGTCGCCGATGTTCCAGCTGTCGGTCAGGTGCGCCTTCCAACAGCCCTCCCCGACCGAATCAGCTGCTGTGTCGGCGTCGAACTGATGGATCACCGCATCACGAAAGGGTTAGACATCGGCTTGTCCGAAGTGTTGATCCACACGCTCTTTGTGCGCGTGTACTCGTAGACGGCGTCCATGCCAGCCTCACGTCCGTAGCCGCTCTGGCCGAAGCCGCCGAAGGGAGCGACCGGTGAGATGGCCCGGTACGTGTTCACCCAGACGATCCCGGAGCGGATCGCCTTGGCGACCCGGTGTGCCCGGGCAACATCCCTCGTGAAGACACCGGCACCGAGCCCGAACTCGGTGTCGTTGGCGAGCGCAACGCCCTCCTCCTCGGTCTCAAACGAGAGGACGGACATGACGGGCCCGAAGAGTTCGACCCTGGTGCTGATCACATCCTGGTCGCTGCAGCCAATGACGGTCGGCTGGAAATACCAGCCTGAGTCCATACCCGCGGGCCTCTGGCCACCGGTGTGGATGGTCGCCCCCTGGGCTGTCGATTCGGCGATGACAGCCTCAATGCGGTCCCGCTGAGCCTCGGTAGCCAGTGGCCCCATCTGGGTGGCCGCATCGAGGGGGTCACCAATCCGGACGGCCTCGGCGCGCCTGACCACCTCTGTGATGAACTCGTCGTGGATGCCGGCCTGGACGAACACCCGTGTGCCAGCCACGCAACTCTGGCCACTTGCTCCGAAGTTGCCCGCAACGGCACCGTTTACCGCACCCTCGAGGTCGGCATCGTCAAAGATGACAATTGGCGACTTGCCGCCCAGCTCCAGCGAAACGGGAGCGAAGTTGGCGGCCGTGTTGGCGACAACATGGCGTGCAGCGTCGACACCTCCTGTGAATGCCACGCGGCTCACGAGGGGATGGCTTGTCAGGGCCCGGCCACACGGCTCACCGAAACCGGTGATCAGGTTGAACACCCCGGGTGGGAAGCCAACCTCGTCGACCAGCTTGGCGAACTCCAGCACCGGGGCCGGAGCCTCCTCGGAGGACTTGATCACGACCGTGTTGCCGGCTGCAAGCGCAGGTGCGGCCTTTGTCGCCGTGAGGAGCATCTCGGCGTTCCACGGGACAATTCCGGCGACCACGCCGATCGGCTCCCGGGTCGTGAATACATGCAGGTCCGGCTTGTCGATAGGAAGCGTGTCACCCTGGATCTTGTCGGCCAGGCCGGCGTAGTAGCGGTAGTACTCGGCCACGTAGGCGGACTGGCCGCGGGTCTCAACCGCCAGCTTTCCGCTGTCCCGGGTCTCGACGGACCCAAGGTGTTCAGACCGCTCGGCCATCAGGTCAGCGAGGGCGTAGAGCAGGCTGCCACGGCGGGTCGGTGTCATTTCGGCCCAGTCGCCGTCGTAGAGAGAACGCCGCGCAGCACGCACGGCCCTGTCGACGTCCTCTTCGGTTGCAGCTGGAGCTGATGCCCACGCTTCACCGGTTGCCGGGTTGATGGAGTCGAAGCGAGCACCGTCGGAGGCATCACAGAACTCGCCGTCTACGTACATCTGGTAGTCGATCACTGCGCCTCCCTCTCCAGGAAGTCGATCAGGGCTGTTGCGAACACGTCCGGGTCCTCGATTGGTGGAAGGTGATGGAGGTTGTTGAGAATACGAGCCTGCCCGTTCTGCACGGATTCTGCCAATGCGGTGGACATGGCCGGGGTTGAGCCGACGTCCAGCTCCCCTGTCATTGCAAGAACAGGAGCGCTGATCCGTGCAGCACCTTTCGGCATCAGCGGGTCTCCGTCGATGAACAACCGGTACGCCTTCAGGTATCCGACAAGGTCTGTCGAGCAGAGCCGCTCCCCCACCGCAGCGACCCGGTAGGGGTGCTCGGCATGCCAGTCGGGCTCAAACCACCGGTCGATCGCCATTTCGGCCACTACCTGCATGCCGTCGCTCTCAGCTGCGGCCAGGCGCTCTCTCAAGCCGGCCACCTGGCCGGCCGTACGATCGGCCACGGTGTTCAGGAGGGCCACCTTGTCGAACAGGTCCGGGCGCCGTGCCGACGCCGCTAGGGCGATCATGCCGCCCATTGAGATCCCAGCCACCTCAGGACGAACCAGACCCTGCGCCTGGAGCACGCACAGGAGTTCGTCAACAAAGTCGTCAATACTGCGCTCACCTGGCTGGTCAGGCGTACGGCCATGGCCGGAGATGTCATAGCGGACAACGGTCCTGATCTCCGCCAGGCGATCGACCACCAGGTCCCACATTGTGTGGTCGAGGCCCACGCCGTGGATCAGGACCAGGGGCGGCCCCACACCGTCCACCCGGGTAAAGGGTTGGTGCCTCATTCAGGGTCGAGGCCCATTTCCTCCATGTCGGAGTAGCGGTTGCCAATGCGGTGGTGAGGCCTACCACCGACCGACGCACCGATCGCCACCACGATCTCGTCGGGAGCAGGCGCGTCCGCAACCGTTATCTCGAGGGTGAGGTAGTGGGACCTCCAGCCGGGATCCGCCTTGTGCATCATCGGAATCGAGATGGTCGCCCCGGGGCCACCCCTGGTGTTGGTGAACGAGAGGTACGAGGTTCCACCTACAGCGTCCCTGAACACGTTCCCGAACCGGAGGGTGTGGATCAGGGCTGATCCGTGCTCGACCTCGCCGGACGTTCCGACCATCGCCGCCTTGCCGTACCCCTCGACCGCGTCGCCACCACCGGCGGCCTCGACCAGCCTGGGCACGACCAGTGCGCCGAGTTCAGGCGCTACCTCGAGGATTTCGGGCCTCAGGTCATCGACGAACCCTGCCCCGGCCCAGGGGTTTGCGATGACTGCGGCCACCCCGTATAGGCACAGGGGCGGATCGGCCGCCCGCCCTCCCTCGATGCGGACCTCCTCGGATTGCGTCACCAACTTTCGTACCTCGAGTGCCATCAGGCCGTGCCCCCCTTATTTCGCTTCCTCGGCAAAGAGTGGCATGACCCGTTCGGTGAACATGGTGATGCTGTCCATTACGGCCTCGTGGGCCACACCCGGGAAGTTCGACCACAAGAGGAGGGTCTTCAGGTTCAACTTGTCCTTCATCTCCTGAATCTTCTCGGCGATGTACTCAGGAGTGCCGAACAACATGTTGCGTGGGTGCAGCCATTCGTAGGACAGGAGATCAAGCTTTCCGGCCGTGTCGGGCAGTTCCTCGCCGGGGAACATGTGGTTCCCGAGACCCCGGAAATGACAGACCCACTCCAGGTAGGTGAGCATCCCGGGTCCGCCAAGGCGTTCGGCCTCTTCCATGGTTTCTGTCACGAAGAGGTCCCGAACCAGGGCCACACCTTCTCCCATCTCCACCTCTGCGCCCCTGGCCTCTGACGCGGCATCTCGGTACATTTCGAAGCGCGGAACCATGGCGTCGGTGGGTGGTATCCAGAACATGCCCTGCAGGTCGTTCTCGGCTGCAAAGCGAATTGACGGTGGGGTGTCGATTACCTGCCACAGTGGAGGGTGGGGCTGCTGCATCGGTCGCGGCACGACTGCCAGGGCGGTGATCTCGCCGGTCTCCGGATCGGTATTCGCTGCCGTCGGTGGGCTCATCGAGTGATCGAAGGTGAGGCCCGGTTGGGGGAAGGTGAAGTGGTCACCCTCAAAGGAGAAGAACTCCTCAGTCCAACAGCGCCTCATCACCTCGAGCGTCTCGGCGAAGAGCGCACGGTTGACGTCTGAGTTCCTGACATCAGAGGTCGGGTTCATGTTCACCGCCTCGCGGGGATAGATACCCCGACCCACACCGACCTCGAGACGGCCACCGCTCATGTGGTCGAGCATTGCCAAGTCCTCGGCGAGCCGGATCGGATGGTGGAAGGTGATGATGCTGGCGGCCTGTCCGATCCTGATCTGCTCTGTGCGCGCCGCCAGGTCGGCTGTCATGAGGACCGGGTTGGGGCAGACCTCGAGCCCCTCGTGGCCGAAGTGGTGTTCGGTGGTCCAGATGGAGTGCCATCCGTTGCGGTCGCAGTAGGTGGCTATCTGGCGACCCTCATCGACCACCTCGTGGAAGGGCTTTGCGAGGCCGAGGTTGTTCTGGTTGAGGAAGTATCCGAAGTGCATGTCCGTGCTCTCTGTCAGGCGACCAGATCCTGGGCACACACCTTTTTGCCTCGCTGCCTGCCCGACTCGAGGTTGCCAGATGCTACGCCGGGCGGTTGTGCCGGTCAACGTCACAGCCGTCGAGGGGCATGGCCCCCCTGTCAGTCGATAACCGGGAGGTCTGGTGGAGCCCTGCGTGAGAGCAACTGCGGGCCCTCACTACGGACAACCACGTTCTCCTCGTGGAGCATCAGTTTGCCGGGCTCCCAGGTGAGGCCGGGTTCCAGCGTGAGGACCATGCCCTCCACGATCTCGGTGTTGTCGTCAGCGGTATTCGAGGGCCACTCCGTCACCTGCATTCCGAGCCCGTGTCCCAGACGCCCAACGGAGTTCCCCAACGAGCCTCCAGCGGCAAGGACCTCGGCCATTGCTGCCCAGACGTCGCTAGTGGTGGCACCCGGATGCATTGTCCGCAGTCCCGCCTCGGTTGCCTCCCAGACCGTCCGGTATGCCTTCGCCGCGTCCGGGCCGACCTCTCCGAATGCGAAGTAGCGGTCAAAGTCGCTGGAGTAGCCGTCGAATATCGAGCCGGTGTCGAACATGAGCAGGTCGCCGTGTTCGATCAACCTGTCGCTGGGCTGTTTGATCACATCCGTGAAGCCGGGTCCGGTGGCACCAACCAGGTACGGAACGTCGTCGGCTCCCCTCTGCAGGAGGTCGACCTTGAAGGCCCGAAAGGCCTCACGCTCGCTCATGCCGACATGAACGAAATCGGGAAGGGCAACAAAGGAATCGGACACTATGGCGCAGATGTGGGCCACCTTGGCGATCTCGGCCTCGGATTTGACCATGCGCAGTGAGCGCACGATCTGGGTTGCATCTACGAAGTCGACGCCTCCCAGACGGCCCCGGAGCACCGCATAGTCACTCAAGGGCATACGCAGGTGGGTCTCGTGTCCCATCGGTAGCCCGACAGTGCCGCCCGGACCGACCACATCGCCCAGAGCGGCAGCAAGGAGGGAGATGCCGTCATCACCGGGCTGTGGTGCGGGCCAGGTGAGGATGGAGTCGACCCATGTACCCGACATGGTGTCCTCCCCGATTGCAGGGATGACGGCTATCGGCTTTCCGGCCGGGGGTACGACCACGAACCATGATCGGGTGGGACTCTGCCAGAAGGGTGTATGAAAGCCGGTGAAGTACCTGACCTCGGGTTCGGTACAGACGAGGAGGCAGTCGATGCCGGAGCCGGCCATCATCTCCTGGGCGGCCTCGGTCCGTCGCCGGTATTCGGCCTCAGGAAACCCCCGGGGTGGCGGCTGGCCGATCAACCGTTGCCCCGATAGATCCCTGCGGTGAAGAGCCGACCAAGACCGGGAACCTGATCATCGACCCCGGCGAGTCTCAAGAGGTGCCATGTGAGCGCAAGGTTGCTGGAGACGACCGGCCTGTCGAGACGCTCCTCCAGATCGGCGAGGACACCGAAGGTCCTGAGGCTGGTACAGGAGACGAACACGCCCTCGCATCCGTCTGAATCTGCCACGATGGCTACACCGTCGGCAACGGCACCTTCGGTGATCCGCGCAACGACGTGGTCATCTGGTTCAAGGAAAGATCCGACAGCCACAACGTCTAGCCCGGCCGACTTGAGATGCCGGACGATTCGATCCGTAACATCGGCCGTATACGGGGCCACGATGCCGATGCGGCTGACTCCAAGGGCCGCAAAGGCTGCTACGGCGGCTGTGATGGGATTGGTGCAGGGCACTCCCGGATGGGCCGAGTTGAGGGCCGCCTCGATCCCTTCCTCGCCAATGAGCGTGGCTGCCGACGTACAGCCGTAGCCGATTGCGTCCAGTCGAAGTTCGACAGGAAGGAGGGCCGCAGCCAAGGGCAACCTCTCCTCCATCGCTGTCAGCGAATCAGGCGTAATGGTTGAGTCGTTGGCAATGCGGGACACATAGTGGTCGACACCGTCAATGTCAGGCGCCCGAAGTTCTGCCTCGAGCGTGTGATCTGACTCGAGAACGATCACACCCAACCGTGCGCGCTCCCCAAGACCGCTGTCGGTGCTGACCTCAAGCTGGAGCAGGTCGGCTCTGCTCACATGTCCACCGTATGGCGTTCCTGCTGGTTGAAGAAGGAGGCTCCGGTCGGGATTTCCGGGTACGCCATCTCGGACTCGCTGCAGCGAACACGGTTGGTTGCCTCACCTCGCACCACCTCACCCTCGTGGACGGAGGGCACGTGACATGCCTGCAGTGGACGACAGTCCTCGGCCTTGTACGCGCAGATGAACAGGGTCCGGGGGCTGTCGGAGTGGTTGGGCCCCGAGCCGTGCAGGGTGCGACCGTGCATCAGACAAGCCGATCCTGAGCGCCCGGGGCATGGGACCATGCCATCCCTGGTCTCGTCAACGACCGCGCTGGCCACTGAGCCTGTAAACACGCCGTCATGCCAGTGCTCGTACAAGGGGCCCCGGTGGCTCCCGGGGAGCACCTCGAGGGGTCCCTTCTGCATGGTGACGTCGTCTAGGAAGTAGAGCACGGTGATCATGTCGTCGTTGCTGTGAGGTTCGAAAAGGAAGTCCTGATGGAACTTCACCTCGGTTCTGGCCCCGGGGAGCTTGGAGTTGACCTTCGAGTGGTTCAGGGTCACGTTCGGTCCAATGAGTTGTGCCACGGCATCGACTGCAATGCTCGATCGCATCACGTCCAGGTAGGTGTCGGAGATCTCTGTCGGAGAGGAGATCCGCCTGAGGGTCGGCGCCTCGGCAGTGTGTCCCGGCTCCACGTCAAAGCGTGGCCGTCCGTCCAGGGTCGTTCCAAATGCCTGGCGGTGGGAGCGACTCTGGTCTACCCAGTTGTCGAACTCGGACGAGAGGGCCGTCAGCTTCTCCGGAGGAACAGCGTCTTCCAGGAAGAGGTATCCGTCTCTCCAGAAGGCTTCAACCTGGTCTCTGTTCAGTACGTCCATGGAGAGCCTCCCTCAACCTCGCACCAACCGTGTCCGCAGCGGCGGCAGGCTACCTGTCCTCGGCTCCGGTAGACAAGGGGAGGCGATATCTATGCCTCAAGAGCCTGTTCAAGGTCGGAGACAATGTCGACAGAGGCTTCGAGGCCGACAGATATCCGGATTAGACCGTCGGTTATGCCGGAGGCGGCACGCTCCTCAGGCGGTACAACCGCATGGGTCATCGAGGCGGGGTGCTCGATGAGCGTGTCAACGTTGCCAAGGCTGACCGCCAGCGAGCAGAGCGCCAACTGGTCGAGGAACCGTGTAGCGGCGTCATATGAGCCCATGTCGAAGGCGATCAGGGCACCGAATCCGTCCATCTGGCGTCCCGCCAGTTCATGCTGCGGATGGCTGGACAGACCCGGGTAGGAGGTGGAAGCGACCGCAGGGTGTTCTTGGAGGAACTCCGCAACGGCCATGCCGTTTGCACAGTGCTGATGCATCCGCAGCGGCAGGGTTTTGAGTCCCAGGTTGGTCAGCCAGCAGTCAAACGGACTGGGAACCCCACCCGTGAATCGAATCAGTGAACCGATCTCCTCGGCCATGAGTGTCTCGTCGGTGCTGACCACAGCACCACCGATAACCGTGCCATGTCCGTTGATGAACTTCGTGGTGCTGTGGACAACCACGTCGGCGCCGAGGCTGAGCGGACGTTGAAGAATCGGCGTGGCGAACGTGTTGTCCACGATCACCTTCGCTCCGGCTGCATGGGCGGTCTCCGCCGTTGCAGATATGTCGATGAGCGTCATCGTCGGGTTGGCTGGTGTCTCCATGTACACAGCCGTGGTCTCGGGGTGCAACTCCAACTCCGCTGCGAGCGCATCCGGTTCCAGCCCTGCGACCCGGGAGTTGCTCACCCCGAACTGGGTGAGCACATCCGAGATCAGATGATCGGCTGAGCCGTACAGGACCTGCTGGGTGATGATGTGGTCGCCTGCCTTGGCTGTTCCCATCAGGGCAGCTGCGATTGCGGCCATCCCTGATCCGAAGATCTCCGCGGAGGAATCTTCCAGCCCAAGACCCTCAAGGGCTGCCAACTTCGCAGCCAGAGCCTTCCTTCCGGGGTTGCCTCCGCGGGAGTACATGTACGAATCGGACTCCCCGACTGCCCGGGCCTCGACGGCAGCCATGTCAGGGAACGTGAACGTCGACGTCTGGAAGATGGGTGCAATGTGTGCACCTGATGGATCGTGGGTTTCGCCCGCATGGATGGCCTCGGTAGCCATCTGCCTACGCTCCGTAAGGCCCATTTCAACTCCACCTGTCCTGTGTCGTCCTCACTCGGTGCTCCTATCTACCTTGAGGGAGCCGTTTTGCCCTCAACTACCAAGTGGAGCAAACTACCCGACATGCGTGTCGCCGCCGTTCAGGCCACCCCCTCTTTCCTCGACCGTGAAGGAACTATCGCAGTAGTCGTGGACCGGATAGTTGAGGCTGCCGATGGCGGCGCCGACCTGATTGCGTTCCCGGAGGTATTCGTTCCCGGCTACCCCATCTGGCTTGATCGCACGAACTCAGCCGCCTGGGAGGAGCCAGACCAGCAGGCCGCCTTCGCCTTGTACCTGGATCAGTCCGTCGACGTACACGGGTCCGAATTTGAGACGGTCGTGGATGCCGTCCGACAGGCCGGGCTTTTCGCGTATGTGGGGGTTGTCGAACGGTCCGCATCGATGGGTTCCGTCTACTGCTCCCTTGTGGCAATCGACCCGGTGGAGGGAGTTGTAGGTGTCCATCGGAAACTGAAGCCCACCTACACGGAACGCCTTGTGTGGGCCGATGGTGACGGTGCCGGCCTGATTGCACATGACCACCGAGGTGTCCGCCTCACGGGTCTCAACTGCTGGGAGAACTGGATGCCCCTGGCAAGGACGGCAATGTATGCGACCGGATCCCAGGTACATGTGGCTGCCTGGCCCGGCTCGGTGGGCCTCACTGAGGACATCACCAGGTTCATCGCCAAGGAGGGCCGAGTCTTCGTGATCAGTGTCGGTGCCGTCTACCGGTCTGAGCACGTACCGGATGACTTCCCGCTCAGGCAGATGCTCCCCGGGGGTGAGCGCTACCACAATGGAGGAACCTGCATCGCCGGACCTGACGGTGCATGGGTCGTCGAGCCGGTCCGCAACGAGGAAGCCATCGTGTGGGCCGACCTGGACATCGGTGAGGTCGCCAGACAGCGCCAGAACTTCGACCCGGCCGGCCACTACTCACGCCCCGACGTCCTGCACCTTGGGGTAGACCGATCCCGGACCACAGCCCCGTAATCACCGGAGATGGTCCGTCGCCTGACCGACCACTCTGTGCTCAGCTTTGACTGTTACGGGACCCTCATCGACTGGGAGTCGGGAATCTGGTCGGCCCTCCAGCCACTCCTCGCAGCAGGGTCATGCGGAAACGTGACCAGACAACAGGCCCTTGAGGCCTTCAACGGTTTCGAGGCAGATCAGTAGGCGGCCACCCCTTCACTCCCCTATCCCGTTGTCCTCGAACGGGTTCACCGTTCCATTGCAGCGCGCCTTGACCTGCCTACATCAACTTCTCTTGACGAGGCATTCGGTGGGTCGGTTTCCTTATGGCCTGCGTTTCCCGACCTGAGCGATGCCTTCAGGTTCATGTCAGGGCAGTTCGACCTCGTGATCCTCTCCAACGTGGACCGGGCTAGCTTTGCCGCCTCAAACGCACGCTGATGCTCGAGTTCGACGCCGTCTACACGGCTGAGGACATCGGCTCCTACAAGCCCGACGCCGCCAACTTCGACTACCTGGTTGAGCACGTTGCTGCTGATCTGGGCCACGGGAAGGCCGACATCCTCCACACGGCCCAGAGCATCAGGCACGACCACGTACCGGCGCGATCAATCGGCCTGGACAACGCCTGGATTGACCGCAACCGGTTGTCAGAAGTCGGAATACCGGATCTACCCGAGATGGATCACGTGTTCTTCTCGCTGGCCGACATGGCCGCCGCTGTAGCCGCCGAACTCAACTCGGCCTAGTAGAGGGCCATCAGTTCAGCCACGACAATCAGGGTCACGATCGCCACGTTCATGACCCTGAAGGCGGTGAACGGGGACTTTGCGTAGTTGCGGCCTATGTGGCTGTTGGCCATCTCCTCATCCATGTCCTTGGCGCCTGCTCCGAGGTCCTGGATGCATCCGTCGGTCCAGATCATCGCCCAGAGCGACCCCAGCACGGCCCATGCGGCTACCGCCAGGGTGACGCCGTCAGCCTCAAGGCCTGCTGCGCCGAAGGCGATCGCAATGACGACCCCCGTGTGGGCCAGTACGAAGGGCAGGATTATCGCTCTCATGTCGGCTGCCCGGTTGGAAACAACACTCATCAACAGGTCCGCGCGCATCACACACTCTCCATTCTGGTCTGGCCGGTCCCTTCGGCGTGTGCGGGGGATCATTCCGCAACCGACCACCCCTGTCAATACACGTCGGATCACCGTGGCATCCGACGACGTCCGACCCGCCGACCTCGCGCCCGACAGGTAGCGTCGCTGGATGGAACTTCATGTGACGGCGACAGCGCGCGATGGAGCAGGCGTCGCACGTGCCCCAGACGGCCAGGTCGTCTTCGTTGAGGGCGCCCTACCCGGAGAGACCGTAGTGGTGGAGTTACTCAGAGAAGAGAAGCGCTGGTCGCGAGCGGCCGTCACCGAGGTACTGGCCGCCTCTCCCGACCGCATACCGGTCCCCTGCGCCCACCGGTTGGACGGCTGCGGCGGCTGTAACCTGATGCACGTTGACCTCCTCGGACAACCGGAGATGAAGGCCTCGATCCTGGCTGAGCAACTCGATCGCGCAGGAGTCGCTGCCCCAACCATCAGTTCCCGTGAGTTGGCCGACGACACCGGACGGACAACCGTGAGGGCGGCGGTCCTCAACGGGCGCGCCGGCTACAGGGAAACCGGTTCCCATGACGTCGTCATCCCATCGGCATGCCTGGCCGTCGATTCGGGACTTGAGGAACTCCTTGTGGAAAGCCATTTCGGTAGAGCCGACGAGGTCACAATCCGCGTCGGGGCACGCACCGGTGAGCGCATGGTTCTGGTCGACGGCGATCCCTTCGAGGTCGACGTACCCGACGACGTGATCGTGGTCAGCAGAGCAGAACTGCTTGAGGGGCGTAGGGCCTGGATCCACGAGCATGCCGCCGGGCGGTCATGGCGCATCTCCGCCCGGTCGTTCTTCCAGAACAGGCCGGCTGGAGTCGACGCCCTGGTCCATGAGGTGAGCGACATCGTTGACACTCTCGGTAGCGACGGCCCTCTGGTTGACGCCTACTCCGGAATCGGCATCTTTTCCGGCACGGTCGGGCAGGAGCGACGGGTGACCGCCATCGAACGCGGAGCCGACTCCGTTGCCGACGCACGGGTCAATCTGACTGACAGCGACGTGAAGATCGTGAAAGCACCGGTTGAGACATGGAAGGCGACTCGCTCTGCCATCGTCATTGCCGACCCAGCCAGAGATGGCCTCGCCAAGTCGGGTGTTGCTTCCCTGGTGGCAGCTCAACCTAACCTCTTCGTGCTCGTCTCATGTGATCCCGCATCGTTCGCCCGTGACTCCGCTCTCCTCGTCGAGTCAGGGCTCAACCTGGAGAGGGTGACCGTGGTCGACATGTTCCCGAGCACCTCGCACATCGAGACGGTTGGTGCCTTCGTCAGGGCGTGACGATTCCGGGCCGGCACACGTCTTGGAGACGGACTTGACATCTGTCACATCAACGCAGATGGGGTCCTTGGTCCCTATTCGAAGCACGCTCAAGAGCCCAGACTTGAGGAGCATGCCGCAGGGTCTCGCCGGCCTGCCAGGCATGACCGGCATGGCGACCAAGATGTTGAAGCATCAGATCGCCGACTTGGATGTCCCGGAGGTGCCCGAGTTCCTACAGATGCTGTCCGACATGGGAGCCAACCTGTGGGCCTGCCAGATGTCAGTCGACATGATGGGCCTGAACTCCGACGACCTGTTAGACGAGGTCGCAGACGTGATTAACGTCGGCGAATTCATGGAACTCTCCGAAGGCGCCCAGATCGTGTTCGTCTGACGGAAAGCAGCCCCACTACGTCCAGCAGGTAGTGGTGTCGGAGGGGGGGACTTGAACACCCCTAGTCAACACGATCATCCCAACAGACTCGTCACGATCATCCACCCCAACTACTGGGAATACCCTGCTGACCAAGCGACACCACGTGTCCACCGTCGAGGTTCATCACAAAGATCTCGTTGTTGCCGTCCCGGTCACTCTCAAAGGC
>DLRQ01000019.1 GCA_002501135.1 Candidatus Neomicrothrix sp. UBA7884
CCTCCATCAGCTTCCCCGAATACGGCCCCAACTACATGGCCTTCGATGCCAACGGCGACGGCAAGATCACCCTCGGCGTGGCCGCTGCTGGACCTGCCGATGACGGTGCCTACTACCAGGCGGTGGTAGATGCCGCTATCAGGCTGTCCGCGGAGAACGGCTTCGAGGATCCGATCGTGGTTGACAAGATCGAGGCGGCAAACGCCGCTACCGAACTGTCGAACCTCGCCGAGCAGGGCGTTGACATCATCATCGTGGGCGCCAGCGAGATCGCCGAGCCGCTTCCGGACCTGACCGAGGAGTATTCGGACATATTTTGGTACTGCAACTGTGGTGCCGGGTTCGAGTCCCTCCCGGGTCTGGCCCAGAGCCTCGACGACAGTTCCGAGATCAGCTACTCGGCCGGATACGCGTCGGGTCTCCTGCTCCAGGAGCGGGGATCGACGGTCGCTTACTTCATCGGCTGTTGCGACCTGAACTTCGAGATGGAGGCACTGCGGGGCTTTGAGATGGGCCTCCAGGCGGTAGACGCGTCGTTCACCGTGACCTACGTGCCGACAGGTGCGTGGCCGTACGATTTCGACAACGTGCCCAACGCCACCGAGGCGTTCAACACGGCCCTCGGTGAGGGTGTTGGCGTCGTCTACCCGTACCTGGGTGGTGCACACGAGGCGATCGTCCAGTTGGCCAATGAGAACGGTGTGGTGGCACTGAGCGCCGGACCCTCCGACGTCTGTACCCGTGAGGGTGATTTGACGTGGGACATAGCCGTCAGGTTCGACGGAGGCGATTACGTGGCAGCGATCTTCCCGCAGATCTTCAGCGGCGCTGTGACCGAGGGCCAGACAAAGGTATTCCGGGTGGGCGTTGATCCGGAACCGGGTGCGGTCATCTGCAACGCCACCGCCGACCAGCAGGCGGCGATGGACGCTGTCTACGCCGATATCGCCAGTGGAGCGTTTTCAGCCGAGTTCGGGGCCATCAAGGCCGAGGCCTACGGCTACTGAGCGAGTTGACCGAGGCTGACAACGGCCTGAAAGGTGGGGGTCCTGCTGCGTCAGGGCCCCCACCGGCCGTCTGCACACGCCTCCTGAGCAAGCGTTTCGGAGCGGTTTCCGCGTGCGACGCGGTTGACCTAGAACTCCACAGGGGCGAGATTCACGGGATCCTGGGAGAAAACGGGGCGGGTAAGTCCACCCTGATGAAGATGCTGATCGGTCTGGTCGTGCCCGACTCGGGTTCGATCCTCGTTGACGGTGCGTCCGTGAGGATCACCGACCCCGTGGTTGCCGCCTCATTCGGAATTGGGATGGTGCACCAGCACTTCAGCCTCGTAGAGGCACTCAGCGTATGGGAGAACGTGGCCCTGGGTGACACAGGGCGGCTCAGCCAGACCGGTGTCAGGAATGCTGTCGGAGAGTTGAGCGAGCGCTACGGCCTCCGCATCGATCCAGATGCACGTGTTGCAGATCTGCCTGTCGGGCTCCGGCAGAGGGTTGAGATTCTCAAGTGTCTGAGGCGAGAACCGGAGATCCTGATCTTCGATGAGCCGACGTCTGTCCTCACCCCGGAGGAGTCCGAGGACCTGTTCCGTTCGCTGCGCGGGGTCGTTGAACAGGAGGGTCGCTCAGTGGCCCTGGTGAGTCACAAGCTGACAGAGATGCTTGAAGTCACGGACCGGGTGACGATCATGAGGAACGGCCTTGTCGTAGACCGCTACGTCACCGCCGATGCCGATGCCGGAATGCTGGCAAGGGCCATGGTCGGGCGCGATGTCCGCCTCCGAGGTGCGGGGGAACCAGGGCCGACATCTGATCTGAGCGTTCTAGGCGATGAAGCAGGTCGACGCGGGCACACCCCCGTCCTGGAGTTCAGGAAGGTTGAGGTCAGAGAACCCGGCGGCTCAATGGAACTCGACGACCTGACGTTCAGCCTGCAGGCTGGTGAGATTCTGGGCCTTGCCGGGGTTGAGGGCAACGGCCAGCGGGTCATCGCCGACCTTCTCTCGGGCCTGCGCAGACAGTCCAGTGGCGAGATTCTCGTAGATGGTGTAGAGGTGGATGTCGGCCAACTCGGTTCTGCCCTGCGGGCCGGTGTTGCCGTCATCCCCGAGGACAGACACGACTCCAGCATAGTTCTTGAGATGACCGTGGCTGAGAACCTCATGCTCTCGAACCAGTCAGGCATGTCGACACGCGGCATCATCGACGGTGCGGTACTGACCAAGGCCTCCTCTGACCTGATCGACCGGTTCGCAATCATGTGCACAGGACCGGACGCTCCCATGTGGTCGCTGTCGGGGGGTAACCAGCAACGGGTCGTCCTGGCACGCGAGCTCACCGCTGACCCAACGGTGCTGGTTGCCGCACAACCGACACGCGGGCTCGATGTCGGGGCAATCGAGTACATGACCGATCAACTAAGACAGGCGGCCGAGTCCGGTGTCGGAATCCTCCTCATTTCAAGCGAACTGGACGAGATCCTGGAGTTGGCGGACCGGATAGTCGTCATCTTCAGGGGTCAGGTGACCGGGGAGATGGTCCGTTCCGAGGCGACCCGGGAAAGGATCGGCCGCCTCATGGGTGGTGACCTGTTGTGAGTGCCCAAACCACTGCCGAGCGGGGAGCGCGGAGCCGCCTCGTGGAGGTAGCCGTCCTGTACGCAGTCTGTGCGCTCGGCGCCCTTCTGATCTCGGGCATGATCGTTGAGGCGGTGGGTGCCGACTGGACAACCGTGGGCGGAGCACTGCTGAACGGAAGCGTCCTGAAGCCGGGCAGATGGGGAGGCACAATCGGGGTGACGATTCCCCTGGCGATGGTCGCCATCGGCACAATTATCAACACGAAGGTGGGTCTGGTCAACATCGGGCAGGAGGGTCAACTCCTGGTCGGGGCGGCGTTCGCCACCTACTTCAGCACGAGGGTTCCCGGACCGGGGCCTCTGGTACTCGTCGTCATCCTCGTTGCCGGAGTTGTCGGTGGGGCACTCTGGTCAGGCATTGCCGGGGGGCTGCGCTACTGGCGAAAGGTCCCTGAGGTGCTTACGACGTTGTTGTTGGTGTCTGTTGCATCCAACCTGGTCGGGTACGGCCTGAAGCACCCCTGGCTCCTGCTCGACTCCGAGGCCAAGTTGGGTAACCGGAACCTCGTCAGCGAACAGTTGCCACCTGAGACCCGAATGCCACGAATCGCCTTGTGGGGTAACGACTTTCCGATCAGTGCCCTTCTGGCCATTGGCCTGGTGCTCCTGGTCGGATGGATGCTGAGCCGGACCCTGTGGGGCTACCGGCTCACCGTGGTGGGGCACAACAGGAAGGTTGCGAGGCGGTTCGGCATCAGTGAGTCGGCCCAGGGGATGATTGCCATGCTGGCTTCGGGCGGGTTCGCCGGCCTGGCTGGTGCGTTCATGCTGACCGGTGGAGACTTCGCCAATTACCGGATGGTCTCGGGATTCTCGGTGAGCATCGGCTGGGTCGGCCTTCTTGTGGCACTCGTGGCCAACAACCGTGCCCTTGCCGTGATCCCAATGGCTTTCGTGTTTGCCAGCCTGCGGACCGGGTCGGGCTTTCTGGCATCGACGGGAATCGAAAGAAGGGTGACCGACGTGGTCCAGGGCCTGATTGTCCTGGCCCTTCTCCTGCCACCTGCGATCATGTTCATCCGCCAGAGGCGCAGAGCCCTGGCGGTGGCAAGGAGCAGGGTCTGATGGGCGGCCTGATCTCAGCGGTCTGGGATGTCGCCAGCACGGACACCGCGTATACGGCGGCTGCCAGGTTCGCCGTTGTGTTGGCGTTCGCAGCAACCGGTGAATGGGTCGCCGAACGGGCAGGCACGTTGAACATCTCGGTCGAGGCGATGATCCTGGCGGGGGCGTTCGCAGCAGCCATGGGCTACCACATGACAGGATCGGTGGCGGTCGGTCTGGCCTGTGGAACCGTCGCCGGCGCGGTGGTCGCTTCGGTGCAGGCCCAGATGAGCCACCGCTTGACAGCGGACCAGTTCGTCGTGGGCCTGACCCTCAACATCCTGGTTCTGGGCGTGGTCGGCTTCCTTGGGTCGGAGTGGGAGCCCTCCACGCGAATGGCGTCGGTTGTTGAGGTGCCCCTCCTCGTCGACATACCCCTTGTCGGCCCTGCCCTGTTCGGCCAGCCGTGGCCCTTCTACCTGATCTACCTGGTGGTGCCCCTCTGTGCCTGGCTCGTGCACCGGACCCGCTGGGGCCTTGAGGTTCGTTCGGTCGGTGAGAACCCCCAGGCTGTCGATGTGAGTGGAATCGACGTG
>DLRQ01000054.1 GCA_002501135.1 Candidatus Neomicrothrix sp. UBA7884
GGTGTCATGTCCGTGTCGGAGGAGTAGATGATGATGTCGTTGAGTCGAACACCCAGAACCTCGGCTGCGATCTGGGCCAACACTGTGTCGGCACCGGTTCCGAGGTCGGTGGCACCCACGAGCAGGTTGAAGGACCCGTCGTCGTTCAACTTGATGCTGGCGCCCCCCATGTCAAGGAAGGGGATGGCTGTTCCATGCATGCAGAAGGCGAAGCCCAGACCCCGCCTGATGTGTGGGCGGTCGGCTGGGGCACGCCACTCAGGGTCGTTGCGGCGGTGCCAGGAGATGGCACGCATCCCCTGGGCAACGCATTCCTCGATACCGCTGGACTCGACGGTCGGATACTCGTCGAACTCCTTGTCGCTGGTGCCGCCCTCGCCCAGGTGTGGGGCGATGTTCATCTCGTCGCCGACCTTCACCCAGTTCTGCCGGCGGAACCCGATGGGGTCCAGCCCCAGGTCGTCGGCGATGTCTTCCATGTGGGACTCGAGGGCGAAGAGTGCCTGTGGGGCGCCGTAGCCCCGGTAGGCGCCGGGCACGGGGATGTTGGTGTAGACGACGTCGCAGTTGAACGCCTTGTTGTCGCAGTTGTACGAGGTGAGGCCACGCAGGCCGCTGACAATCTGGACCGTGAAGCCGTGGGCTCCGTAGGGGCCCGTGTTTCCCACAAGGGTCATGTCCTGGGCCACCAGGGTTCCGTCGGAGGCCACGCCGGTCCTGTAGGTGATGGTCTGGGGGTGCCTGGTGCGGCTGGCGAAGAACTCCTCCGCCCTCGTCAACTCCAGTTGTACGGGGCGGTGTGTGGCTATGGCCAGGTGGGCTGCGATGTCTTCGATCAGCATCTCCTGCTTGGTGCCGAAGCCCCCACCGATGCGTGGCTTGATTACGCGAATGTCCTTGATCTCCATGCCGATGAGCGGTGCCAGCATCCGGCGGGTGTGGAACGGGACCTGTGTTGCGGTCCGGACGACCATGCGTTCGTCTGAGTTCAGCCAGGCCACGGAGATGTGCGGTTCGATCGGGCAGGGCTGCACCTGGTGCACGCGAAAGGTCTGCTCGTAGACGTGGTCTGCGGCCTCCAGCGCAGCCTCGACGTCGCCTCTGTGTGCATGCAGGCGGTGGACGACATTGTGTTCCCTGTCGGCGATGTCGGTGGTGTCCTCCTCGGCGTGGATCACCGGCGCTCCGTCGAGGCGTGTCTCCAACTCGTCGAATACGGCAGGCAGGACCTCGTATGAGACCTGGATGAGGCGGCAGGCCTCGGCTGCAATCTCAGGGGTGTCGGCTGCTACGGCAGCGACCCTGTCTCCGACGTGTCGAACCACGTCGTCGAAGCTGACCTGGTCGTGGGGTTTCGGGTTCGGGTAGGACTGGCCACCCGATGCATACTTCACGCGGGCGGTGTTTCCGTGGTGGAGCACGGCGTGTACTCCCGGAAGGGCACGGGCGGCTGAATCGTCGATTGAGGTGATCCGGGCATGTGCGTGGGGGCTACGCAGAACCTTGGCGTGCAGCAGATCCCTCATCTCATAGTCGGCCGTGAACGCCGGGTTCCCCTTGACAAGGCGAACTGCATCCACCTTTACCTCAGGCTGGCCGACGACGGCCATCTCGGGGACATCGGGTGAGGGAACCAGGCGGGGAACTGCCGACGGTGCAATCGGGGCCGGATCGTCTGGCGCCACCTCGACGGCGTTCACACCGTCGGTCATTGGCTCCAGCACCAGGGGTTCGAACACAGCGACATCGTCGCCGCGCATCAGGGCCGCAGCCCGTCGTATTGCTGCAACGGGCTTTACGTAGGCGGTCTCGCGATCGAGGATTCCCGAGAGCATGTCCCTGATGTCGGCCTCGGACGGGTCAGGGTCGTGTTCGAGGAGGGCGATGGTTCCGAGGATCATGGCGCCAACGGAGTAGCCGGACTGCATTGCGCCCGTGGCGGTGAAGGCCTCCTGGAGAGGGTGGAGGCCGCGTTCGGTGTTGAGTGACTCCAGCGTGGTCACCTCGTGTCCATCGGCCTGGGCGGCCAGCACGACATCGGCGCTGGCGAGTACCCCGTCGATGAGTACAGCTGCAGCGCCTGTCTCTCCCGAGGTGGAGCCGAACTTGACGCTTGCCATTCCCTCGCGACGAAGCAGGGTCAGGAGGGTGTCATGGACGGCGCACCCGAAGGTGCGGTCTGCGCCGTTGAGCCGAATTGAGACCTGCATCAGGAGCCACCATCCAGTGAGGCGAGCACCCTGGCGGTGAGGACTGAGGCGAGGTGGAGGCGGTAGTCGGTGCTACCCCTGAAGTCGGCGGCCGGCTCGAGGCCTGCAGTCGGGTCGGCCGGATCGACCAGTACCGGTGTGGCTGCCACTCCGGTGAGGGCGACCGTCGTCAACCCGTCGGTTCGCCGGGCGGTCGCTGAGACGATCGGCGTGTCTGATGGTGTGCGGCCCACTGCCTCATAGGCGGTCGTGCCGCCGACAGTGAGAGAGACGGCCGTGATCAGTCGACCATGGCAGGGTCCGCCTGCCGCAAGAACGTTGGACAGCGGGGCGCCACCGGTGCCGTCGGGCCCGGCCACTTGAACCTCAGCGCTGTGTGCCAGCAGTGCTGCCAGCAGGATGCTGTCGGGGTTGCCCGTCGCGACGGTTCCGCCGACGGTGGCGAGGGTTCGGAGCGTGCTCGGCAACTCGGCCCCGGCGGCGTTGCTGACAAGGGGAGGGATGCTCCCGTTGCGCCTCAGGTCGTGGAGCGTGACCATCGATCCCAGTTCAATCAGGGCGTCGGTCACCGAGATGGATGTCAGCCCCAGGCCCTGAAGGTCGACCATTCCCACAGGCGTGGGGTCGTCGTCGGCATTCAGGAGTGTTCCGCCGGCGAGGGCCACGTTGCCCCCTGCGGTCAGCAGCGCAAGGGCCCGTTCGACGGTGTCTGGACGGTGGTAGCTGGTTGCTCGCGACATTGCCCTCCAACCCCTCGTGTGCGGGCTGTTGTGGGCTCTCCCGTGGATACGCCAGGCGGTCGAGCAGGTGATTCAAAATGTGCTCCGACGATAGCACCGGGCCCCGGCCACACACTGGCCGGAACCACACGTTAAGGCTCTAGGAGATCCTCGTGGAGATACCCGCCCGCTGGAACAACCTGCGGGCGACATCGGTGGCACTGGCGATGGCGGCCTTCTCATCGACCGTCGTCATCTCCCGGTCGCGGACAAGGATCTGACCGTCGACCATTACGTGAACTACGTCTCGTGGTGACGCGCAGTAGACGAGAGCCGAAGGAACCCGGTGGACGGGTGCGGCAAACGGGGTCTCCAGGTCGACAACGACCAGGTCGGCCTTCATCCCGGGCTGGATGGAACCCAGATCGTCGGGGCGACCCATTGCCGATGCACCACCCCTGCAGGCCATCGACAGGACCTCTTCTGGCTGGAGGACCGTTGCGTCCAGGCGGTCCACCTTCTGGAGGAGCACGGTCGCCTTGCATGCCTCGAACATGTCCTGGCGGTTGTTGCTCCCGGGCCCGTCGCTCGCCAGTGCGACCGTTATGCCCAGGTCCAACATCTCTCGAATCCGGGCGACACCGGATGCCAGGTACATGTTGGAGACCGGACAGTGGACGACCATTGCTCCGCTCTGTGCGATCAGTTTCAGTTCTGTGTCGTCCAGCCAGACCGAGTGTGCCAGCTGGAGGTCAGGGCCGAGGATGCTAAGGGACTCCAGCCAGTTGACATGTCGCTGGCCCCGTTCCTCGATGTTCATCTTGACCTCGAGGGCCGTTTCGGCGCAGTGCAGGTGGGTGGATCCACCCCAGGACCTGCATGCAGCCACGGTCGACTCCATTGCCTCGTCTGAGCAACCCCAGGGAATCAGTGGTGCCAGGCCCACCCTGATCCTGTCGTCCATGGCACCGTGCCAGGCGGTCTTCACCGGTTCGATCCGGTCAAGAACAGTGTCGGCAGATTCGGTCAGTGGCGGGTGGTAGTTGCGGTCGGCCCAACCGCTGGCCAACATGAACCTGATGCCGACCTCGGCCGCAGCACGGCAGACGGCATCGTCGAGGCCCGGTGCGCCATGGATGTACTGGTGGTCGACCACAGACGTTGCACCGCCGCGCAGGTTCTCGATCATTCCGAGGGTGGCAGCTGCGTGGGCCGCCTCAGCGTCCAACTCGGTTGCGCCCGGCCAGATGCAGTCCCGCAGCCAGTCCAGGAGCGTCTTGTCGTCGGCCAGTCCCCTGAAGAGGGTCTGGAACAAATGGGTGTGGCCGTTGACCATTCCCGGCATCACGGCTCGACCTGTGGCATCGAGTACCAGGTCGGCTGAACTCGTCACATGCGCAGGGGGCTCGCCCGTACCCGTGTCGGTGATCAGGTCCTCGTCTACGAGAACCCAGCCGGGGTCGAGGACCCGTCCTTCGTCGTCGACGGTGACGACCGCACCCCCTGTCAGCAGCGTGGTGGCGATCAGTGGCTCCAGTCTGCAAAGGCGTCGATCACGGGAACCATGTTGTCCATTAGCGGGTAGAGGATCGGGCAGGTGACCCCGGCGTCCACGTATTCGGCAACCGTGTCGCGGCACTGGGTTGCGGTTCCGACAGCCATCAGTGCCCGGACCAGGTGGTCGGGAATGAGGTCTGCGGCACGCCGGTAGTCGGCCTCGGTGGCCGGCCATCCGACCACTTCCTTCACCCGTTCCACCAGGTCGGGGTCGGCACCGCTGGCCTCCATGATGTGCGGCTCGGTACCCAGGTAGTAGGCCACGAGTGACTTGCCGGTGCGGACAGCCTCGGCCGGGTCATCGTCGGAAAGTGAGCACACCAGAAGTTCGGGACGGTCGACGTCGTCGATGGACTTCCCGGCCTTTTCGGCTCCGGCCGTCACTCGGGCTACAGCCTCGCGGATGTAGTCGGGGGTGACGACGTAGTTGAGGACGACCCCGTCACAGATCTCGCCGGCCAATTCCAGCATCCTGGGGCCCGTGGCACCCAGGTAGATGGGAATGTCGCGGGGCCCGACGTCGCCGTAGGCCACATCGAGGCTGACCCTGTCAAGGTTCACGAACTCACCCGAGTAACTGACCTCCTCCATTGTGAAGAGGGCCCGGATGGACTCGATGTTCTCCCGCATGGCCTTCAGCGGCCGGCGGCGGTCCTCGCCGACCCTCGAGGTGATCGGCTCCCACCAGGCGCCCAGGCCCAGCATCACCCGGCTGGCACCGTCGTCTGCCGGCCCGGCCAACTCCCACATGGTGCTCCATGTGGCGGCGATCACGGCCGGGTTTCTGGTCCAGATCGGCAACACACCGGAGCCGACCCGGACGGACCCGGTACCCGCAAGAAGGGCGCTCATCATCACGACGCAGTCACGGGCCAGCCTGGTGTCGGCCTGCCAGATCTCGGTGATCCCCTGTTCCTCGGCGTAACGGGCCATCTCCAGTTCGTAGGAGATGGGGTGCTTGTCCTGGAGGTAGAGGGCGATCCGGGTGCTCATGGCCGGCAACGCTAGCCCGGCGGTCCTCTGGGGCTCGATACGGCTAGCGTCGGTTTTTATGGGGTCGCAGCGAATCGAGCCAGATGGGATTGCACCTCCGGCTGCCAGTTACGCCCATGCCGTGTTGTCAAAACATTGCGGCCGCATCCTCCACACTTCGGGGGTGGTGCCGATCGCTCCTGACGGTTTGGTTCCCACGGACGTGGCTGAGCAAGCAGCTGTCGTGTGGTCCAATATCTCAGCGATCCTGACCGAGGCTTCGATGGGTCCCGCCGACATCGTCTCGGTGGTCACCTACGTGGTCGTTGGCGAGGACCTGGGTTCTGTCATGACGGCACGCGACTCCGCCCTCGAGGGGAACCTGGTGGCCTCAACCCTTGTGTACGTACCCAGTCTTGCCCAGCCCGCATGGAAGGTGGAGGTTGCGGTGGTGGCCATCGCCTGAGGGATGCTGCCGGCAACTGCCGGGTCAGACCTCGGCCGAGATGGTGTCGTGCCAGCGGCCGGTGGCACGCTTTTGGATCCAGCCGAAGAAGCCGAACACCACCACGCCCAGGAGTGAGGACAAAATCACCGAGGCCAGCAACTCCTCGCCGTTGAGTCTGCTGGCGTGGCGTCGCAGCAACTGCCCGATACCGGCGTCGCCCTTACCGAAGAAGAAGTCGCCGACAATGGCGCCGATGACCGACAGCCCTGCCGAGATACGCAGGCCGGCGAAGATGGCCGGAAGGGCAGCAGGGAACATCAGCTTCCTGAGCCGTGTCATGCGACTGGCATGGTGGAGCGTGAACAGGTCGTGTGCACCCTGCTCGGCGGACTGCAGGCCAAAGAGCGTGTTCACGATTATCGGGAACAGGGAGATCATCACGCACACCACGACCCGTGAAGTCGCGCCTGTTCCGAACCAGAACGAGATGAGCGGCACTACCGCCAGGATCGGAATGGCCTGGAGGGTCACCATGTAGGGGAAAATCGCCTTCTCGACGATCTTGGCCTGGCTCATGAGAATCGCCAGAGTGAAGCCGATGGAGATGGCGATGGAAAGGCCGATCAGGGCAATCCGGGTACTCGACCAGAGGGCCAGGAGTTCCTCGGTTCTGTTGTCAGCGTCGAGGAACCCGACCTTGATCACCTGATGGATGGGTCGCAGCAGGAAGCGTCTCTTGTCCTCCAGAACAATGTAGGAGACGTAGTACCAGAACCCGATGAGGGTCAGCCCAAGGGTGAGCGGTGGCAGTGTGGCTCGGGCAAGCTGCTCTGCACGGCTCATTCCGGTTGCCGGTGTGCCGGTCGGGGTCTCGTCGGTCGTGGTCATGAGTGCGACCCCCTCAACTCGACTGACACCTTGCCGCTCAGTTCGGCAAAGTCCGGGTCGAACCTGAGGCTCGGGTCACGGGGGTAGTCGAACGGAACGTCGAACTCGGCGACGATCTGGCCCGGTCTGGCGGACATGACGAGCACCTTGGTCGACAGGAACACCGCCTCGCTGATCGAGTGGGTGATGAACAGTCCCGCAAACCCCTCGCGTAGGAAGAGCTGCTGGGTTTCGCTGTTCAGGTGTTCGCGGGTGATCTCGTCGACGGCACCGAAGGGCTCGTCGAACAGGAACACCGGCGGCTTGAGTGTCAGCGACCTGGCCAGGGAGCACCGCATCTTCATGCCTCCCGAGAGAGACTTGGGGTAGTGGTCCTCAAAGCCCTTCAGGCCGACGAGGTCGATTGCCTCCTGGGCCAGCTGCCTTCGCTCGGCGATCGGCACGTCGTTTAGTTCGCTGAACAGTTCCACGTTGGCCCTGACGGTGCGCCACTGCAGGAGCGTGGCGTCCTGAAACACGTATCCCAGGTGGTCGCGGTCTACTGATACCGATCCACCGGTCGGTTCCAGGAGCCCCGATGCGATCTTGAGAAGGGTTGACTTTCCACATCCCGACGGGCCTACGACCGTGACGAACTCGCCCTTGTTGACCGTGAACGAGATGTCGCGCAGTGCCTCGGTACCGTCAGGGAAGACCATGTCGATCCCATCGAATGCGAGGGATCCATCGGTCAGTACCTGATTGGTTGGTCCCACACGGTCCTCCGCTGCGGTTCAATAGCTGGTGGTCATCGACTCGGTCCCGGCGGCCAAAGATAGCCACAACCGCGGGCTGAGACGAAGTTGGGCCGAGCCCGTGCTGTCACGACTGGGCAACTTGTGGCCAGTCCTCCTACGGTGGATGCCATGCGTACCGGAGTGTTCCTGTTCGGCGGGGTTGAGATGGACGACGCAGGTGCCGGACTCCCTGCGCCCATGGACCGGCGCTACTCAAAGGAGGAGGTGTGGCGGGCGACAGAGCAGATCATCGACACGGCGGTTCTCTGCGAGGGCCTGGGCTACGACTCCTTCTGGCTGACCGAGCACCACTTCCAGTACGAGGGCTACGAGGTTGTGCCCAACGGCATCCTCCTGGGCGCGGTGATAGCAGAGCGAACAGAGCGGCTCCGGATCGGTATGGCCTTCAACATCGTCCCCCAGTGGCACCCGCTGCGGCTGGCCGAGGACTTTGCCACGCTCCACAACATCTCACGAGGTCGGGCCATCTTGGGAGTCGGTCGTGGCACCGTTCCCCGGGAGGCCGAGGTGCTGGGTACAAAGATCGGGAGTTTCGACAACCCGGACCAGGCCGAGGCCGACAGGCTCAACCGACTCCAGTTTGACGAGGCCATGCAGGTCATCAACCTTGCGCTCAACGAGGAGCGGTTCTCGTTCCACGGGGAGGTCTACGACTTTCCACCTCCGGGCATCCCCGACAGGGGAGACTTCGTTGAGGAGCTCACCCTTGTTCCCCAGCCAATCCACCCCTTCGAGACGTGGCAGGCGGTCACCTCGCCGCCGACCCTGGAGCAGGTGCCCCGCTGGGGCTGGGGGGGCGTGTTCTGGAACAATCATCCGACCTTTACCAAGCAGAGCTGGGACCGCTTCGGCGAGGTGTGGGAGGAGGCTCACGGGCGGGCCCTCGAGCGGGGCGAGAAGCGGATGCTGGTGCGCTGTGTGCACGTGGCTGACACCTACGAACAGGCGGTCAACGAGGTCCGACCCGGTCACGACGAGATGTGGAAGTTCCTCGGCCCCTATGGCTGGAGCAAGGGGTATATGGGTGAGGACGGAAAGCCTGCGGCGCCTGGCCTGATTCCCGGTCTGGAGGAGTCAATCGACCAGAAGATCTGGCTGGTCGGCACCGCCGACGACGTTGGGGAGCAGATCGAGTGGTACCGGGACCTTCTGGGTGTCGAGAACCTGATGTTGTTCCCGATGATGCCGGGTGACTCCTACACGGCGGTCGAGGACCAGTTGGGTCGGCTGGCCACCGATGTCCTGCCCCGGTTCTCCTGACAGGTATCCCACGGGTTCCGGTAGCGGCGTGACGGACGCGGAGGTCATCGTTGTCGGTGGGGGCCACAACGGCCTCATCTGTGGCGCGTACCTTTCCCGGGCAGGGGTTGACACGCTCCTCTTGGAGTCACGGTCGGATGTCGGGGGTTGCACCTCGACGGTCAGCGACCTGGGCGCCCGGTTCAACATCTGTCACTGCGACCACACCCTCATCAGGGCCATGCCGATCGCCGATGAGCTCGACCTTGCCGACCATGGCCTCCGCTACGTGGAGCCCGGGGCAGGCGCCATCTTTGCGTTCCACGACGGCGCTGAGCCCTGGGCTGTGTTCCACGACGCCGACCAGACCGTTGACGGCCTGGCGGGTTCCTACCCGCACCAGGTTGACGCCTACCGCAGGTACCTCAGAGATGCCATGCCGGTCGCGGAGTTGGCGGTTGACATGGCGCGGACCATTCCGTCGGCACAACGCTTTGCCGGGGTCGCCCTTCGTCACCGGGCTCGGGGTGTGGCTCGCCTGTTGGACTGGTCGCGGTCCAGTGTCAGCGAGGTGCTCGCCAGGTACTTCGATGACTGGCACCTCTCGATGCCCGGGATCACGGTCGGACCAAGCATCTGGGGCCTGCCGCCTGACATGCCGGGCACTGGACTTGCGGCAATCAACTACGCCAGCCGGCACCTGGTTCGTAGCGGCCGGCCCGTCGGTGGCAGCGGGGCCCTGACCGATTCCCTGCGCTCGGCGATGGAGTCCGCTGGTGGCCGCGTCAGGTGCGCCAGTCGGGTCCAGAACCTGATCGTGGACGATGGACGGGTCACGGGGGTCCGGCTCGCTGATGGCACGCAGTTGACCGCAGATGTGGTCGTCGCCGCGTGTGACCCGGCACGCGTCTTCGTGGACTGGCTGGGCGACCCGCCAGCGGCGGCCCGTAGCTGCGTGGAGCGCTGGAGGGGTGCGGCGGTACCAGAGGGGTACGAGTCCAAGATAGACGCCATCCTCACAGGGAGGCCCACGCTGGCCGGTGGGTCCGGTCTGGCCGATCGCCACCCCGGTCTCGACCAGTTGGGCCAGTCCATGTACGTGTCACCCTCGCCCGGCCAGGTGGCTGACGCCCATGTGGCCAGGGTCGAGGGCCGTGTCGCCGAGTTTCCCACCCTCTTGTCAGACCTGCCGTCCGTCTCCGATCCGACGATGGCTCCAGGCGGGGGTCGTCATGTGCTCAGCCTTGAGGTCCTGTTCACCCCGTATTCCCTGGTGGGCGGGTGGGAGGGTTCGGCTGAACCGGAACGTTGGCTGGAACTGTGGGCGGAGATGATGGAACCCGGTGCGCTGGACCTGGTCGAATCGTGGCGGGTGATGACGCCGAACCGCTACGAGAATGAGTTTGCGATGCACAGGGGCCACACACCGTCCTGCGCTGTCACCCCCCTTGCGGCCTTCCTGGGTAGGCCCCGTGAGACGACCCGGTACCGCACCCCGGTGAAGGGCCTCTACCTGTCAGGCGCAGGAACCTTCCCCGGAGCCGGTGTCGTCGGAGCCTCGGGGCGCAACGCAGCCGATGCCGTCCACCGGGACATCACGGGAAATCCGCTGGTCTGACGGTGCCCGGCAGGTAGGTGCTCAGCCCTCCCGGTGAACCCTTGTCTGTTGGTCGGATGAGGCCACGAGCACGCCTCGTCTGAACACGCGGCGTGACATCGGGGCGTCGGCGATGGCGGCCCGTACCGACGGGGCGTCGATTGCCACGAGGTCTGCGACGTCACCTGGTTGGATCGACGACTCGGGCAGTCCGAGAGCCCGTCGGGCGTTGGCGCTGACCATCGTGTAGGAGTCGTCCGGCGACTGGTGGCCGGCCATGACCATCAGGCTGGCGGTTTCGAGAGGGTCGCTGCGACCTACCAGGTTGAAGGGGTCCTGGACGTTGTCCGCTCCGGCGGCTAGGAGCACGCCGGCCTTCCGGAGGGCGGCGATTGCCGTGAGGCCCCGCGGGGTTGCTGCGGGATGGTCACGGCCCTGCAGGAACAGGTTCGTCTGGGGGAGGGCGAAGACAGCGATTCCGGCCTCGGAGACGAGGCTGGCTACCTCGGCCTGGACATCGGGACTCTGCATTCCGAGTGTGACGCAGTGGCCGGCGGAGACAGGGTTGGCGAAGCCGGAGTCGATGACCTGACGGGCGAGGGAGCGCAGGGTGAGCACCGACGGGTCCAGTGCCTCATCGACGTGGAGGTCTACACCGATGCCTGCCTCGGAAGCGACCCTGAGGGCATGGGAGATCAGGCCTGGACCATCGGGATCCAGGTGGGGGCAGCCACCCACCAGGTCGGCGCCGGCCTCAATGGCAGCATCCAGCGATGCCCTGTTGGCGGATCCCTCCGGGCCCGTCATGGGGTTGCCTGTGAGGGCGACGACCTGGACGTCCATCAGTCCCTCCATGTGCCGGCGGGCATCCAGAACGGCCTCCAGGTTCTGCGTGCCGGCCCCGACGTTGACATGCGTTCGAACGGCGGTGACCCCGTGGACCAGGAGCAGCTCCATCGCCCTGAGGGCCCGTTGGGTTGTGTCCTCGAAGCTGAACTTCCCGGCCGAGTTGGCTGAGACCCATGCGTCGATCGCCCCACGGAGGTCGCCCGTGGTGTTGTGCACCCACTCGGCGGTGAGTGCCTTGTCGAGGTGTGCATGGGGATCAACCATGGCAGGAAGGACCAGCCACCCGCCCAGGTCCTGGCCGGGGATTCGCCCATCGGTACGATCTCCGACCCCGTGGACCTCGTCTACGAAACCATCGAGGATGCGGATGTCAACCCGGCTGCCGTCGGCAAGGGTGGCGTCACTCAGGACGAACTCGTTCACCTTTTCGTCTTCCACGGCGCTCCGGATTCCTCGTCCGTTGCCTCAGGCGGCGGTCCTGCGGCATTTCGATGCTAGCGATGCTGCCGTGCCGGCAGCGCCCCAGGTGCGGTCCGCTGGTTAGGGTTGCCGCATGTCTGGACGCCTTGCCGACCTGTCGGGACCGACCATCACCGATGCAATAGGTACCGACTCGGTGGTGCTGCTACCCGTTGGCGCCATCGAACAGCATGGCCCCCATCTGCCCCTGTCGGTCGATGCCGTCATCGCCGAAGAGGTGGCCTCGGCGCTGCTGACCGCAGTCGGCGACGAGGTCGACCTCTGGCTACTTCCGACCCTCGCCGTGTCCAAGTCCAACGAGCACGCCTGGTCGCCCGGAACTCTCTGGTTGAGTTCCGAGACGATGCTGAGGGTCCTCGACGACATCGCCACCTGCGTCGCTACCACGCCTGCGCGCAGGCTCGTGTTCCTGAACGCCCACGGCGGGAACACGTCGCTTCTATCGGTGGCCTGCCGGGACATCCGGGTAAAGCATGACCTGTTGACCTTTCTCGTGCACCCGTCCCTGCCGCCTGCGTCGGGTGGTACGAGCACCGAGGAGGAGTTCGGCATGGGAATCCACGGTGGCCTCAACGAGACCTCGGTGTTCGCCCACCTGCGACCCGGAGAGGCCAACATGGATCTTGCCGTGCGCAGGGTTCCTGACTGGATGGCAGGGAACACGTCGGTCCGCTTTGGCGGCCCTGTCCAGTTCGGGTGGACCAGCCGCGACTTCGGTCCCGACGGCCATATCGGCGATCCCACCGGCGCGAACCCTGAGTTGGGTCGGGAGCTGTTCGATGCGGCCGTGGCTGGTCTTGCCGAGCAGATACACGAGATAGCCGGGTTCGACTTCAGGGCCTGAGCAGGCGTTTCACGACAGGGCGTATCTGGGGCATGATGGCCCGGTGCGGATTACAGCCGAGTTCACGATCGAACCCTTTGTGGATGGCGATCCGGGACCCCATGTCCTGGCCGCAATAGAGGTCGCAGAATCAGCCGGGCTGATCGTGGAGGTAGGACCGTTCGGTACCGCGGTCAGCGGTGGCCCTGAGGTGGTTATGTCCACAGTTGACGGGATCCTCAGGGCCGCAGTTGCCAACGGGGCCACGCGGGTTTCGATGCAACTGAACGTCGGGTGACCAACCGGCATCCTCTCCGTTGACCGGTGGCGCGTCCACAGAATACCTGACAGAGTGTTGAACGCTCAGGTGCGAGATGAACAAGGGTCGGTGTAGCGACCCTGATCGCGGCTGGTGAAAGGGGTAAATCGAATGACGATCCAGAGACGCCTGTTTGGCCTCCTGGCGGTGGTCCTGACGCTCGGAATGGTGGCCTCGGCCTGCGGTTCCGACGACGGTGCGGACACCAAGGCAGCGTTCATCTACGTTGGACCTGTCGGCGACGCCGGCTGGACCTACGCCCATGATCAGGGACGGGTTGCCGCGGCGGCCGAGACCGGTGTGGAAACGGCGTACGTTGAGGCCGTTCCCGAGGGAACTGCTGACTTCGGTAACCACGCCCGCGACTTCATCGACCAGGGCTACAACGTCATCATCGGAACATCGTTCGGTTACATGGACGACATGCTGGCACTTGCCGACGAGTACCCCGATGTCGTCTTTGAGCACGTTTCCGGCTTCAAGCAGAACGACACCAACTTCGGCAACACCTTCGGCCGAATGTACGAGCCCCGGTATCTGACCGGGATGGTCGCCGGCTCTGCAACCGAGTCGAACCTGCTCGGCTACGTGGCGGCGTTTCCGATCCCCGAGGTAATCCGGGGTATCAACGCCTTCACGCTCGGTGTGCGCGAGGTCAATCCGGATGCACAGGTTGAGGTGATCTGGACGAGTACCTGGTTCGATCCAGCGGTCGAGGGTGATTCCGCCCAGGCCCTGCTCGACAAGGGTGCCGATGTGATCGCAATGCACCAGGACTCAACCGCCGCAGGCGAGAAGGCCGAGGCGGCTGGTGCCCGGTGGGTTTCCTACAACTCCGACATGAGCGCATTCGCACCCAATGCATTCCTGACCGCGCCGGTCTGGGACTGGGGCCCGCGTTACGTCGAGATCATCGAGGCCGCCAAGGCAGGCACCTACAAGCCGGGTGCCTACTGGGGCTCAATGGCGGATGGCGTAGTCGATATTGCCGACATCGCAGCCGACGTTGACGCAGGCGTGAAGTCAGCCGTGGCAGACAAGAAGGCGGCGATCATCGCCGGCAACTTCCATGTCTTCAGCGGTCCGATCAACGACCAGGACGGCTACCTTGTCGTCGCTGCGGGCGAGACCATGGATGACGGTTCGATGCTCGGAATGGACTTCTTCGTAGAGGGAGTGATCGGCTCCACTGGCTGATCCGACAGTTCTCGAACCTGATACACGTGCACGGCGGCGCCGAAGGGAATCTCCCCGGCGCCGCCGTCGCGTCCAGCCCCGAAGGCCCCCTCCGATGAGGCAACCCAGACCATGATCGAATCCGAGACGCCGCCAACCATGGCTGCTGTGGAGTTGTCAGGCATCTGGAAGCGGTTTCCCGGGGTGGTGGCGAACGCCGGGGCCAACCTGAGCATTTCCCGTGGCAGCATCCATGCCGTGCTCGGCGAGAACGGTGCCGGCAAGTCGACGCTCATGAACGTGCTGGCAGGTGTCTATCGACCAGATGAGGGCGAGGTCCGCGTTGAGGGGGTGGCACACAGGTTCCGTACCCCCGCCGACGCCCTTGCTGCAGGGATAGGCATGGTGCACCAGGAGTTCCGCCTGGTGCCCTCGTTCACTGTGGCCGAGAACGTGGTTCTCGGAGCCGCCGCCGGGATCCTGCGACGCCAGGCCATCGAGGACGAGGTGGCGGACCTGGCCGAGCAGTTCGGCCTGGCAACCCGACCCGATCGTCCGGTGTGGCAACTGTCGATGGGTGAGCGACAGAGGGTTGAGATCCTCAAGGCCCTGTGGCGTGATGCACACATCCTGATTCTGGATGAACCGACCGCCGTGCTCACCCCGGCTGAGGCAGACGAGTTGGGGGTTGTCCTCAGGGCAATGGCCGACGCCGGAAGGTCGGTGATATTCATTAGCCACAAGCTTCACGAGGTGACCGGTTTCTGCGACGAGGCAACCGTGCTGAGGGGAGGCCGGACGGTCGCAGCCTCCGTGCGGGTCGCTGATACAGATGCCGGCGAGTTGGCGTCGCTCATGGTCGGTTCCTCGCCCATGACGACCGAGAGGCCACCGGCCCATCCGGCAGGTCCACCACTCCTTGAGGTCTCCGGCCTGTCGGCGCTCGGTGACCGTGGCCTACCTGCACTCGAGTCGGTCGACCTGACCGTCAGGTCCGGTGAGATTGTCGGCATTGCCGGAGTCGCCGGTAACGGCCAGCGGGAACTGTGCCAGGTTGTGGCGGGCCTACGGCAGTCGACAGCCGGAACCGTCCACCTCGCCGGCGACGACCTGACCGGGGCGTCACCGCGGAGGCTCTTTCAAGCGGGGCTCGGTTACATCCCAGAGGACCGGCTCGGTGTTGGTCTGGCTCCTCGACTGTCGGTGGTCGACAATTCGATCCTGCGTACATACGAGGCTCACCGCCGTGGCCCGTTTATCGTCGCCGAGAAAGCCGAGGCCCACTGCGTCGACCTGGTCGAGAGGTTTGGTGTGCGCACCGGGCCCCTTCACGAGCCCATGGCCGGACTCTCCGGCGGCAACCTGCAACGCCTTCTGGTGGGACGCGAGTTGAGCGGGCGACCCCGGGTGGTGGTGGCGGCACAGCCGACCCGCGGGCTCGACGTGCAGGGGGTCAAGGCCATCCAGGACCTCCTTGTCGAGGCGAGGGAGGCGGGCGCAGCGGTGTTGTTGATTTCAGAGGACCTCGACGAGTTGCTGACCCTCGCCGACCGTCTGGTGGTCATGCATGACGGCCAGATCATCGGCGAGTTCGACCCGACCACAGCTTCCCGGTCAGAGATCGGTGAGGCCATGATCGGTCACGACGCTGGAGTCGGCTCGTGAGCCGGCCGGTTCTCATCCGGCGTGAACAGGCCCTGCGGGGCGGTCAGCCGTTGTCGTTCGCAATAGGCCTCGTTGTGGCTCTCACGATCGGAATCGTGTTGTTGCTGGGTGCCGGACATGACCCTGTCGCCGTCTACGAGCGCATGTTCGTCGCTGCGCTGGGTGACCCCGACTCGTGGTCGGTGACCCTGAACCGGGCGGTGCCCCTGGGCCTGGCCGGCCTGGCGGTGGCAATTGCCGGGTCGATGGGGCTCTGGAACATCGGAGCCGAGGGTCAGATCCTGGCCGGGGCGATGATGGCTGCGGGCGTAGCGAGGATCGGCGAGGGTTGGCCGGGTCCAGTTCTGGTGACCGCCATTCTGGTCGGCGGCGTGGTCGGCGGGGGCCTGTGGGCACTTGGCCCGGCGGTGGCACGTTCCCGGATCGGGGTGAATGAGATCCTTACGACCCTGATGCTCAATGAGGTTGCGCTGCGGCTCACCCAGTGGCTAATCCACGGCCCCTGGAAGGACCCTGACTCGTTCAACTTCCCGCTGGCCCCGATGATCCCGGACCATGGCCGCCTGCCGGCCCTGTTCGGGCGCGCCCATGTGGGGGTGATCGTCGCGCTTGTCGTAATCGTCCTCTTCGCCGTCGCAGTGAATCGGACTGCATGGGGGTTCGAGTTGCGTGTGGCCGGCTCGTCGGGGGCGACCGCCCGTTACGCCGGCATTTCACTTGAGCGCAAGACCGCAGCGGTCCTGGTCATGGCCGGTGGTGTAGCGGGCCTTGCCGGTGGAATCGAGCTGGCCGGGACGGCGGACAGGTTGACCGAGGGAATATCCAATGGCTTCGGCTATGCGGGCATCATCGTGGCGGCCCTGGCCCTGATGCGGCCCTCCGGCGTCGCCGCAGTGGCGGTGCTCTTTGGCGCTGTTCAGATAGGTGGCCAGAGCATCCAGACGATGGGTGTGTCCTCGTCGGTCTCCACCATCCTCCAGGCGCTGATCCTCTTCGGGGCAATAGGCGCAGGTGTTTTGAGTCGCTACCAGGTTCGTATGGTCCCCGGCGATCCCGACGATCCCGGTGGCGACGGTGTGCAGGTGGGAGGGACCACATGAACGAGGCGTCTCTCATCGGCCTGTGCGCCGCAACGGTGTCCTTCGGCGCCCTCCTCTACCTGGCGGCCCTGGGCGAGATGGTGTCGGAGAAGGCTGGGATCTTGAACCTGGGAGTCGAGGGGATGATGGCCATGGGGGCAGTAACCGGCTTCATGACCGCACTGGAGTTCGGCAACCCGTGGCTGGCCCTGGCGGTGGCGGTGATGGCCGGAGCCCTGACAGCGCTACTCCACGGCTGGTTCACGGTCGTGTTGGGAGCCGAACAGGTCGTGTCGGGCCTGTCGCTCACGATTCTGGGCCTGGGCCTGGCCGCCTACCTCGGCAAGAACGCTGTCGGCCGGCCGCCCGGCGCCGTGCTGGCTCCCGTCGACTGGCCGCTCCTGTCAGACATCCGCTGGCTGGGGCCGGTTCTCTTCCAGCAGTCGCCGATGGTCTACCTGTCGGTTCTGGCCGGTGTGGTTGTCTGGTTCGTGCTGAGCCGGACGCGGACCGGCCTGGCCCTGAGGGCGGCAGGGGAGTCGGCGTCGACGGCAGATGCGGCCGGCCACTCCGTTGTGGGCCTCCGTCTCACTGCCGTAGCCGTCGGCGGCGGTCTGGCCGGCGCCTCCGGTGCATACCTCACGCTCTCGCTCACCCCACAGTGGGCCGAGGGGATCACGGCCGGTCGGGGTTGGATAGCCGTTGCACTGGTGATCTTCGGTGCGTGGAAGCCGGGTCGGGTAGCGCTCGGGGCGCTGCTGTTCGGCGGCACACTGGCGCTCAAGACGAGGCTCCAGACCTTCGGTGTGGAGTTCTCACCGATCCTCTTGTCGATGCTTCCCTATCTGCTCACCATCGGTGTTCTGGTCGTGATCTCAGTCAGGGCGAGGAACCGCCCATCGCCTGCTCCCGCCTCGCTGGGCATCGCCTACCGCCGCGAGGAACGCTGACGGACGGTCAGCGTTCGACGCCGGTGAGTAGGACCATCACCGTGTCGTCGTCACCGACCATTCCCTGGCGTCGGGCTGCCAGGAGGCCTGCCAGGCCGGCGGTACCGGTCGGGTCGGCAGGTACCCCGGTGTGGTCGCGGACCAGGCGATGGGCCTCGGCTACCTCCGCCTCGGTCGCCACCACGGGAGAGCCGCCGTCTTCGAGCATTGCGGCCACGATCGGCTGCCAGTCGTAGACGATGTCGTCGAGGATGCCCGTGGCCAGCGAGCCAGGGTCGTCCCACGGCCACATGACGTCGGAGTCATCGGTGCTGGTGACTGCCGTGAGGGGATCGTCGAGTTGCGCCACAAGCCTGAAGGCGCGGTCGAGGGGTGCGCAGCCCTCGGACTGGACGGCGTACAACGTTGGCCGGTCAGCCAGGACCCCCAGGTCAGCCGCCTCGGCAAGGGCCTGGACCGTGGAGCTGGCCAGGGCGCCTCCGCCGACCTGGATGAACAGTCGACAGGTCTCGACCCCGGGGCCGGCAGTGCCAGCCAGGTCGGAGGCCAACTCGAACCCGAGGGTCCGCCCGCCGTCGATGGTCATCAGGTTCTCGGTTCCCTGGCAGGTGAACGGGACCGCACCGTCGGCGACCAGTTCCCGGGAGCGCAGAACACACGGATCGCCGACCTCGTCCAGTCGGCGCTCGCAGACGATCACGCGGGCACCCAGGTCGTCGAGTTTCGCCAGCACGGCGGCATCTGCCCATGTCGGAACGTGGACGGTGAGAGGCCTGTGGGCCGCCCGAGCGACTACTGCGGCGGCCAGGGCGGCGTTGCCACAGGATGCGATGACCAGCGGGGTGCCGGTGGGTGCGTTGTCCACCTCGAGGTGGAGGGCCAGCCCGAACAGGTGCCTGGCCTTGTGTGTTCCAGAGACGTTGCCGGTCTCGTCCTTTCCCGTCAAGTGGCCTGTATGGCCGATGGCGGAACCGACCGTGCCCAGGTTGACAAGAGGCGTGTGCCTGAACCCGTTGCCGTCGATCTCGGCCACGGCGTCATCGAGTCGGCGCACGATGTCAAGGAAGGCTGCGTCGTTGATCCCTGCCTCGATGGCCCGATGATGGGACCAGAGCATGGTCCTGTAGCGGATGAACGGGTTGGGGTCGGCGTCCAGTGCATCTGAGCCAACCGGCCAGCGGGCACCCGGGGGTGTGCCGAGCCAGCCAACGGGCCCCTGCGGGGAGGTCACCGGGCGTTCAGTCGGTCGACACGCCCGTCTGGGCGTTGAACTCGTCGATCATGGAATCCCAGGCCGGGGCGAGACCCTGAACCTGTTTCCAGAAGGACTGCCGGCGGCGCGCCTCGAAGTCCTCGAACTCGACTCCCTGCTGTTCAACCCAGGTGAAGTAGCCCAGGTTGAAGATTCGGTCCCTGCCGAAATCGTCGAGAATCTCGACGTTCTGGGTGTCGGCTCCTGTCAGGTGCTCGGCGATGGCCTCTGTCGCCTCGCCTGAACCGAAGCCGCCGGCGTATCTGCCCGCAGCCATCGACTCACGCTCGCTGCCGTACATCTCGGCTCCGTCCGTGGCGACGGTGACGATGGCGTCTTCGGGGCCCAGGTCGAGGGTGCGGGCGGTCTTGATCGATGCAAGGACGTTGCAGATGCTGGAGAGGCCCAGATGGCCGAGCTGGTCGATGATGCCAGGGTCGACACCGTGTGTGTCGGCCAACACCTCCCTGCCTACGCCGGTGTTGAACACGACACCCAGTTCGTCGCACGACCGGTCGCTGATCGCCACGATCACATCGGTGTTGGTGACGTTGTGAATGAGGGGAATGTGCTTGTCGCCGATTCCCTGGATGTTGTGCTCGCCGAAGCCGTTGTTGAGCATTGTGGGGCACTCGAGGGCCTCGACGGCAACGATGCGGGCGCCGTGGTCGGACTTGAGGCGTTCACCTGCCGCGAGGGTTCCCGCAGATCCGGATGCGGCGACGAAGGCGGCCAGTTTCAGATCGGGCCTCTGGTCGCGGTTGTGTTCGTAGATGCGCTCCAGGGCACGGCCGGTCACCTCGTGGTGGCCGACGTGGTTGGCGAACTCGGTGAACTGGTTGAAGATGAAGTTGTCGGGGTCGAGGCTGAGCTCGTCGCAGGCGTCGTAGATCTCCTTGACGTTGCTCTCAGAACCGGTGGTGCGGATCACGTCATCGGGGTCGGCGATCCAGCGGTCAAGCCATTCGAAACGCTCGCGGCTCATATTCTCGGGTAGCACGGCGACTCCACGCGACTCCATGAGGGTCGAGATGGCCACGCCACCGCGTGCGTAGTTGCCGGTCGACGGCCAGATCGCACGGTGCACCGTCGGGTCGAACTGGCCGGTCACGATCCGGGGAGCCAGGCAGGCATAGGCGGCCAGGACCTTGTGTGCCCCGATCATGGGGAAGCGGTTGCCGAATGCCACGATGACCGGGGCCTCCACGCCGGTCAACTCGGTTGGGAGGACCACATGTTCGGGAACGTCGACGATGCCTCCGTGGAGGTCGTTGTACCAGTGGACCCGGAACAAGTTGAGCGGGTCGGCGGCGTCACGGTCGACGTCGGCGAGGCGACTCCGTATCCCCTCGGGGATGCGTGACGGGTCGGCCAGTTGGGCGAAGGTGGGAAGAACGATTCCACAGGACCTGAAGCGGTCGACGCTGCGCTGGTAGCCGGCGTCGTCGATGAGATCGGTGAGCAGGCCGAACCTGCTGTGGTCGAAGTTCTCTGGAATGCTCACTAGGTATCTGTCTCCTGGTGGCTTGTCGTGGCTGACTGCCCTGATTGGAGGCTCAGGCTACCGCCGACGGCGTGCCCGTGTTGACAAAGTGTGTAAGCGGTCATTTGGCACAGAAACCGCAGATCAGCCGGTATGCCGCGGATTTCAGGCCCGGTGGTGCGAGGCTGTGGGGCCATGTTTCGTAGGATAATTAAGGTCGTCGTGACCTTGTGTGTGATCGCCGCGGGTGGTGTGCTGGCCTCGCGCGCCGCCGAGCCCTCGGTGCGGCCCGTGCTCTACCCGGCGCCGCCCACCACGGTCGCCCCACCGACCACCACTATGGCGGTTACGCCGACCACCACGATTGCGGTTACGCCCTCAACAACTGCCGCTGATGTGGTTCCCGTCGCCACAATCGTGCCTGGAACACCGGCCACCACCACCGCTCCTCCACCCGCTACAACCACGACGGTTCCCATCGACGAGGAGGCCGTTCTCACTGCCCACTACGTGTGGGGCAAGAGCACCGCCGCCAGAACCCTCCAGACCGTCCTCGGTGTGACCGTCGACGGCTGGTACGGACCTGCCACGAGGTCCGCCCACCTGGCCGAGAATGCGGCCCGGGGCTTCGGCACTGGCGGGGTTCCAGCGGTGCCCACCACCACGACCGTTCCACCCACGACCGCACCACCGGCAGGGGATGCCCCGACCTCGACCGCCCCGTCGGTGACAGTTCCCTCCACGTTCGGCGGCATGGGTGCAGAACTGGTTGCGCAGCTCCTGGGCCAGCCGTGCATCGCCGACGGTGACCTGGGCGACTGCCCGCCTGAGATCGACGCTCTCATCAGCGGCCTGGTGGGCTGAGGAGCAGTCCCGGAGGCCTCTCGCCGGACATCTTGAGTATCGAACGTATGTTCGATACGGTCGAAGACCGTGACCAGCCCCGTCCCCTACGCCGAGTTGCACTGCCACTCGCACTTCAGCTTCCTCGACGGAGCCTCTGACCCCGCCGAGCTGGTGGCTGAGGCATCCCGGCTGGGACTGAGCGCCCTGGCCATCACCGACCACGACGGCTTCTACGGGGTGGTCCGGTTCGCCGAGGCGGCCCGACAACACGGCCTGCCCACGGTGTTCGGCGCTGAGCTCACAGTCGACGCCCCGTCACCCCGTACCGGTTCTCCGGACCCTCCGGGCACCCACCTGGTGGTGCTTGCCGAGGGACCGGCCGGGTATGCCCGGCTGGGCACGGCCATCACCGAGGCGCAGTTGGCCGGCAGCAAGGGCCACCCGCAACTCTCCCTCGACATGTTGACCGGGTTGTATGAGGGAGCGGGTTGTTCGGGCCGGGCACCGTGGTTCGTCCTCACGGGCTGTCGTAAGGGGGCTGTACCCGCCGCCCTCGTCAGCGATGGCCCGTCGGCCGCCCGGCGTGTCCTCGACGACCTGGTGGCCAGGTTCGGCCGTGACCGGGTGGCCGTAGAGCTCTGGGACCACGGCAACCCCCTGGACGCAGGCAGGAACGAGGCCCTGGCCCGGCTGGCTGTGTCAGCAGGGGTAGCGGCGGTGGCCACCAACAACGTCCACCACCACGACCTCTCCCGCCGCCGCCTGGCAACTGTCATGGCAGCGGTGAGGGCCCGCCGCTCCCTCGAGGAACTGGACGGATGGCTGCCGGCCGCAGGCAGCGCCCACCTGCGTTCCGGGGCCGAACAGGCCCGCCGCTTCGCCCGTTTCCCGGGCGTGGTCGAGGCAGCAGCCGAACTGGGGGAGTGCTGCGCCTTCGATCTGGACCTGATAGCTCCCGACCTGCCTCCCTTCCCGTGCCCCGACGGGCTGGACGAGATCGGCTACCTCAGGCGCCTTGCCGAAGCCGGTGCCAGCGACCGCTACGGGCCACGGGGATCCGAGTGGGTCGCCGGGGCATGGAGGCAGGTCGACCACGAGCTGGCCGTCATAGGGCAACTGGGGTTTGCCGGCTACTTCCTCGTGGTCTGGGACCTAGTCCAGTTCTGCCGCCGCTCCGACATCTACTGCCAGGGTCGCGGGTCGGCGGCCAACTCGGCTGTCTGCTACGCCCTCGGCATCACCAACGCCGACGCTGTGGGACTGGACCTGCTGTTCGAGCGCTTCCTGTCGCTGGAGCGCGACGGGCCACCCGACATCGACATAGACATCGAGAGCGGTCGCCGCGAAGAGGTCATCCAGTACGTCTACGGCCGTTACGGGAGGCGTCACACCGCCCAGGTGGCCAACGTCATCACCTACCGGGCCCGCTCGGCGGTGCGCGATGTGGCGAGGGCGCTCGGTTATGCCCAGGGACAACAGGACGCGTTTGCAAAGGGGCTGGAGCGCAGGTCCCGGGTGGGGGACACCGGGAGCGTCCCGGCACAGGTGGCTCTGATGGCCGACGAGTTGTGTGACGCCCCCAGGCACCTGGGTGTCCACTCGGGCGGCATGGTCATCTGTGACCGTCCCCTGGCCGAGGTGTGTCCCATCGAGTGGGCCACCATGGCCGACCGCAGCGTCCTGCAGTGGGACAAGGAGGACTGCGCCGCCGTGGGCCTTGTCAAGTTCGACCTGTTGGGCCTGGGCATGCTGAGCGCCCTCCACGGGGCTGTTGACCTGATCGCCGCCCACGAGGACGTGCAGGTGGACCTGGCCCGCCTCCCCCAGGAGGACGGCGTCTACGACATGGTCTGTGCCGCCGACACCATCGGGGTGTTCCAGATAGAGAGCCGCGCCCAGATGGCCACCCTGCCCCGGCTGCGGCCCCGTTGCTTCTACGACCTGGTCGTCGAGATAGCCCTGATCCGGCCCGGGCCCATCCAGGGCGGGTCGGTGCACCCCTACATCAGACGCCGCAACGGCCGCGAGCCGGTCACCTACCCGCATCCCCTTTGCGAGAAGGCCCTGTCCAGAACCCTGGGAGTACCGCTGTTCCAGGAGCAGTTCATGCAGCTGTCCATCGACGTGGCAGGGTTCAGCGCCTCCGAGGCCGACAGCTTGCGTCAGGCCATGGGCTCCAAGCGCAGCCGGGAACGCATGGCAGCCCTGCACGAGCGCTTCACGGCCGGGGCCACCGAACGGGGTGTGCCGCCGAAGGTGGTTGAGGAGGTCTGGGAGAAGCTGGCCGCTTTCTCCGACTACGGCTTCCCCGAGAGCCACTCGGTGTCGTTCGCCCATCTGGTGTACGCCAGTTGCTGGATCAAGCTCCACCACCCGGCGGCGTTCTGTGCGGCCCTGCTGAACGCCCAGCCCATGGGTTTCTACGCCCCCCACACCCTGGTCCAGGATGCCCGCCGCCACGGGGTGGAGGTGCACACCCCCGACCTCAACCTGTCCGGTGCAGGAGCGGCCCTGGAGGCCCCCGGCCCCGCAGTGAGGCTGGGCCTGGGGTCGGTGAGGGGAGTGGGCGACGACCTGGCCGAGAGGATCACCGCTGGTCGGCCGTACAGGTCCATCGAGGACCTGCAGCGCCGGATCGGGCCCGGCAGCGACGTCATGGAGGCCCTCGCCACCGCCGGGGCCTTTGGCTGCTTCGACGTTGACCGTCGCTCGGCTCTCTGGTCGGCCGGGGCACTTGCCGCATCGGGAGCCGACCGCCTACCGGGCGTCGTGACCGGGGTGGAGGCCCCACCGTTGCCGGGGCTCTCAGAACCCGATACCGCAAGGGCCGACCTCTGGGCCACGGGCGTCTCGCCCGATGGCCACCCGACCAGATTCGTGCGGGAGCGCCTGGCGGCCGAGGGGGTGCTCACAGCAGCCGACCTGGCGTCGGTGGCGGACCGTCAGCGGGTTGTGGTGGCCGGCGTGGTTACGCACCGCCAGCGGCCTCCCACCGCCGGTGGGGTCACCTTCGTGAACCTCGAGGACGAGACAGGCCTCGTCAACGTGATCGTCTCAAAGGGTTGCTGGGCCCACCACCGTGAGGTGGCGGCAGGGGCGGTGGCACTCCTGGTGAAGGGCAGGGCCGAGGTGGCAGACGATGCCGGAAGGGTGGTCAACGTGGTGGCCGAGCACCTGGAGACCCTCAGCCTGGCCAGCCCCGGCAGGGCCAGGGACTTCCGCTGAGGCGGGATATCCGGTGATCCGGTGTAATGCGCCGCCCGGGGGCGGGCTGGCGACCACACTGGTGCCATGCGTTCAGTTCGCCGCGCCCCCCTAGCAGCCCCCTCGGCTGACACTCGGCAACGGTTCGTCGCGCTCTTGATCGGGGTGCTGGCCGCATCAGCAGGTGGCCTGGTATTGGCAGCGGCCGACGGGACCCTGCGCGACCTGCCGGGAATGCTGCTGCTGGTGCCCGGGGCAATCGCCCTGCGGGGCAACGTGTTCGGTGCCATGGGTAGCAGGCTCGGAACCGCCGTCCACGCCGGAACGTTTCGCCTGGGCCTCCACTCCGAGGGGGTCGTCGTCCAGAACCTGACGGCTGCCGCCGCACTGACCCTGGGCCTCAGCGTGGTGCTCGCCGTCATGGCGAAAGGGACCGCAGTCGTGTTCGGAATCAGCCCCACGATGACCCTTGCCGACTTCGTGGTCATATCCGTGCTGGGTGGCCTCCTCGCATCGGTGGGGGTGGGGTTGGCCACGATGGGGCTGGCTGCAGGCTCGGTCCACTTCGGATGGGACCTCGACAACGTGATGGCACCGCTCGTCAGCACGCTCGGGGACCTGGCCACGGTGCCCGCACTGGTGTTGGCGGCAACCGTGGCAGGCCGCACCGGCGTAACGGGTCTGCTCGGAGCGGTCGCCGTCGTCATGGCAGTGGTCTCCCTCGTGGCTGCATGGCGCAGCCGTCGAGAGCAGGTTCGCACCATCGTTCGCCAGTCGGTACCGGTGCTGGCAGCAGCGGCTCTCCTGGACCTCATCGCCGGCGTGACTGTGGAGAGGCGTCTCGACGACTTGCTTGCCGCCGAGGCCGTCCTCATCCTGCTTCCCGCATTCCTGGGAGCGGCCGGGGCTCTGGGCGGCATCCTCTCCAGCCGCCTCTCCACCCAGTTCCACCTCGGGCTTGACGATGCGACCCCGCTACCGAGCAGGGCCAGCCTCCGCGACATGCGAAGCCTCGTCACCCTGGCCGTCCCCGTTTTCCTGCTGGCCGCAGTGGTCGCCCACGTGGCGGCTGAGGTCACTGGCCAGACGACCCCGGGGTTCGCTGACCTAGTGGCCCTGACCCTGCTGGCTGGTCTGGCCGCAACCCTCTTCGTGATCGTGGTCGCCTACTACACCACCATGGCTGCGGTCCGCTTCGGCCTCGACCCCGACACCTACGGCATCCCCGTCGTCACCTCAACGCTGGACCTGGCCGGTGCTTTCACCCTGATCCTGGCGATGGTCGCCGTTGGGGTGGCGTGATGCTCCCTCTCTTCCTTCCCCACAGATTTCCCCACAGACACGTATTCCCGAATACCCACCGACCAGGTGGGCGTACAATTATCCCTATACATCCAACGAGGAACTGATGGACGACAGACCCCGCAACCTGCGGGCCATGCTGGCCGAGGCCAAGGACACATCCGAACTGATGGTCGACCTCGCCTATGCATCGGTCTACTTCAACGACCCCGACATGGCCGAGGAGGTCGACGAGCTCGAGGTCCAGATGAGCGAGATGGTGCACGACATGCGCGCCGTCTGTGTTCTGGCAGCCCGTAGCCCGCGAGAGGCTGAGGGAATGTCGTCGGTACTCCAGGTGGTGTCGGCCATCGAGCGCATCGCCAACGACGCCGTCGACATTTCCCGAATCGTCACACGCCGCCTCGGGATACCGCAGCAACTGGTGGCCGACCTGTCAGACGCCGAGGAGGTGTCGCACCGGGTCCTCGTGCGCGAGGGATCCCACATGGCCCACAGGCCGCTTGGGGCCCTGGAGTTGACGGTGCAGGCCGGTATGCGTGTCATGGCGGTTCGCCGTGGTCGACAGTGGATCACCGACGTCGGTGGCGACACTGTCCTGGTACCAGACGACGTCCTGTTCCTGCGCGGGTCACCCGAGGGCATCACCCGTCTACGCGAGTTGGCGGCCGCTCCCGTCTGGGAGCCGCCCCACGCAACCGAGGGAGGGGCTCTCACCGACCTGGACCGGGCTGTCGACGTGCTCGTCGAAATGAAGAACCTCTCCGAGGCTGCCGTCGGCCTTGCCTACAGCGCCCTGGTGCTGGCGGACCGGGGCCTGGCGGCCGAGGTCCGCCACCTCGAGGACCGTCTGGACGAAATGAAGAACCACCTGGAACTCTGGGTTCTCAGGTCGGCAGGCAGCGGCCTTGACCCCTCGGAACTGCGCGGCGTTCTCCAGTTGGCCGAGGCCGCCGAGGACATCGGCGACCAGGCCCAGGCAATGGTCTGGCTCATCGAGGAGGACGAGGAGGTCCATCCCATCCTGGGCATCGCCCTGGGCGAGGCCGATGAGGTCGTGGTGCACTATCCGGTAGCCGCCGGTTCAGCCGTCGATGGCGCGACCCTCTCGGACCTGCAGCTCAACATCGAACCCGGCTTCACCGTGCTGGCCGTTCGTCGCGGAGGCGGCTACGTGTACCGGCCCCGCGGGCAGGTACGCCTGGATGCCGGCAACGAGATCATCGCCAGCGGCCCCGACGAGGGCCGGGTGCTCCTGGCCGGCCTCTGCGGCTGGGACCTTGTCGAGGCGGAAGAGGGTGAGGACGAACTGGTGCCCGCCGCCGACAAGAAGCCGTAGGTGGCGATTCTGGCCATTCTCCTAGGGGATCCCTACTACGGAGACACCAGCCATGTCCTAGTGTGGTCACACGCCTCGATTCGGTCGAGCATCTCGGGTGCTACGACGAATGGATCGACCTCGCCCCCTCCCAGCAGCACCGGCGTTCCGTCCTTGCCGATCAGCCCGCCATCGCCGTCGACTATCCGGTTGTCCTCCAGCCGATACCAACTCGGTCACAGGATCACATAGCGTTCGGCGTCAGTCTCGATGGTCACACATTCAGCTGAAATGCGGAGCAGTCCGCCAATTCCCGCCATCGGGAAGCCTTGGTCGGCAGTGAACCCGTGGGTCAACAGTGGTCCTGAGTCGGAGCCCACAGGCCTACTGCTGCCACAGGCCGTAGCGGCGATACACAACGCAACCAAGATGGACACAAACCCAATCCGCTGAACCGAATCCATGCGTGACTGGTGACCTAGGAAGTCAGCACTGTCAGGCCAAGATTGGACACGTAGTTGATGGGCATGTAGATCAGGTCATCCACGTTGTTCGCCCCAGTGGCCCCCTACACGATTCCCCAGGCAGCTCCCGCCAGGAACACTGGTCCGCCACTGTCGCCGAGAGAGGAGAGGTCCTTCAAGCCTCCGTCAACCTGGATGAAGGTGTCCCAGCATCAGTTGTGTTCGAATCGTCGGCCTCGGAAACCTGAAGAGCGTCGGCACCGCGCACATGGGTAGTAGAAGTCAAGAGCAGCGCGGTGATCACGAGAATCAGACTCGCTCGACGACTCATGCTGATCAGTCAGCGTCGTCGTCTCCCCTGAAGAGTTCGGCAATCGCTCCGAGTGAGCCCATGGTGGAACTCAGTTCTGCGGGTAGGAAGATCTTGGTTGCCTGGCCATCAGCGATCTCGCCCAGGGCCTCGAGGTACTTGATGGCGATCAGGTCCGGTGTCGGGTCACCCTCGTGGATGGCGCTGTAGACCTTTCGTACCGCCTCGGCCTCACCTTCGGCCACGGTCAACTGCCGGTAGCGCTCGGCGTCGGCAACAGCCTGAATGGCCTGCGCCTCGCCCTCGGCTTTAAGGATGGCCTGCTGCTTGATGGCCTCTGAGGACAGGATGACCGCCTGCTTCTCGCCCTCGGCGCGGGTGATCGCCGCCTCACGGGCACCGTCGGCCTCGAGAACCACGGCCCGCCGGGTGCGCTCAGCCTTCATCTGCTCGTGCATGGCCTCCATCACATCGGCCGGGGGGTCGATGCGTTGGATCTCGACCCTCACCACCCGCACGCCCCACTTGTCGGTGGCGTCGTCGAGCACCTCGCGTAGTGCCACGTTGACGTTGTCACGTGACGTGAGGGCCTGATCGAGGCTCATCTCGCCGATCACGTTTCGCAGGTTGGTCTGTGCCAGCTTGGTGATGGCCATCAGGAAGTTGGCCACGTTGTAGACGAGCCGTTGGGCGTCGGTCGGCTCGTAGTAGATGACAGCATCCACGGTGACGGTCACGTTGTCCTTGGTGATGACCTCCTGGGGGGGAACGTCAACCACCTGTTCGCGCATGTCCACCCGGATGAGCGTCTGGACCAGAGGAATGATGAACTTCAGTCCCGGGTCGGTGGTCGTCTTGTACCGGCCCAGCTGTTCGATGATCCCCCGCTGGAAGGGTCGGACGATCTTGATCGCCGCTGCGGCGAACACGAACAGGACGAAGGCAATGACCACTAGGACGATTACTGCTGCCATGTTGATGTTTTCTTTCTTGGTTGGCCTTGTTGATCTTGGTCTTCTGGTGGACCGGCTCAGCCGGGCTTGCTGACAGCCTTCACGACCGCCCTGGTTCCCTCGATCTGGACGACCTCGATCTGTGTGCCTGACGGCAGGTGCCCGCCGTCGGCCGTCTCGGCATGCCACTCCTCGCGGCCCAGCCGGACCACTCCCATCTGCTCCGGGTCGGGTGACAGGTCGGCGATGACGACGCCTTTCTCACCGATGAGTCGGCTTGACCCCACACCGATCGGGTTGCTTCCCCGGTCGAGTCGTTTGGCAAGAGGGCGTACTGCTGCGAACGAACCGCCTGACACGACCACGAAGGTCAGCCACTGCCAAGAGGCGTCGGCACCGGCGAATGCCACGACAGTTGCAATTGCAGCACCGACACCGAACGGCAGCAGGAAGAAGGTTCCGGCCATTGCGATTTCACCGACCACGAAGGTGGCCGACGCAACCAGCCATATCCAGCACCAGATCTCGGCTTCCACCTGAGGGCTCCTCTCCCAGCCTGTTCGATCCACCCACGTGCCTCGGCGATTCGGGTGATTCCTGCTTGTGCAAGCAACGTACTACGGGACCTGAGCGGTCGTGCAGCGCAGGTGATCGCCGGCGCTACCGTGACCGACCATGGGGAACCCGGCCGAGCTTGAACTGCGACTCATGACGATCCACGCCCACCCGGACGACGAGGCTTCCAAGGGTGCGGCGACGGTTGCCTCATGCCATGAAGACGGAGCGCACTGCGTGCTGGTGTGCTGTACGGGCGGCGAGGTGGGGGACATCCTCAACCCTGTGATGGACACTCCCGAGGTCAGGGAGAACCTGGTCGATGTCAGGGCTGCCGAGCTGGCAAGGTCGGTGGAGATCATCGGCTACGACGAGCTGGTGATGCTGGGCTACCGCGACTCCGGCATGCCCGACACCGAAGAGAATGCGCATCCCGACGCCTTCGCCAACGCCGACCCCGACGAGGCCATTGCCCGCCTGGTGAAGGTCATTCGTCGGGTCAGGCCGCACGTGATCGTGACCTACCCCGACGACCGGCGGGGCTACAACCACCCGGACCATCTCCAGGTGCATGACATTTCCGTGCCCGCCTTCGAGGTCGCCGGCGACCCCGACTGCTGCCCTGAGGCGGGGGAACCGTGGCATCCGCTGAAGCTCTACTTCACCACCTGGTCCCGCGCCCGCATCGAAGGCCTCCATCGCAAGCACCTGGAGCTGGGCATTGAGTCGCCGTACAGCGAGTGGTGGTTCAAGCGCCCCTCGCAGGATCACCTGATCACCACACAGGTGCCGGTCGGCGACCACTGGGATGCCCGACGCGATGCCCTTCTGGCCCACGCCACCCAGGTTGACCCTGAGTCACCGTTCTGGTTCGGTCTGCCCGACGAGGTGGCCAGGACCGTCCATCCCTTCGACGACTACGTGCTGGCACAGTCGCTCGTTGGGGGACCTGTCGACGGCAGAGTCGAGGATGACCTGTTCGAGGGAATCCGCGGTATGCCGCCCGATGAGGTCGAGGCGTTGGCACATCGGGGTGTCGGCGGGAGGCCACCCGACGGCGAGGCCCTGATGAGCAAGACCAGATGACCCAGTTCCTGTCCGAGGACTGGATGGCAGAGCTGGTAGCGGCCTGCTCCGCTCTTCCGGAACAACCCGGGGTGGATGGCACTGTCAGGTTCGTTGTCACCAGCACCCCGCTGGGGCGCGTTGAGTTCCGCACGGTCATCGCCGGTGGACGGGTGGCCGACGTGGTTCCCGGCAAGCCGGGCGAGGCCGATGCCACGGTCACCTGGAAATATCCGGAGGCGGTCGCATGGTTCACCGATGAACTGGACCCCGACGTTGCCTTCATGACGGGCCGATGCAAGGTGGAGGGCGACTACGAGGCCTACGTGTACGGGCTACGTCCAGTGTTCGGAAGCGAGTCATGGGCCGGGTCACTTGCCGGCCTGGCAGGAACAACCGAGTTCGGGTAGGAGAACCCCCGGGTTCAGGCAGCGGCCCGCTGAGCGTCTCTGATCTGCCGCCAGCTGACGAGGGTCACCCCACCCCGGTCGACATCGGCCCGCAACTCGGAGCTGCCACACACCAGGTCACGGTGCTCGACGCGCCTGCCCCAGCTGTGGCAGAGGGCCCGCAACTCGGGCGTGTCAGTTGCCGGCTCCACCACCAACTCGGTGACACCGGGCGCCAGATCCATGGCTGAGCGCTCAAGGGCGGTGGGTTCAGCCAGCCTCTCGAGCCTGTGGTGGTCAACGGTGAGCACGCCCTCGTCTGCGGCAAGGGACCTGAAGGGAAAGCCTGCTGTGGTTTCAGCTGTAGCTCCCTCAAGTCTCATAGGCAGGTCGAAGTCGACAGCCAGTTCGAGGTAGACGTCGAAGAACTCGGGTCGGTTCTGCAGGGCGCCCATGTGCGAGCTGAGGTGGGTTACGTCGAAGCCCCACAGGATCGCCCTCTCCAGCTGAGCCCGGCATTCCCGCCTGGCCTCGTCGAGGTCGGCGTGGTCCCAGAGGTCCTCGACCGTCCGTGGGAAGCCTCCGTCTCCGTCCAGGAGTGACGGGGCGTGGGTTATGGGCCGCCACCTGTAGCAGTCGAGTTCTGCGTTGAGCGTCAGGTGGACGCCGACCGCTTCACCGCGGTAGTGGTAGGCGGCTTCACGTGCCCATGGGCCGGGAACCATGAGTGAGGCTCCGGTGGCAAGGCCTGAGCGGAGGCTCTCGTAGACGCCTGCATTTGAGGCATGGCACATGCCGAGCTGGTCGGAGGTGAGCACCAGGAGCCTGTCGTCGGCTTCGTGGCTCAGGACTTCTGCGAGGGTTGTCACGGATGGAACGGTACTCCAGGTCCGCGGGTGGGAAACAGGGCTGACTGTTAGCGTGTGTCGGCCTGCTCAGTCCACGGGATGCTCTTTCAGGAAAGCGGCTCGTGGGCCCCACCGCAGGCCGACCAGAGACCCAGCCCGGCCGCCCGGGCGCGGCTCTCCGCTGCCGCCAGTTTGTGGCGCAGCCCGTCATTGGGGGAGATGTGGAGGGATGCGGCAAAGCCCCGCTCGACCATGGATGCGTTGACCGCCAGGCCGTCTGACAGCCGCTCGATGTAGGCGAGGAGTCGGCCGTAGCGGTCACGTGTCTCTACGTCCCTTTGCACAAGCACTGCGGTTCCCGGCGGGAGCAGCAGCGCCATGCGCGCGGATGCCTCAGAGCCGAAGCACTCGACGGGACGGTCGGGGTGCACGGTCTCAGGTGTGTCGATTCCCAGAAGTCGGACGATCTCGTCGTTGCCGCCCAGGTCTATTACGACGGTGTCCCCGTCTATGACGCCGACCACGGTGCCGAGCCCAGCGGGCGGTGATTGGTCCTGTGAGCAGGCGGCGAGGATCATTCCAAGAATCGCCAGGCCCATCACCACACCGATGAACACCGTGCCAACCTGCTCGACGGGTTGGGTCCTCACCTGTGTGAACAGGCCCGTGCCACCTGGTGACTGGTCAGGCGGCATCTGCGATCTCTGGTTCATCGTTGAGGCCGTCCCCCCCGCCTCCAGTCGGTTCCGGTGTCTCAGGCTCGACCGACCGGTCAAAGCGCGACCGTGGGTGGCTGGCCAGCAGCGCCCGGGCCTCGGCAACACCTGCCAGGCCGATCTGGCGGGTGTGTGCATCCATCGGTCGGTGGCGGGGCCATTCCGCCTGTCTCTTCGTTGGTCTCGTGAGGCTGAGTTGTTCGTTCATGGTTCAAGTATGAACACGGGGTGTGACAGCCGAATCTGGGCGCGGAACGCGTTGGGGAACGTCTAGTGTGGGTTCTGCACAGACAGGTTGACCTGTTGCCAGAGAGAATCGAAGGGAGATGCCAGTGACCGAGACGCTCGACACAGCGACAATCGACGAGATCAAGGCCATCATCGACCGGGGGCTCGGCACCACCAAGAGCCGTGAGCTCATTGCGTCCTCCGAGGTGGCCGACCTGCTGCTCGACCTTCGCCTGCTGCTGGCAACGAGCGACGCTGCGATAGAGGCCGCCTCGGCCAACTGAGTTCTCCGACCGGCACGGTCAGCCGGTTAGCTACCTACCTCAGCGAGAAGACCTTCCGGACCACCCGGCCAATGAGCAGGCCAACCCCGGCGCCCACGACTACATCGCTGGCGTGGTGGATACGAACATGGATTCTCGAGGCGGCAACTAACCCGGCCAGCCCGTACCAGAGCGGCTTCACCCTTGAGCGTTCCGATAACAGGGTTGCGGCCATGAACGCAGCCGAGGCGTGCCCCGACGGGAAGCTGCTGGTGAGCGGCTGCCTCAGGTTGTGTGGCCTCTCCTCCTCGTGAAGCGGCCGGTCACGTCGGAACAGCGACTTGACAGCACCGTTGACGAGCGCCGACTCCATGCCGAGGGCCAGGGCCAGTCGGGTGGCCTCACGGTGCCCACGGCGCGAGGTGAGGCCACGGGCCGTACCGGCGATGTGCCAGATGAGGCTGAAGTCACCCAGTTCGCTCGCTGTGTAGAAGACCCTGTCAACGAGCGGACGGCCCCTGAGTGGTTCCCAGACCTTGTCGACGGCGTCGTCTAGCGCCCTTCCGACTGGTCCCAGCGGATGTGTGGCGGGAGCGTCATCGGGAACAGGTTCTACGAGCGGGTCGACCGACGATCCGCCTGCGTCGACCAGTCGAAGATTCCTCTCGGGCTCTGGGGCGGAAACCATGGGTGACAAGCCTACGGGTGAGGAGGCTGGTGGCGGTAGGTGCCCTCCCGGCCCAGCACCCCTCTCCGCCACCGTCGGGGGGTGGCAATGAGCGCCCTCGGGTAGTCCTCGAACAGCCATCGTGCGAAGTTGAGCCTGGTCCACCCGGTTGCTCCAGCCAGCCGCACGACCCCTTCGGCGGCAGTCGCGTTTGACATGAGTGACTGCAGGGCAGTCGACATTCTGTGATCGGCGACCAGATCCCGTCGCACGGCGCGCCGGTAGCGGAGGCCGATCGAGGCCGGTGGACCGCCGGTCAGGATTGATTCGGCTGCCAGCATTCCGGTGAGCAGCGCCTGTCCGATTCCCTCGCCGGTGAGCGAGTCGGTAGCGCCGGCGGCGTCACCGGCGAACAGCACGGGCCCGTGGTCGAGCACAGCTGATGAGATCCGCGCCGGGATCGGCCATGCTGTGTGGCGACCCTCGGGAGCTGCTCCATCTCCCATAACCTCCCGGATCGCCGGCCGCTCGAGCAGGGCTGACCAGATGGCACCCGTGTCACCTATGGGAACGCGCCCGCCCCTGAGCACCCCGAAGCCCACGTTGGCCCGCTGGCCCGGCAACGGGAAACTCCATGCGTAACCGGGAAGCAGGTCGGCCTCGAACCACACATGCAGGTTGGCAGCGGATGGGCCCACGTTGGCCACGTACTGGCGGAAGGCGTGCCACTCGCCGCGGTATCCGTCCTCAGAGAGGCCCAGTGCCTTACGGGTGGGCGACCACATTCCGTCTGCAGCCACGACAGCACCGGCTCTCACCTCGCCCATGCCGTCCACCTCGAGGACTGCCGACGCCCCGTCGACCCGTATGTCGGTCAGGGCACAGTTCTCTTTGACATCGGCTCCGGCCTGTCGGGCGAGTTCCAGCAGCGCAGCATCCAGTTCCGCCCGCGGTGCGACGGCGGCGAACTGTCCCGAGCCGGCAGGGAGCGGGAACGCTGCGGTCCAGCCCGATGGCGCGTGCAAGACTGCCCCGTTGACCGGTTGCCAACCGGCGATGGTCCCGGGATCAAGGCCGAGTTGCTCACAGAGGCGCAGTGCCAGGGTGGTAAGGCCGTCACCACAGCACTTGTCCCTCGGGAAGGTCGCTTTGTCGATGAGCAGGACGGAACGCCCTGCCCGGGCCACAAGGGTGGCTGCGGCCGACCCCGCAGGCCCACCGCCGGCCACAGCGACGTCGACCTGCATCAGAACAGCTTCAGCTCGTTCGACTCGATTCCACGCAGGTCGTCGTAGTCCACCTCCAGCCAGGTGATGTCCCGGTCCTCGGCCAGAACCCTCGCCTGCGGCTTGACCTCTTGGGCCACGAACATGCCGCGTACCGGTCTGAGCATGGGGTCCCTGTTGAGGAAATCCAGGTAGCGGGTGAGTTGCTCCACCCCGTCAATCTCTCCCCGGCGCTTGACCTCAATGGCGACAGCTACTCCGTCGGCGTCGCGACACAGCAGGTCCACGGGGCCGACAGCGGTCGGGTACTCGCGGCGGACGAGGCGAAGGTCGTCGGCCATGAAGGTGGGATCGGCAGCCAGCAGTTCCTGGAGGTGGGCCTCCACTCCGTCCTTCTGGAGGCCCGGATCGTCGCCGAGCGGGTATTCCGTGTCGCTGATCACCTCATGGAGGGTGATCGTGAGGATCTCGCCCTTCGAGTTGCGGACGGACCAGCAGCCCTCCTCCTCGATCATCGTGTTGGGGGCGGTCATCCAGTTGAGCGGTTTGTAGGCGCCACCGTCGGCGTGGATCGCCACGCAGCCGTCGGCCTTGACCATGAGCAGACGGGTGGCTTCTGGAAGGTGGGCGGTGAGCCGTCCGTCGTAGTCGACGGTGCAGCGGGCTATGACCAGGCGCACGGGTCTCAGGGGCCGGTCGGGCCGGACAGGGTCGCAAGCACGGCATCGGCCAGTTCGGTCCGGCAGACCACCAGGTCGGGAAGATAAGGGTCTGCGTGGTTGTAGGTGAGGGGTGATCCGTCGAGGCGTGAGGTGTGGAGGCCACGGGAGGCCGCCACTGCAACGGGTGCGCAGTTGTCCCACTCGAACTGGCCTCCGGAGTGCACGTAGACGTCGGCCTCGCCGCGGACCACGGCCATTGCCTTGGCTCCGGCAGAGCCCATCTCAACGATGACGCCACCGAGCGCCTCAGCCACGGCGAGCGCCTCGGCAGGTGGACGGGTTCGGCTCACGACCACCCGCGGCCGTTCAGGAACCGGCGACAATATGGCCGTCACCACCGATGGACCCGTAGCGAGCGTCATGCACAGGGCCGGCAGGGCAACGGCTCCTACCGTCGGGAGGCCACCCTCGGCGAGGGCCACGTGCACCGCCCAGTCGGTTCGTGGAGGCTCGCTGAACTCGCGGGTACCGTCCAGGGGGTCGATGATCCAGACTCTCTGCGCCCCGGATCGGTCCGGGTGGACCCCGTGGGCCGCCCCCTCCTCTGAAAGCACCGCGTCACCGGGCCTCTTGGCGGCCAGCGACGCCATGAGGAGATCGTGGGCCCGTCGGTCGCCTTCCTCTCGCAGTTCCCGCGCCTGTGCTCCCGCCTCGGTCAGGTTGGCACGAACGTCACACAACAGGTTCCCGGCGCGTGTGGCGAGGGCCTCCGCCAGTACGTGGTCTTCGGGTGTGGCCATGTGCTCGTCTTTTCTCGTGCCGGGTGCGGTGTTGGTGGTGTCGCCAGCGGTGCCAATACGATCTAGGAACGAGTATCGCCTGTCTTCCGGGGTTTCCATGACAGCTACCTTCTCCAGATCCTCCTACGAACTCAGCCACCTCGGGTTTCTCGAGGCCGAGTCGATCCACGTCTTCCGCGAGGTGGCCGCAGAGTTCGAACGCCCCTGCCTGCTCTTTTCCGGCGGCAAGGACTCGATCGTCATGCTGCGCCTGGCGGTCAAGGCGTTCGCACCGGCCCGCCTGCCGTTTCCGGTGATGCACGTCGACACCGGCCACAACTTCCCGGAGGTGATCGAGTTCCGCGACCGGTGCCTGGCTGAGGCCGGCGCCCGCCTCGTTGTGGCCTCTGTCCAGCAGTCCATCGACGAGGGGAGGGTCGCCGAGGAGACCGGCCCCAGGGCCAGCCGAAACCGCCTGCAGACCACGACGCTGCTGGACGCAGTCACGGAGCACGGCTTCGACTCCCTCTTTGGCGGGGCCCGTCGCGACGAGGAGAAGGCCCGGGCAAAGGAGCGGGTGTATTCGTTCCGCGACGAGTTCGGACAATGGGACCCCAAGAACCAGAGACCCGAGGTGTGGAGCCTCTACAACGGCCGCATCCGACGCGGTGAGCACATCAGGGTGTTCCCCATATCCAACTGGACTGAGCTGGACATCTGGCAGTACATCCAGCGTGAGGGTGTGGAGATTCCTTCCGTCTACTACGCCCACGAGAGGCCGGTGTTCGAACGGGACGGAATGCTCCTGGCCGAGAGCCCCTTCGTGGAGCGCCTCCCCGGCGAGGACGTTGCCACCCGACGGGTGCGCTACCGCACGGTCGGCGACATGAGTTGCACCGGCGCAGTTGAGTCGGTGGCGACGACCATCGACGAGGTCATCGATGAGGTGTCGGCCACCCGTATCACCGAGCGGGGTGCCACCCGTGCCGACGACCGTGTCTCCGAGGCCGCTATGGAGGACCGCAAGAAGGAGGGGTACTTCTGATGGAACTCCTCAGGTTCGCCACTGCCGGCAGTGTCGACGACGGTAAGTCCACGCTCATCGGACGCCTGCTCTACGACACCAAGGCCATCTTCCAGGACCAGCTGGAGGCCGTCGAACGCACATCTGTGCAGATGGGCAACGAGTACACCAACCTTGCCCTGCTAACCGACGGCCTGCGTGCAGAGCGCGAGCAGGGCATAACCATCGACGTGGCCTATCGCTACTTCGCCACTCCTCGACGCAAGTTCATTATCGCCGACACCCCGGGACACATCCAGTACACGCGCAACATGGTCACCGGTGCATCCACCGCCGACCTTGCCCTGGTGCTTGTCGACGTCCGCAAGGGCGTGGTCGAGCAGTCACGTCGACATGCCTTTCTCGCGTCGCTCCTGCGCATTCCCCATCTGGTCGTGTGCGTCAACAAGATGGACCTGGTCGACTTTGACCGTGACGCCTATGAGAATGTCAAGGCCGAGTTCCGGGACTTCGCCATGAAACTGAATGTCAGCGACCTCACGTTCATCCCGGTATCTGCCCTGCACGGCGACAACATCGTGGAGCGTTCCCTGAACACCCCGTGGTACGAGGGAACCTCTCTGCTGCACCACCTCGAAGAGGTGCACATCGCCAGCGACCGGAACCTCGTCGACGCCAGGTTCCCGGTCCAGTACGTGATCCGCCCCCAGACCGACGAGCACCACGACTACCGCGGCTATGCGGGCACCGTGGTGGGCGGTGTGTTCAAGCCCGGCGACGAGGTGATGGTGCTGCCCAGCGGGTTCACTTCCACCATCGCATCGGTGGAAGCCGGTTCTGCCGGGGGCGTTGGCACCGTCGACGAGGCGTTCGCCCCCATGTCGGTAACGATCCGCCTCACAGACGACCTCGATGTTTCGCGCGGCGACATGATCTGCCGGCCCAACAACCAGCCATCGGCCGGACAGGACATCGACGCGATGGTCTGCTGGATGTCTGAGGCGTCCTCGCTGGCACCTCGGATGAAGCTGGCAATCAAGCACACGACACGGTCGGCCCGCGCAATGGTCACCGACCTGGCGTACCGGCTCGACGTAAACACACTGCACCGCGACGAGGCAGCCACCTCGCTAGGCCTGAATGAGATCGGGCGTGTGTCACTGCGGTGTACGCAGCCGCTGTTCTTTGACGAGTACCGCCGCAACCGCGCCACCGGCAGTTTCGTGCTGATCGACGAGACCACCAACGCCACCGTCGCTGCAGGGATGATCCTGGGCGGAGGTGCCTGAGTTGGGGGACGATCCGGCAGGCACTAGCCCCGACGTGGTCTGGCAGCCCGGCCTGATCGAGCGGGCCGAGCGCTGGGAGGCAACGGGTCAGCGGGGGGCCACGGTCTGGTTCACCGGTTTGTCGGGCTCAGGCAAGTCAACGGTCGCCGCTGCGGTCGAACGCCTTCTCGTCGCCGACGGCAGGCCCGCCTACATGCTCGACGGCGACAACATCCGCCACGGCCTCTCCGGTGACCTGGGCTTTTCCGACGAGGACCGGGGCGAGAACATGCGCCGCGTCGCCGAGGTGGCCCGTCTGTTCGCCGATTCGGGAACGGTCGCCCTGGTGGCGCTGATCAGCCCCTACCGGGTCGGCAGGCGGAACGCCCGCGCCATCCACGAGGACGTGGGCCTGAGGTTCCTCGAGGTGTTCGTCGATACCCCTCTGGAGGTTTGCGAGGAACGCGATGTCAAGGGCTTCTACGCCCTGGCCCGTGCGGGCGAGATGCCCGGCTTCACCGGCGTGGACGGCCCCTTTGAGCGGCCAGAGGCCCCCGACCTGGTGCTAACCCCAGATGACGGCCCCGCAGTTGCCGCGGCAACAAGGGTCCTCGACCTGCTGGCCTGAGGTTCCCACCTCCAGGCAAACTCCTCAGCCGCCTCTCAAGCGCTTTCCCAGTTCGGTAGCCGCATCCACCGCAGCACGAACCTCGTCCTCGTCGGCGCCGGCAGCGACCAGCCGTGCAACCCGCTCCTCAACATCTGCAGCGGTGGCATCGTCCAGATACGACGCACGCTCGACAGCCGGAACCAGCACGCCTACCAGCAGCAGGGCGAGGGCGCCGGTAGCGCCCACGAAGCCGAAGGCGATGGCACCGTTGATGCTGTTGGCGATGGAGGTGATGATCATCCCGGCGATGCCCGTTACACAGAACACCAGCCCGGTGCCCCTCACAACAGACGGGGCAACGATCCGGGTGCGGGCATCGGCGGCGCTCACAGGACCCTCAGCTCCTGACCAGCGGCTTGTAGCGCACCCGGTGCGGCTGGGCGTCGGCACCCAGCTCCTTCTTCCGGACCGCCTCGTACTCGCTGAAGTTGCCCTCGAACCAGCGCACCTGGGAGTCACCCTCGAAGGCAAGCACGTGGGTGGCCACGCGGTCGAGGAACCAGCGGTCGTGGCTGATGATGACGGCACACCCGGCGAACGCGTCGAGGCCGGCCTCGAGCGCCCGCAGGGTGTCGACGTCGAGGTCGTTGGTGGGCTCATCGAGGAGCAGCAGGTTGGCCCCGCCCTTGAGCACCTTGGCCAGGTGGACGCGGTTGCGCTCTCCGCCCGAGAGGTCGCCCACCAGCTTCTGCTGGTCTGAGCCCTTGAAGTTGAACGACGCCACGTAGGCCCTGCCGTTCACCTCGCGCTTTCCGACCTGCAGGAACTCCTTGTCGTCGGTGATCTCCTGGTACACGGTGCGTTCGGGATCGAGGGAGGCACGTGACTGGTCCACGTAGCCGATCTCGACAGTCGAACCGATCCGGATCTGGCCGGAGTCAGCGGCCGTTGGTCCGTCGGCGTTGTCCTCGGCCGCGGCCACCAGCATCCGGAAAAGCGTGGTCTTGCCGGCCCCGTTTCCGCCGATCACGCCCACGATGCCCGCCGGCGGCAGGGAGAAGGAGAGGTCGTCAATAAGCAGGTGGTCACCGAACCCCTTGGAAAGGTGGTCCACCTCGACCACCTGGTCGCCGAGGCGCTGGTTGGCGGGGATCTGAATCTGGAGTTCGCGATCGCGCCGGTCGGCTTCGGCAGCCTCGGCCACGAGGCGGTCGTAGGCGGCCAACCTGGCCTTGCCCTTTGCCTGACGGGCCTTCGGTGCCATGCGAACCCACTCCAACTCCCGGTCCAGCGTGCGCCGTCGGGCCGAGTCGGTCTTCGCCTCGGCGTCCAGACGGGCCCGCTTCTGTTCCAGCCAACCGGAGTAGTTGCCCTCGTAGGGGATGCCCCGGCCGTGGTCCAACTCGAGGATCCAGCCGGCCACGTTGTCGAGGAAGTAGCGGTCATGTGTGATTGCGACCACGGTGCCGGCGTAGTCGCGCAGCGTGCGCTCCAGCCATGCCACCGACTCGGCGTCGAGGTGGTTGGTGGGCTCGTCGAGCAGCAACAGGTCGGGCCGTGCGAGCAGCAGGCGGCACAGCGCCACGCGTCGACGCTCGCCGCCCGACAGGGTCGCTACGGCGGCATCACCGGGGGGCAGGCGCAGGGCATCCATTGCAATCTCGATGTTGCGCTGCAGATCCCATGCGCCGGCGGCCTCGATGCGCTTTTCCAGGGCTGCCTGATCCTCGCCCAGCTTGTCGAAGTCGGCGTCGGGCTCGCCCCAGCCGGCCAGGACCTCCTCGTAGCGCGCCAGCAGGCCGGCAACCTCGCCGACACCCTGCATCACGTTTCCCTGGACGTCCGTGGACTCGTCAAGGGCTGGTTCCTGTTCGAGTAGGCCGACGGTGAACCCGTCGGTAAGGCGGGCCTCTCCGGTGAAGCCGTCGTCGATTCCGGCCATGATCCGAAGAAGTGTCGACTTGCCGGCGCCGTTGGAGCCCAGCACGCCGATCTTGGCGCCCGGGTAGAAGGCAAGGGTGATGTCTTTCAGGACATCGCGGTCAGGTGGGTGGAACCGGCCGACCCTGTGCATGGTGAAGATGAACTGGGCGCTCATGGCGGCTGAGGCTATCGGCGCGGCTGCTCGGCGCCCGTGGTCGTCACAGGTCGTCACTGGTCCTACGATCGCGGCCGTGACAAAGGCGGTCCTCTTCGACTTCGGCGGTGTGTTGACCACCAGCCCATTCGAGGCGTTCGCCTCCTATGAGGCCGAGGCTGGCCTGCCCCCGGACACGATCAGGCGCCTCAACTCCACGAACCCCGATACCAACGCCTGGGCCGCCTTCGAGCGCCGCGAGGTAGGAACCGAGGAGTTCTGCCGCCTCTTCGAGGATGAGGCGGCGGCACTGGGCCTGACGGTCGATGCCGAACGGATCCTCGCCGGCCTGCGCGGCGACCTGAGGCCCACCATGGTCGAGGCCCTGCGGCGCTGTTCAGCGGAGTTTCCCACGGCGCTGCTCACCAACAACATCGAGCCGATGGCAGACGGCGACATGGCTCCGGAGTTTGCCGAGGTGGTCGAGATGTTTGACGTGGTCGTGGAATCGAGCGTGGTCAGCTGCCGCAAGCCGGAGCAGCGCTTCTACGAGATCGCCTGTGAAAGCCTCGGGGTCGATGCCCGGGAATGCGTGTTCCTCGACGACCTGGGCGTGAACCTGAAGCCGGCCCGTGCGATGGGCATGACGACCATCAAGGTTGGCGATCCGGCAGCGGCGATCGGCGAGTTGTCGGCCGCTGTCGGACTGGAACTCGCCTGAGCCCACTCGATGAAGAGGTACCGTCGGTCCTGATGAGAATCGTCACCTGGAATGTCAACTCCCTGAAGGCCAGGCTCGGAAGGGTCGAGGCCTGGATAAGGGCCGTGAAACCCGACGTGCTCTGCATCCAGGAGACCAAGATGACCGACGAGGCGTTTCCACACGCCGCCTTCGGCGCACTGGGCTACGAGTCGGCACACCACGGCGAGGGCCGCTGGAATGGCGTGGCCATCATCTCGCGGGTCGGCCTCGACGACGTCCGGCCCGGTTTCGCCGACGGGAGAGACGCCCCCGATCCTGATGCCCGCATCCTCTGGGCCACCTGTGGGGGAGTGCGGGTCGCGTGCTGTTACGTGCCCAACGGCCGCGAGGTCGGCCACGACCACTACCACTACAAGTTGGACTGGCTGGGCCGTCTCCACGATGACCTTGTCGCCAACACCGACCCGGTAGCGGACCGGATCATCGTGGTTGGGGACTTCAACGTGGCCCCCGACGACCGCGATGTCTGGAGCCCGGCGGCGTTCGAGGGCTCAACCCACGTCACTGAACCAGAGCGTGCGGCTGTAGACCGCATCACCGGCCTCGGCCTGGTAGACGTTTTCCGGGAGCGCTTCGACGACGCCGGCCTGCACTCCTGGTGGGACTACCGGGCAGGTGCCTTCTACAAGAAGCAGGGGATGCGCATCGACCTCATCCTGGCTTCTCCGTCTGTCGCCGAGGCCCTCGACTTCATCCTCATCGACCGAAACGAACGCAAGGGCGAAAAGCCGAGCGACCACGCCCCGGTAGTGGCCGACTTCCACCTGGGCTGAGCCTCTACGACCATGCCGCATCCATCGCGGGCACCTTCGGACGACCTGATCCTGGAAGGCCTCCGCAGGGTGTGCCTTGTGCTGCCGGGGGTCGAGGAACGAATCAACCACGGAATGCCGACGTTCGGCATTGTCGGTAGGCGTGCCTTTGCCAACCTGCATGAGCATCAGGCCGACGGCAGGCCCACGGTCTGGTTCAAGGCGGCGCCGGGTGTCCAGGACGAGCTCGTAGAACAGGAGCCCGACCGCTTCTTCGTTCCTCCGTACCTGGGTCCACGCGGCTGGGTTGGGCTTCGCCTCGACGTTGACCTCGACTGGGACGAGGTTGGCGGTGTCGTCGAGGAGGCCTGGAGGTTGACCGCTCCAAAGAAGCTCATTGCAGAGCTGGATGGGTAGGCCCGATCAGTCCAGGCCGGCCAGAACCTCGAGCAGTGCGTCGCCGTAGCGGTCGACCTTGACAGGTCCGATCCCGGGAACGGCAAGCAGTTCGGCTGGGGTGGTGGGTCGTAGCTCCAGCAGCGCTTCGAGCGTGGCGTCGGTGAACACAACGAAGGCCGGCACGTTGGCCGATCTGGCGGTTGCCAGACGCCAGGCCTTCACAGCTGTCACGTCGGGGTTGTCGGGTGGTTCGGGGCGACGGGTGCGTGAGCGTGCAGCCTTCGCCTGACGACTCTGGTCGCGGGGGTTTAGGGGCTTGTCGAGCTCGTCAATGGCTGCTTGGAGATCATCGAGCCATGGCGAAGGTGACCTCTTTGATGTACGGGTGCCGAAGGTGCGTTCGGCCGCCCAGGTGAGGTGAAGTGCCTCCTCGGCACGGCTCAGCGCCACGTAGAGAAGGCGCCGCTCCTCGGCAAGGGACCTCGGGTCGCGGGCATGGGCGATAGGTACCAGCCCCTTCTCGAGGCCGGCGATGTGAACGATGGGCCACTCGAGGCCCTTGGCTCCGTGGAAGGTGGAGACCTCTACGGCGTCAGAGGAGGCGTCGACTCCGGCACCGGCGTTGCTGTGGGCCCACTTGTTGAAATCGTCGGGGGTTCCGCGTGGGTTGAGGGCCAGAAACTCGTCGATCAGGCGTCGGAGTTCGGAGAAGGCGGCCTCCCGCTCGGCATCGCGGGGGTTGTCTGACTGGTCTGGGGTATCTGGACCGGTATCGGATCGGAGGTCGCCCAACTGCTCGGCGAGGGATCCGTTTCTCCTCGTAAGGGAATTCAGGGCGACCTTCACGTCGCCCCGGTCCAGAAGAGCGCTTCCGGAACGTGTCCGGACAGGAATGTCGACATTCTCGAGGGCCGTGGCAACCACTTCGGCCTGGGCGTTGGTTCGCACGAGCACGGCTTGTTGTGACCACGGTCGGTCGGCTCCACGCGAGTCTCTGACCCTGCGGGCGATTGCCGCGGCCTCTGTCCGGGCGTCGGGGTGGGTGGTGAGGGTGGGGTTGGGGCCACTCGGTCTGTTTGCCTCCATTGGGTCACGGTTCGACAGGGCGGCGGCAGCAGTACGCAGGACCTGTGGAGTGCTGCGGTAGTTCTGACGTAACTCCAGCACCGTGCCGTCGCGAAAGTGGGTGTTGAAGCGGCGCAGGTGGTCGGCGTCCGCGCCGTTCCATCCGTAGATTGCCTGGTCTGGGTCACCCACCACGCAGAGGTCGTTTCGGCCACCCAGCCAGGCATCGAGCAGGGAGAACTGGAGAGGGTTGACGTCCTGGAACTCGTCGACGTATAGGTGCCGGAAGCGCCACCGCTGGGCATCGGCGAACAGCTTGGACTTTCTGCCGTCGCCGGTGAGGGCACGCCTGCAGCCATCGAGCAGGTCGTCGAAGTCGACCATGCCCCTCTGGGACTTGAGGTCCTCGTAGTCCTTGAAGATCCCGGCCATGACCGTGAGCGGCAACGGTGGGTTCCGGCCGGCCTCCTCGGCCGCAGCGGTGTATCTCTCGGGAGTGACCCGTCGGGCCTTGGCCCATTCGATCTCTCCGACAACGTCGAGGGTGTCGGTTGCGCGCTTGTCGCGCGGCAGGAGTGATGTGACGAGGCCGAACTTGCGGTCGAGCAGCTGCGGTTCGGTGATGTCGTTGTCGTTCCACCAGATCCGCAGCTGGGCGTAGGCGACCGAGTGGAAGGTTCCGGCCGCAACCTGGTCTCGGAGGCCCAGGATGCGCAGCCGGGATCTCAGCTCGGCGGCGGCCTTACGGGTGAAGGTGAGGGCCAGAACGCGTCTGGGGTCGCTGCGGCCGGTGAGGGAACGCCAGGCGATGCGGCGGGTAAGTACGCGCGTCTTGCCCGAGCCTGCTCCGGCGTGGATGGCGAGGGGAACGGCATCGCTGGTGACCGCGTCGGCCTGTGCCTCGTTGAGGCCGTGAAGCAGGGCGTCGGCGACCGCTGATGTTCCGGCTTCGTCGCTGAGCATGCCGGGTTCCGACACGGGTGAGGACATGGCCGCACCCTACCCACGGCAGGTGACGGCCTTTCTCGGCTACCCGCCGGGCAGTCGCTCCATTGGTACGTGGGGTAGCCCCTCGTCATCGAAGTCGGGCCCGGTTCGCTCGTAGCCCAGCGACCGGTACCAGGATTCGAGGTGGACCTGGGCGTGGAGGGTTATGCGTCCCGGTGTCGACATATGCACGTGTTCGATGAGCTTTCCGGCGAGCCCCTTGCCGCGGTGTGCCTGGTCGGTGACGACCCTGCCGATCCGGTGGCTGCCGTCGGCCTCGGCGAGTAGCCGCAGGTAGGTGGTGATGCCTCCGGCGGGTTCATCGATGAAGACGTGCCGGGTGCCGTCCTCGGAGTCGCGCCCGTCGGGATCGGTGTAGACGATGTCTTGTTCGACCACGAACACAACCGCCCGCAGCTGCATTATCGAGTAGAGGGTCGACGTGTCCAGTTCGGCGAACCGGCGGTCGTGGATGGTCGTCACACCGGTGACGGTACCCGAGGTGTATGCACCGAAGGCCTGCCCGGCTTGCTCAGAGGCCACTGGCATCCGATGATGGCGCTATGAGTCTCGCCAAGCTGTCCACCGGAATAGAAATCTGCTTCGAGTCGTTCGGTGATGTCGATGCCCCCACGATCTTGTTGATGCACGGCCTGGGCAGTCAGCTGTTGTTGTGGGAGGAGGGCTTCTGTGAAGGTCTGGCGGCCGCGGGTTTCAGGGTCGTGCGCTACGACCACCGTGACAGCGGGCTTTCCACGATGCTCGATGATGGGGTGTCATACACCCTTTCCGACATGGCCGCCGATGCCGTCGGGCTGCTCGACCATCTGGGTGTCGACCGTGCACACATCGTGGGGTTCTCCCTCGGGGGGATGATCGCGCAGGCCTTCGCCATAGAGCACCCGGACCGGGCCCACAGCCTGGTTTCGATGGGTTCCAACACGGGAAACCCTGATTTTGGGAGACCCTCCGATGAGGTGCTGGCCGCCCTGGTGGCGCCCGCTCCTGACGCGCCCGGGGAGCGTGCCGCAAAGGACCTCGCCGACCGTCGGCTCTGGGCGAGCCCCCAGTGGCACGACGACGACCACGCCCTGGCAACGTTCGCCAGGTACGCCGCCCGTTCCGTCCAGCCGCCTGACGCCTTTGAACGCCAGTTCGCAGCCGGCGCAGGAAACCGAGAGGACGCCCTCAGCGTCCTGGACGTGCCGACACGCGTGGTCCACGGAACCGCCGACACGCTGCTTCCAATGAGCGGCGGCGAGAGGACGGCAGCGATTGTGCCGGGTGCCGACCTCGTGTTGATCGAGGGCTGGGGTCATGACCTGCCACCGGGCGCATGGCCGCACGTGATCGAGGCCATCTCAGCGCACGCTCGGAGGGTCGGGGCCGGAGTAGCTGGTGGCACGGGAACGGGAGGAACCGATGGGGGCTCTTGACGGTGTCCGGGTTGTGGAGCTCGCCGGAATCGGGCCGGGTCCGTTCTGCGGGATGATGCTCTCAGACATGGGGGCCGATGTCATTCGCATCGACCGTGCCGGCTCCGTTCGTGGTGGCGATCCGGCCGAGCCCCCGATGATGGTCAACGACCGGGGACGCCGCAGCGTGGGCGTCGACCTCAAGTCGCCTGAGGGGCTCGAGGTCGTCATGCGCCTCGTCGAGGGTGCCGAGATGATCTTTGAGGGCTTTCGCCCCGGGGTGGCTGAGCGGCTGGGTGTCGGACCCGATGACTGCATGGCCCGCAACCCGGCTGTCGTGTACGGGCGAATGACCGGATGGGGCCAGGAGGGTCCCTACTCGCACGCAGCGGGTCATGACATCAACTACATAGCTCTCGCCGGTGCGCTGGCCCACATGGGCAGGGACGACTCAGGGCCCGTGCCGCCGCTGAACCTGGTGGGCGACTTCGGCGGTGGTGGCATGTACCTGGCGTTCGGCATGGTCTGTGCCCTGCTGGAGGCCCGGTCCTCCGGCGAGGGGCAGGTGGTCGACGCTGCGATGGTCGATGGTGTCGCCAGCCTCATGGGCATGTTCCACGGGATGATGGCAACAGGCTTTTGGGATCCTGCCCGCGGCGCCAACATGCTCGACACGGGTGCCCACTTCTACGACGTGTACGAGTGCTCCGACGGGGTCTGGATCTCGATCGGTTCCATCGAGTCGCAGTTCTACGCCGAGTTGATCGAGAAGTTGGGCCTCGACCCCGAGGAGTTCGCCGGTCAGCACGACCGGTCACGATGGCCCGACCTGAAGCGTCGGGTGGCCGAGGTCGTGGCGACCCGGACCCGCAACGAGTGGGACGAGATCCTTGAGGGGAGCGACGTCTGCTACGCGCCGGTTCTCAGCGCCCACGAGGCAACCGAGCACCCGCACAACGTCGAGCGCGGCACGTTCGTCGAGGTGGCTGGGCTGGTTCAGCCCGGGCCGGCACCGCGGCTGAGTCGCACCCCCGGCGAGGTGCAGGGCCCGCCGGCGCATCCGGGCCAGCACACCGACGAGGTCTTGTCAATGGCCGGCTACGACATCGGCGAGATTGCCACCCTGCGCTCGTCAGGGGCGGTGGCCTGATGTCCTACCCCGTCGTGTTGACCCTCGCCAGCCTGCGCGACATCCACGAGGGAATGGCCTGGATGATGGTGATCGGCAACGGCATGGCCGGCGCCTGGGCACTCGCGGCCCACCGTGTCGTAGTCCTGCGCGGCCGGGCGCTGTGGTGGTTCGTGGCGCTGGTGCAGTTGTCGATCGTGGGTCAGGTCACGATCGGGGTTGGCCTGGTGGCGGGCCAGGGAATCGACCCGCCGCAGTTCCACCTGTTCTACGGGTTCGTGGCGTTCATCACTGTGGGAATCGTGTACAGCTACCGCCAGAGCATGCGGGCCCACCGCTACTTGCTTTACGGCTTCGCCGGCCTGTTCCTGATGGGGCTGGGAATCAGGGCAATGCTCGTAGGGACAGGCTGAGCGCCACTCAGGTCGAGAGTCGGCTTCGCAGTTCGGTCAACTGGTTCTGCAACTCCTCGGGGAGCCTCTCGCCTACGCGGGTGTAGTGCTGCTCGATCAGGTCGGCCTCGTGCTGCCATGCGTTCTCGTCGACGGCCAGGAGTGCGGCCATGTCGTCGTCGGTCAGGTTCAGGCCATCGCGGTCAATGGAGTCGAGGCGGGGTACCAGGCCGATGGCGTTTGGTTCGGCTTCTGAGGTTCCGTCGAGCCTTTCCACCACCCACTTCAGGATCCTGGAGTTTTCGCCGAAGCCGGGCCACATGAAGTCTCCGTCGTGGTTCTTGCGGAACCAGTTCACCCAGTACATGCGGGGGAGTTTCTCAGGGTCGGCACCGGCCCCCATCTCGAGCCAGTGGGCGAAGTAGTCGCCGACGTTGTAGCCGATGAAGGGGAGCATGGCGAACGGGTCGAAGCGAACCTCGCCAACGGTTCCGGCGGCGGCAGCGGTCTTCTCGGAACTAATGATCGAACCCAGGAAGACGCCGTGTTCCCAACTGTGTGCTTCAGTTACGAGCGGCACGTTGGTGGCCCTGCGCCCGCCGAACAGGATTGCCGATATCGGAACCCCTGCGGGGTCTTCCCACTCGGGGGCTATCGACGGGCACTGTGATGCGGGTGCGGTGAACCTGGCGTTGGGATGGGCGGCCGGTGTGCCGCTGTCGGGGGTCCAGTGCCCACCCTGCCAGTCGGTCAACTCAGCCGGAGGCTCATCGGTCATGCGTTCCCACCAGACGTCACCGTCTGGCGTTGCGGCCACGTTTGTGTAGATGCAGTTTCCCCACAGCGTCTTCATGGCGTTGGCGTTGGTCTCAAACGAGGTGCCGGGCGCAACGCCGAAGAACCCTGCCTCGGGGTTGATGGCGTAGAGGCGGCCGTCGTCTCCGAACTTCATCCACGCGATGTCATCGCCGACGGTCTCGACGGTCCAGCCCGGGAGGGTCGGCACGAGCATGGCCATGTTGGTCTTGCCGCAGGCCGACGGGAAGGCGGCGGCTATGTAGCGCTTCTCTCCGCCGGGGGGCGTGATTCCGAGAATGAGCATGTGTTCGGCCAGCCAGCCGTCGTCGCGGGCCATGGTGGAAGCGATACGCAGGGCGAAGCACTTCTTCCCGAGTAGGGCGTTGCCGCCGTAGCCCGAGCCGTAGGACCAGATTTCCTTGGTCTCGGGGAAGTGGGAGATGTACTTGTTGTCGGCATCGCACGGCCAGGGAACATCCCGGGTTCCGTCAACCAGGGGGTGGCCGACAGAGTGGATGCAGGGAACGAACGGGTCGTCGTTGAGAATGTCGAGGACCGCTTGGCCCATGCGGGTCATGATCCGCATGTTCACGACCACGTAGGGCGAGTCGGTCAACTGAACGCCTATGTGGGCGATGGGCGAGCCCAGTGGCCCCATGCTGAACGGGACCACGTACATGGTGCGGCCCGTCATCGCTCCGCGGTACAGCCCGAGCATCTCGGCCTTCAGCTCGTCGGGGTCGCGCCAGTTGTTGGTTGGGCCGGCGTCTCCGGGGCTGGTGGTTGAGATGTAGGTGCGGTCCTCGACCCTTGCCACGTCCGCCGGGTCGGACAGGGCCAGGTAGCTGTTCTGCCTGAGGTCTTCGTTGAGACGCTCGAAGGTGCCCGCCTCGACGAGCTCGCCGGCCAGCCTGTCGTACTCGGCTTCGGAGCCGTCGCACCAGTGGATCTGGTCGGGAGTGAGGATTTCCTGCCAGTGGGAGACCCAGTCGATCAACTGCTGGTTACCGGTTGGTGCCATGCAGTCCCATTGTTATGGCGGCACAGGTGCAAAAGCCACACGATCAGGTGTGACTCCTGTCAATGGCACGGGGTCGAGGCCCGGGTCGGGCCCCGGGTTGCTCAGGACAGGTCGGGGGTTCCCATGTCGACCTCGGAGCCGAGGCACAGGCCGGTGGCGCGGCCGTCGCCGTCGAGATTGAACACGACCCGCTGGCCCTGGCGGAGCATTCGGAATATGGAGCCCTCAATGGCGTCATCTGCCAGATCGAACTCGGCCAGGTCCGACTCGCGGACAAGGATGCCGTCGCCGGTGCCCGGGTCGTAGGACTTGACAACACCCTGCACGGGGATTTCTGCTCTCTACCTGGTGTCGGGAGGGATCAGGCCCGGTTGGCCGTTTTGTGCACGGCCTTTGTGACCTTGCCTGCCTTGATGCAGCCGGTACAGACGTCGATGCGTTTGGTGGTTTTGCCGACCACGGCACGCACGCGTTGGATGTTGGGGTTCCAGCGACGGTTGGTCCGCCGATGGGAGTGGCTCAGGGACTTGCCGAACCAGGGCTTCTTGCCGCAGATCTCACAGACTGACGCCATCACACACCTTGGTCTCTGTTGAATGGACAGTCGGCTCTCTGGTTGGCCGACTGGACCGGTTATCGAACCGTGAAAGCGTACGGCCGGGCACCCCGTGTCTCCAACCCTTGGCCATGGTGGGCCTAAGGGTTGGACTACCTCGACCACGCCGGTGGTTACGCTCGTGGACCGTGACGCTCACATCACTTGACGCCGCTGCCCTGCGCTCGGCGATGAATGCCTTTGCCGAGGCGCTGTCTGGCCACCGCGAGGTCCTCAACCTCTTGAACGTCTATCCGGTTCCCGACGGCGACACCGGTACCAACATGTACATGACCGTCGAATCGGTCGTCTCCGGACTGGGTGCACTCGAAGACGGTTCGGACATGGCCGCAGTCACCGGCGCCATCTCGCACGGATCCCTCATGGGTGCCCGTGGCAACTCCGGCGTCATCTTGTCCCAGATCCTGCGTGGCCTGATGGAGGTCATGTCCGGAACCGGGAAAGTGGACGGACGGGCACTGGCCGATGGTCTGGCAGGTGCCTCTGCTGCCGCCTACACGGCGGTGATGCGGCCCGTCGAGGGCACCATTCTCACTGTGGTACGTGAGTCGTCCACGGCAGCGCTCAGCTCAGCCGGTGAGGGCGGTGACCTCCTCGCCGTCGCTGAGGCGGCACGCATCGCCGGTGGCGATGCTCTCGAGCGGACTCCCGAACTCCTTCCGGTGCTGGCCGAGGCCGGTGTGGTCGATGCGGGTGGCAGCGGTTTCCTGCTCCTGCTTGATGCATTGTTGACAGCGGTCGACGGCCGGGCTCTCCCCGAACCACCCGAGGTCTCAGGACCGGTGGCCGGGTCGGTAGGCGATGGACATCCTTCCGGACAGGACGGCACCCGTTACGAGGTCATGTACTTTCTCGAGGCCGCCGACGACGATGTCCCGGGCTTCAAGGAGGCCTGGGACTCCCTCGGCGACTCGATCGTGGTGGTGGGTGGCGACGGAATCTGGAACTGCCACGTCCACACCGACGACATCGGTGCTGCCATAGAGGCCGGAATCGCGGTTGGGCGACCCCACCGGATAAGGGTCACCGACCTCTACGAGGAGGTCGAGGAGCAGACATGGGTCCGCGAACACATCGAGGACGACGGCCCGACTGATCCCATCGACTGTGCCGTAGTCGCCGTGGCAAACGGTGATGGGCTCCGTCAGATCTTCAGGTCCCTCGGGGTGCGCAGGGTGGTTGTCGGTGGCCAGTCCATGAACCCGTCCACTACCGACCTGCTTGAGGCGGTCGAGGCCGTGCCGGCCGACGAGGTCGTGATACTTCCCAACAACGGCAACATCATTCCCGTAGCCGAACAGGTCGACGGCCAGACCACCAAGACCGTGAGGGTCGTGCCGACCAGGGGGGTCACGGAGGGTTTCGCCTCGTTGCTCGAGTACGACCCGTGCGGCACTGCAGACGGCAATGCCACCGCAATGGCGGCAGCGGCATCAGCGGTGCTGGCCGGTGAGGTCACCGTGGCTGTACGCGATGCGGGCAGCGAAGCGGGGGCCATCAGCGAGGGAGACCACCTGGGCCTCTCCGGCGGAAAGGTCATGGTCATTGCAGGCTCTCTCTTCGCTGCCACGACCGGGCTCTTCGACACCGTGGTGACCGACGAGCATGAGTTGGTCACCCTCATCGAGGGTGCCGACGCCGACGAGGCCACGACGGCCTCCATAGTCTCCTGGCTTGAGGCCGAACACCCCGACCTCGAGGTCGAGACCCATGTCGGCGGGCAACCTCTCTACCCCTACTACCTGGGAATCGAGTAGGGGGCAGCAGGCGTGGCCGGCAACGGCGTAACCCTCAGAGAACTGGGCGATAGGCCGGTCACGGACCTGAACGGTGTGGGGGAAAAGAGGGCAGCGGCCCTGGCGAAGGTCGACGTTCGCACCGTGCTGGACATGCTCTGCTACTACCCGCGCCGGTATCTGGACAGGAGCCGCGAGGCCACCATCTCGGCCCTCCCGGTGGGGGACGAGGGGATGGTCCTCGTTCGGGTCACCTCCGTGGCGGTGCGCCGTACCAGGAACCGTCGGACGCTCGTCGAGGTCAGGGCCGAGGACGAAACCGGTTCGCTGGGCCTGACTTTTTTCAACCAGCCATGGAGGGAGCGACAGCTGTCGGTCGGAACCGAGGCGGTGGTGTTCGGCAAGGTCGATCAGTACCAGGGCCGCAACCAGATGACGAACCCGCTGGTCGACCTGGTGGGTGACCAGACGGGCAGGATCGTCGCCGTCTACCCGCAGTCCGAGGCGGCGGGCCTCCACACATGGCAGTTCGACTCCATGACAGCCGAGGCCCTCCGGAGGGTGACCGGGGGCCGTGGGTTCGCCGATCCGGTGCCGGTCGAGATTCGCGACACGTATCGCCTTGTCGGCCGCTCAGCCGCCTTCAGCGGCATCCACAGGCCAGGCTCGATGAAGGAGGTGTCCGAGGCCAGGCGGCGCCTGGTGTTTGATGAACTGCTCCGCATTCAGCTCGAGCTGGTCCAACGAAAGGTCGAGCTGGAGCGGACAACGAGGGGGATTGCCCACGGCGTCCAAGGTGATCTGGTCGGAGCGTTTCACGGTGCCCTCGGTTTTTCCCTGACCGGCGCCCAGATCCGGACAATCGACGAGATCGGTGCCGACCTGGCCGAGCCACACCCCATGCACAGGCTCCTGCAGGGAGACGTCGGCTCAGGCAAGACCGTCGTTGCCGTCACCGCAATGCTGGCTGCGGTGCAGGGTGGTCACCAGGGGGCACTGATGGCCCCCACCGGGGTGTTGGCCGAGCAGCACCACATGGGTGTGGCCGAACTGCTCGGAGAGCTCACTGTCCCTGACCCGTCGACCCTTCTGGGGAGCCGACCCCTCAGGGTTGACCTGCTCACCGGTCGAACGACGGCCCCCGAGCGCAGGCGCATCACCGCAGAACTGGCTGCAGGCAGCGTGGACATCCTCATTGGCACGCATGCGCTGATCCAGGAGGGCGTCGAGTTCAACTCCCTCGGAGTCGTCGTGATTGACGAACAGCACAGGTTCGGCGTCGAACAACGTGCGGCGCTCCGCGAGAAGAACGCCGATGCAACCGTGCCCGACGTCCTCGTCATGACAGCCACGCCCATTCCCAGGACGGCAGCCATGACCGTCTACGGCGACCTCGACGTGTCGGTGCTCGACGAGATGCCACCCGGGCGGACACCGATCGTCACCTCGTGGGTTGAAGATGCCGACGAGGAGGTCTGGCAGGCCGTCAGGTCCGAGGTCGCTGCCGGGCGGCAGGCCTATGTGGTGTGTCCCCTGATCGAGGAGTCCGAGAACCTCGAGGTCCGATCGGCTGAGGAGACCCTTGCAGATCTGTCCGCCGGGCCGCTTGCCGACCTGCGGTTGGGGCTGCTCCACGGGCGTGTCGGCCAGGCTGAACGCGAGGAGGCGATGAGCCGGTTCCGTACCGGCGACATCGACGTGATGGTCGCCACCACGGTCATCGAGGTCGGCGTGGATGTACCGAACGCCAGCATCATGGTGGTGCTCGATGCAGCCCGCTTCGGAATTGCACAGTTGCACCAGCTTCGGGGCCGTGTCGGCAGGGGAGCAGCCGCCAGCAGGTGCATCCTCGTCGGTGAGGCGCCGACACCTGATTCCGAGGAGCGGCTGAGGGCGCTGGTCCGCAGCACCGACGGCTTTGAACTGGCCGAGGTCGACCTGGAACTGCGCGGGGAGGGAACGATCATGGGTGAGAGGCAGAAGGGTCGCAATGATCTGCGGCTGGCCTCGTTGCGGCGCGACCGGGAGTGGGTCGAGGTCGCCCGTGAGGTGGCGGTGGGACTCGTGGGCGACGGTGACGGCATGGCTGTCCATCCCGCCCTGGCAGACGAGGTGGCGCTGTTCCTCGGAGAGGCCGAGTCGGACTTTCTTCTCAAGTCCTGAACCCCGTGGGTGTGCGGTCGCTACAGGTCGGGCTCGTCGTCGGCCATGACGATGTCCCAGCGGTCCATGCAGAGCTCGCACCTGTAGGCGACAGAGTCGCCCGGCTCCAGATCGTGGTCAGGAGCGCCGAGCAGATGGCATGTTCCGCCGCAGTCGACACAGACAATGGTGGCAGGTGCTTTCACGGGTCGGACCGTAGCGGCCCCGCCGCCACCGCCCACGACGAAGCGGGCACCATACTTGGCCGATGGGAGTGCGTAGCCAATGAGGGTTGTAGCGGGAACCGCCGGAGGTCGCCGCCTGGCCGGTCCCACCGGGCCGGGGCTGCGACCGACCAGCGACAGGGTCAGGGAGTCCATGTTCAACGCCCTCTACAGCCTCGGTGCGATCGAGGGAGCCGTGGTGCTCGACCTGTTCGCCGGAACCGGGGCCCTCGGAATCGAGGCGCTGTCGCGTGGAGCCGAACGGGCGGTGTTCGTTGAGAACTCAAGGTCCGGTGCCGACCTTGTCCGCCAGAACGTGGCAACCTGTGGCATGGATGACCGGGCCGAGGTCGTCGTTGCCGACGGCACCTCATGGGCCCGGGCAGACCGCACGGAGTGGGACCTTGTGCTCCTTGATCCGCCGTACGACTTCGACTCCTGGCCTGATCTCCTCGACTCGGTGGCGGGCGGTGCACCGGGGTCGGTGGTGGTCGTCGAGTCGAACCATGAACTTGATCCCGGCCCACGGTGGAATGTCGAGTCCACCCGTCGCCACGGGAGTACCGTGGTGATGCTGATGAGGCCAGCCTCCGAAGCCGGCCAACCAGCCAACCAACCAACCGACCCGACTGGGAGCCACCACAAGTGACCCGAGTCCTATATCCCGGATCTTTCGATCCTGTCCACAACGGCCATATCGAGATGGTCGAGACCTCGGCACGCCTGTTCGACGAGGTGGTGGTGGCCGCCCTGATCAACCCGTCCAAGGGCGACGGCCTGTTCGACCTCGACGAGCGCATGGGCCTGCTCGACGACTGCTTCGACCACCTGCCCAACGTCTCGACCACCTCTTTCGATGGGCTCGTGGTCGATCTGGCCCGAGAGGTCGGTGCCGACTTCATCATTAAGGGTCTGCGGGCGGTGTCCGACTTCGAGAGCGAACTCCAGATGGCCCAGATGAACTCGGCGATCTCCGGAGTCGAGACACTCTTTCTGCCTACGGCATCCCGACGCTCGTTCCTGGCATCGCGGCTCATCCGGGAGGTGGCACGTCTGGGCGGCGACGTCTCCACAATGGTTCCAGACCCGGTCTCCAGGCGTCTGGCTGACCGGTTCACATCATGACCGATCAGCCGACTCCGGTCCCTCCCGCCTCGGAGACCTTCCAGGCGCCATTACCGGTGTCCTCCGATCCGTACCGCCCGCCCCAGGTCGAGGCAATCCTCAGGCAGGCACGCGAGGTCGTGGCGTCGGCCCGCCCGATGCCCCTGTCCACCTCATCGATGATCAACAAGGACGAGCTGTTGAACATGCTCGACGAGGCTGTCGCGCGCCTCCCCGACGAACTTCGGGCCGCACGCTGGCTGCTCAAGGAGCGTGAGGAGTTTTTGGCGAAGGTCCGCGGCGAGGGCGACGACATCCTCGAACTGGCCAGGTCCAGGGCCGAGCGTCTCGTGCAGCGCACTGAGGTAGTCAGGACCGCTGAACAGCGTGCACGGCAACTTCTCGAAACTGCCCGCGAAGAGGCCCGTCGGATGCGGCGCGAAACTGAGGACTACTGCGACCAGAAGCTTGGGAGCTTCGAGACCCTTCTCACGAGCACCAGGGATGCCATCGCCAACGGTCGCCGGCGCCTCCAGGAGACCGTGCTCGACCGGGATCGCGAGAACCGTGAGGCCGAGGCCGAAGAGGCCGAGGCCGTCAGGTCGCGATCCGCCTCGGTTTTCTTCGATCAGGACCAGGAAACCGACGAGCCCGGCTGACGCCGGCATTACCCCGACCGCCTGGTGACGTTGCTGCCATGACCAGAGACCTCCTGTTTTCCCTCGATGCCCTTCGGCGGCGTCGCGACGTGGTCCGGGAGGTCGACCTCGAGGTCGACCTTGACGACCTGGTCGTCGGTGGTGTCGACGTAACCGACGGTCGGGTTGCCCTCTCGCTGGTTGTAGAGGTCCGCGGAAGTGAGGTTGCGGTTACCGGCAGGCTGGCGGCTGACTGGACCGGTGAGTGTCGACGTTGCCTCGAATCCGTTTCCGGCCAGCTCGACCTTGAGGTCGGCGAGGTCTATGTGCCGGACCGCCCCGACAGCGAGGGAAACCTCCCCGACACGGGCAACGTCTACCTGCTGACGGGAGAGAACCTCGACCTTGAACCTCTCGTGCGAGACGCAGTGCTCCTGTCGCTTCCCCTCTCGCCACTGTGCAGCGACGAGTGTGAGGGCCCCGACACCGAACGATTCCCCACCGGGGTCCCGCCCGACGGTTACTTCACCGGTGAGAAACCCATGGACCCGAGATGGGCGGTGCTCGACGTCCTTCGGGAGGGCGCAGTCGAAGACGACAATGCCCCCGGAGCCTCATCCTGACTCCGGACCACATGGGAACACCGGGTGTGGCCCCGGTGCGGGTTGTGTGGTCTCCCCGCTAGCCTTGCCGGGTCGTCAGGACAGCATCCCGTTTGTCCTGATACCCATTTCAGACCGCCGATCATCACCGAGGAACCGACGATGGCCGTTCCCAAGAAGAAGACCTCAAAGGCCAAGGGCCGTAGCCGCAAGGCGGCCGCCTGGACCCTTGGCACTGCATCACGAAGTGCGTGCGACCGGTGTGGCGCCACCAAGCGACCCCACCACGTGTGTGGCAACTGCGGCTGGTACGCAGGACGCCAGGCAGTAGAAGTCGACTGACCGGCACACGGTCATTCCCCTGTGTCCCAGCTTCTGACAACAGGGCCCTGATGCTCCCCATTGCCGTAGACGCAATGGGAGGCGACAACGCCCCGTCCGAGATCGTTGCCGGCGCGCGTCTCGCCGCCGACGAGGGCACGCCCGTCCTGCTGGTGGGTCGTCCCGACGAGATGGGCGACACCGGTGGCCTGCCGGTCATCGAGGCATCAGAGGTCATCGCCATGGACGCCGAGCCCGGCTCCAGCGTTCGCCGCATGAAGGACTCCTCGCTGGTCCGTGCCGCCGAGGCGGTTCGCGACGGCGCCGCCTCGGCCATGGTCAGTGCAGGAAACACCGGTGCGACAATGGCAAGCGCCCTGCTCCGGATGGGCCGGATACGCGGGGTTTCCCGGCCTGCCATCGCCACCCTTCTCCCGGCACCCGGCACAACACCCACGGTGCTCCTTGATGCCGGCGCAAACTCCGAGTGCAACCCCGAGTGGCTGGTTCAGTTCGGGCAGATGGGAGCCGTGTTCGCAACGGACCGTCTCGGTATCGCAGAACCGCGTGTTGCGCTGTTGTCCATCGGCGAGGAGGCCGGCAAGGGCAGCCCGCTCGTGAAGGAGGCCTACAAGGCCCTCGCCGAGGCCGAGTTCAGGCAGGGAGCATTCATCGGAAACGTCGAGGGCAGGGACCTGCTCACCGACGCTGCCGATGTGGTGGTCACCGACGGGTTCACCGGCAACGTGGCTCTCAAGGCACTCGAGGGAAGCATGAAGACCCTCATCACCGCCCTGCTCACGAGCATGTCGTCCCGGCCCGAGGCCATCGAGGCCGCCGACGTCCTGGCACCCGAGTTCGACGCCCTCTACCGGCAGTTCCACCCCGACACATATGGCGGGGCGATGCTCCTCGGCGTGAGGGGCGTCTGCATCATCAGCCACGGTTCCACCGGGGCCACGGCGATGAAGAACGCCATCGGCATGGCTGCCGAGATGGTCGAGACCGGCGTGGTCGGCCATCTGGAGGCGGCCGTGGGCGAAACGGGCTGAGTCCTGCACGACATTCCAGACGGTTTGACCACATGTCGCATCATTTGAACCAATGCTCATCATCCGTATCGCTCCGCTAGGATTCGGACGGTCGTTTACGCAGCAGATGGCGACAAGGAGCCTCAGGTGCCAGCAGAAACCCATGTCGAAGGCACCCCTGTGGGGCGCGACGAGGTTCTCGGAATAATCCGGGAGCGGCTTGCCGACATCCTCGAGATCGAACCGTCCGCGATCAGCGAGGGCGCATCCTTCGCCGACGATCTGAACGCCGACTCCCTGGCGCTCATCGAGCTGGTCGAGGCCCTCGAAGAGGAGTTGGGCGAGCGTTCGGTGGGTTTCAGGTTCGACGACGACGACCTCGACGACCTCAGGTCCGTACGCGACGCCGTCGACTATGTCGTCTCCCGCCTCGGCTGAGAACCTGGTCATCGACCACCCGACCAGCGAGCAGCCCGCTGAGGGCGCTGTCGCCTCGGCGCTCGACGCCTTTGAGGCCGCCCTCGGTCACCGGTTCGCCGATCCCCAGCTCCTGACATCGGCCCTGACCCACCGTTCCTGGTGTGCTGAACACGGTGGCAGGTCCAACGAACGCCTCGAGTTCCTTGGCGATGCGGTGCTCGGTCTTGCAGTCGCCGACCGTGCGTTTCGCTCCCGGCCCGACCACGACGAGGGAGACCTGGCCAAGATCAGGTCGGCCGTCGTCAGCGAGGACGCTCTGGCCGATGCAGCGCGCTCCATCGGGTTGGGCGGAGTGCTGCTGCTGGGTCGCGGAGAGGCGGCATCTGGCGGCCGCGACAAGTCCTCGATTCTCTGTGACGCCATGGAGGCGGTTGTCGGAGCCGTGTTCCTCGACGCCGGTCACGCCCGCGCAACCGAGGTTGTTCACGGCCTGCTGGCCGAACCAATCAGGGCCGCCTCGCTCCGCCCGGGCGACAACGACCACAAGACCCGCCTTCAGGAGATGGTGGCGCAGGCCTCCTACGAGGTCCCCCGTTACCTCGTCACCTCTGACGGCCCTGAACATGAGACCAGGTTCAGGGCCGTTGTCGAGGTGGGTGACCAGACCTTCGGCCCGGGCCACGGAACGTCCAAGAAGAGGGCCGAACAGGCGGCGGCAGAAATTGCGTGCGCGTCCCTCGCCGATGGGCAGATCCCAATGTTTGAGACAACCGAGATAACCGGAGACAAGCCATGACAGTCGCGTACGAGTTGCCCGAAATAGAGACCATCAGGCGCGATCTGGACCGCGACATCAGTGGCCGCAAGGTCAAGTCCGCCGAAGCCGCCTCGATGGCGGTCCTCGGCCGGTACCGCAACCGCAAGTCGTTCACCTCCGGGCTGGTGGGCCGAAAGCTGGACTCGGTGAAGCGCCTCGGCCTGCACCTCCTCATCGGCCTCGACGGCGAGGACCTGCTTGTGATCCGGATGGGACCCGGGTCATCGCTCAGACGTCACCCAGCCCGAGACGCCGTAGAGCCCGGAACTGAGCTGACCATCACCTTTACCCAGGGAGGCCAGCTGCGCCTCGTCGATCCCGAAGGCGACTCCGAGGTCTTCGTGGTTGGAGCCGACGAACTGATGACTGAGGTACCGGGCCTGGCGGCACTGGGTATCGACCCCGTCGGTGAGCCCATCCCGCTGAACGTGTTCGCCGGTCAGGTTCTGGGACGCGAGATGGAACTCAAGGCGTTCTTGACCGACGACTCGGTGGTCGTTGGTCTGGGCGACATCTACAGCGACGAGGTCCTGTTTCACGCCGGTCTCCTCTACGACCGGGGGAGCGCAACGCTGTCGACCCAGGAGGTCCGCCGGCTCTACCGGGCCCTTATCGAGACGGTCCACGACGCAATCAAGTACAGGGGTACGAGCATTGAATCCAGGCCCTTTGTCGACGCGTACGGCGAACCCGGCGACTTCGGTGTACACCTCGCCGTGTACGGGCGGGCCGGAGAGCTCAGCCCCAGGAGCCGGGCGCCGATACAGCGCATCAAGCTGAAGGGCAGCTGGGTCTACTACTGCGACACGCAGGTCTGATTTCCCCGGGGCGGGGGCGCGCCTCCAGTGCCGTTGGGCGCGCCTAATGTGGTCGGATGAGTAATGACACCGGTGTGATTCAGGCGCTGTAGGGTCTCGACAGTGTTCCTGAAGAGTCTCACCATCAAGGGTTTCAAGTCGTTCGCCGATTCGGCCACGCTCGACATGGAGCCGGGCGTCACGGTCGTTGTGGGCCCCAACGGAAGCGGAAAGTCCAACGTTGTCGACGCTATTGCGTGGGTGCTGGGCGCTCAGGCCCCCAGCGCCGTCAGATCCCAGAAGATGGACGACGTCATCTTCGCTGGCACCTCCACCAGAGCGGCTCTGGGGCGCGCCGAGGTGTCGCTGACAATCGACAACGGCTCGGGCCTGTTGCCGGTCGAGTTCTCCGAGGTAACCATCAGCCGCACCCTGTTCCGTAGTGGCGACAGCGACTACGCGATCAACGGCGCCCCCTGCCGACTGCTCGACATCCAGGAGATGCTCTCCGACGTCGGTGTCGGGCGCCAGCAGCACGTCATCATCTCGCAGGGCCAGATCGACGCCGTCCTGAACGCCCGCCCCGAGGACCGCCGGGCAATCATCGAGGACGCCGCCGGCATCCTCAAGTACCGCAAGCGCAAGGAGAAGGCCGAGCGTCGCCTTCGGTCAACCGAAGCCAACGTCGACCGCCTCGGTGACCTGATGCGCGAGGTCAGGCGCCAACTTCGGCCCCTTGAGAGACAGGCCGATGCTGCCCGACGCCACGGCGACCTGCTCGGTGACCTCACGGCACTGCGGCTCCACCGCTCCGGACAGGAACTCGCCGGTCTCCGCCTACAGGCACGCGACGAGGCCGACCGCAGGTCCGATCTGGCGGCCGATGAGGCCCGGCACGCCGCCTCCCTGAGTCGTCTTGACGCCGAGGTAATCGTCGCCGAGACCGAGCTGGCGTCCCGTGGCGGAGACGATCTTGGCGACCGTCTGGCCCGCTTTGAGGCGCTCCGTGAGCGCGGGCGTGGCATGCGTGCTCTCCTGGCCGAGAGGCTGCGTGGCATCGAACGAGATCGTGGGTTGTTTGCATCACAACAGGTCGTGGTGGGTCTCGAGGCTGAGTTGGCCCGTGCCCAGACCGAACTCGACGCCCTCGACCTCGAATCCGAGGCACTGGTACCGGTGGCCGAACAACTTGCCATCGCCGAGACAGAGCTCGCAGCCGACCGGGTTGCGTTCGAGATTGACTGGGCCGACGGCATCCCCGCACTTGGCGGCCACGCCGCCGAGGTGAGGGGAGAGCTGGGGGTTCTGCGGGCCGCACTCGGGCACACGGTCGCCGAGCGTGAGCGCTTCGACATCCGGCTGGCAGCCGCTGTCGAGTCCGAGGAGAGCCTGAGTGCCGAGTCTGAGCGGTTGCGTACGGACCTCTCGGCAGGCACAACCACAGAGGAACCGCTCGTCGATGCAATGGCCGAACTCGAGCGGCGGGCCGGCGATGCATCCCGCAACCGGAACGCCGCATGGGAGAGGGTCGTAACTACCGAAGCCGACCTTCGAACTTCAAGGGCCCGGGTCGAGGCTCTCGCTCTGGCCCTCGATGAGGCCAGGTGTCGTGCCGGTGCCGCCCATCTCTCCGACGTCGACGGTGTGCTCGGAACCCTCCTCGACCTCGTCCAGGTGGACGAGGGCTACGAGGCCGCGTTCGAGGCCGCCGCAGGCGAGGCCCTCGACGCCGTGGTGGTCGACGGTGTAGAGCGGGCACGCGAGGCCCTCGACGCTCTCAGGGCGGGCCGGTTCTCGGCGGCCGTGTTGTCGCTCCACACCCGATCCGAGGGGAGCCATGCTCCTGGTTTCGGTGAACCCGTACGTCCCCACGTCCACGCACGTGTGCCCGGTGTCGAGAGCCTGCTCGACAGCCTCCTCGGTCATGCCGTCATCATTTCCGACGGCACGGGAGCCGCCATCGATGCTGCTCTGGACCACCCTGAGGCGGTCGTGGTCACAACAGACGGAGATCGCTTCAGCTCCACCGGGTGGCGTGTCGGAACCAGCGGCGGGGGTGCTACCGGAGCGGCCCTGGTCGAGGCCGAGTCCCGACTTGTCTCTGCTGAACAGGCACATTCCCAGGCCACGGTCGCCTTCGAAAGCGCCGAGCAGGTGGCGGCTGGAATCGACAACGAGGTGGCACATCGCTCGCGCGAACTCGACGAACACGACGACAAGTTCGCCGCCGCCACCGAGTCCCTGCTGCGCATTCGGGCGGAGCAGCGAAACCTGGGTGCCGAGACCGGGGCCCTGCGTAGCCGAATCAGCGAACTCGACCAGAGGTTCGCCGACGAGTCCGCCCGTGTGGCCGACCTCGAGACACGCCTACCCGACCTGGAGGCGGCCGAGGAAGCCTCCCTCGAGGCCGGCCGCCAGATGGCTTCCCTGCGCAGCGATCTCGAGGAGCGTGCTGCCGATGTCGGCGCCAGGCGAACCCAACACGAGGTCAGGACCGCCGACGTGACCGGTCGGTCGGCCATGGTTCGCTCAAGGGTTTCCGAACTCGGCTCTCGTCTCGAACGCCTTGCAGGCGAGAGGGTCGAGGCAGCCGACCGCCGCCACGACCTCGATCGCCGCGAGGATGCCACCAACCGGCTAATCAGGGCCGTCGACACACGTATGGCAACTGCCGACGAACGTCTCGAGTCGCTGCGTGAACACCGTCGCCTGCAGTCCGAGCGGGTCCGGAGCATCGCAGCTCGACTCGACGACCTCCGCAAGGACCGCTCCGCAGCCGAGACCGCCCTCCGCTCCGCGCGCGAGCACCTCTCGAGGCTCGAGATCGAGAGAGCCGAGACACGCCTCCGTCTCGAGAACCTGACGGCCGCCATCAGGTCTGAGTTCGACATGGAACCCGACTCCATCCTGGATTCGCCCTGCCCCGAACTTCCCGACGGAATAGGTGCCGGCGCAAGGGTCGTAGAGTTGGAACGCGAGCTCAAGCTGATGGGGCCCATCAACCCCCTCGCCCTCGAGGAGTTCGACGCCCTCGAGGAGCGCCGATGCTTCCTCCAGGAGCAGCTCGACGACATCAGGGCCACACGCAAGGAACTCCGCAAGGTGATCCGGTCAGTCGACGAGGAGATCGTCAGCGTCTTCGGGTCGGCCTTTGCCGAGGTCTCGACCCATTTCACCGAACTGTTCGATCAGCTCTTCCCTGGCGGGCAGGGTCGCCTGAGGCTGATGAACCCCGACAACCTCCTTGAAACCGGCCTCGAAATCGAGGCACGCCCATCAGGCAAGAATGTAAAGAAGCTCTCGCTGCTCTCAGGCGGCGAGCGGTCGCTCACCGCTCTGGCGTTCCTTTTCGCCGTGTTCCGCAGCCGACCCTCCCCGTTCTACGTGATGGACGAGGTCGAGGCCGCCCTCGACGACGTCAACCTGCACCGCTTCCTGGGGCTTGTCGACTGCTTCCGCGACGACGCCCAACTGCTCATCGTGAGCCACCAGAAGCGAACCATGGAGGCCGCCGACTGCCTCTACGGCGTGTCGATGGCCCCGGGCGGGTCATCAAAGGTCGTGAGCGAGCGCATCGCAGCCAGCCGCGTGCTGAACCGCACCGGTGCTGCCGTCGTCGGCTGACGACAACGCCGCACACAGCCACCTGACGGGGCCCGCTGCGTCCGTCGGGGTACCGTCATGTCGTGCGCATCCTGCTCGTCGACGACGAGGCCGACCTGGTCGACGCCATTGCCCGTGGCCTGCGCCGGAACGGATACGCCGTCGACACGGCCCTGGACGGCGACGAGGCCCTGGCCAAGGCCACCTGGACCCCCTACGACCTGATCTGCCTTGATATCACCATGCCCGGTCTCGACGGCTTCGAGGTCTGTCGCTCACTCCGCCAGAACCCGCCCGAGGGCGTGGCACCCAGGATCTTGATGTTGACGGCCCGCGACACCGTCGAGGAACGCATCCGCGGCCTCGACGTGGGCGCCGACGACTACCTCGTTAAGCCGTTCGCCTTCGATGAGCTTGCTGCGAGGGTCCGATCCCTCCTGCGTCGCGATCCGGGCCGGACGGGGGCAGTCCTCGAGGTCGGCACCCTCCGCCTCGACACGGCCACCCACGGGGTGACACGTGCCGACCGCAACATGGACCTGACGGCAAAGGAGTTCGCACTTCTCCGCTACTTCATGTCACGCCCCGGCGAGGTCGTCTCCCAGGAGGACCTTCTCGACCATGTCTGGGATGAGCACGCAGACCCCTTCACCAACACCGTCAGGGTGACTGTGGGGACGCTCCGTCGGAAGCTTTCGGTCGAGGGCGAAACCAGCCTGATCGAGACGATCGTCGGAAGTGGTTACCGCCTGATCGACAGCGGAGCAGGCCCGTGAAACCGGCCGATGGTTCCGGTCTCAACACCCGCAAGTCGAACCGGTTGGGCAGCATCCGCACCCGCCTGGCTCTGCTCTACTCGATCCTCCTGTTTGGTCTGGCGGCGATCGTGGTCGGAGGTATCTACCTGAGCCTCTCACGAGCCCTCTCGGACGAACCGGTGTCCAGAGACGCCAGGTACAGCGACATGATCGTCGATGCGGAGCCGACCTCGGCTGACCCGGCTGGTGGGCGGTTGGCGACATTCGAACAGGAGGTCAACCGGCGGGCCCTCGATCAACTCCGCACCTATTCGGTTACTGCAGTTGCCGCCCTCTTCCTCGGCAGCCTCGCGGTCGGCTGGTACGTGGCCGGGTTGGTGCTGAGGCCGATTGGGAGGATCTCATCGGTGGCCAGGGAGATCTCGGCCACGGACCTATCTCGCCGGATAGAACTCGGTGGCCCCGACGACGAACTGCGTGACATGGCCGACACGTTCGACGACATGCTCGGCCGACTGGATGTCGCCTTCGAGGGTCAGCGAAGGTTCGTCCAGGAGGCATCCCATGAACTCCGTAATCCGTTGGCAGTCCTGCGGGCAAACCTCGACGTCGTCATGGCCGACCCCGATGCCGACACCGATGACTTCCGGGCGGCAGGCGAGGTGGCCGGAAGGGCTGCCGCACGGATGTCGGCCCTCGTCGACGACCTGCTCCTCTATGCCCACCACGAACGGACCGACTCCAGACGCGAGCCCATCGACGCTTCGACTGTCGTAGTCGAGACGGTCGAGGACTTCGGCGCCACCGCCTCGGCTGATGGTGTCGTGCTCCAGCACGAGGTCGCGGACGAACTCCTGGTGGTCGGCGATCCTGTTGCGCTCCGGCGGGCCCTCGCCAACCTTCTCAGCAACGCAATTCGCGTGTCGGACCCTGGTGGAAGAGTGCGTGTCACCGCCGGCCAGGACTCCGAGATGGTCTGGATGTCGGTGCTCGACGACGGTCCCGGGCTCAGCCCCGAGGATCAGGAGAGGGTGTTCCAGCGTTTCTGGCGTGGAGACAGGGCCTCAGCCAGGGAGGCCGGACGCTCGGGTCTGGGCCTGGCGATCGTGAGACAGATCGCCGAGGCGCATGGCGGCCAGGTGACCCTGCGCTCCACGGTGGGAGTCGGTTCGACGTTCACGGTCTGGCTGCCGAGGTTCGTGGACTCCTGACCCTCCCCGGGTGGACTGGCGCTGAGGTCGACGCCTCGCGTAGTGGTTGGCCGACCCTTGGCCTAGGTTCTGGGTGTGGAAGATGAGAGCGGGACAGGTGCAGAAGAACCGGTGGAACCCGAACTGAACCTGAACCCTGTTGATGGTGTTGACCCGGTCGACGAGGTGGATCGCGCCGAGAACACTGAGTCCAAATCACGGAAGTCGTCGACCTTTGGTCTGACACTCGGGGTTGTGGTGCTGGTGGCCACCCTGTTTATCGGTGGAACCCTCACCGGCTGGATCGTTCGTGGCCCCGGAACCGGTGGGATTGACGTCCAGATGTCCAGAGGGGGAGACGGCTCAGCGACCGAGACGGTCGTGGCGGCCCTTGTCGATGAACTCGTGGCGAGATCACAGGCCCTTTCCCCCGGCGAGATCCGGGACCTGGTTGACCGCCTGATTGAACAGTCCGGAGCCATGGGCAAGGCAGAGGTCACGGTTCTCGTCGATGCCATGGTGGCCGAGTCGGCCAGCCAGTTCGCTGGCCTGTCCGCCGATGAGGTAGAGGTGCTCGTAGAGGCTCTCATTGCCGAGTCTGCCGGCATGTCATCGGCAGACACCGAGGCCCTCGTTGATCGCCTGTTCACCGAGGCACGCGTCCGGGACGGTGGCCCGGAACCGGTCGTGGCAGTTGCCGAGGCGCTGACCCCGTCGGTGGTCCTCGTAACCGAACCCGATGTGGGTCAGGGGTCGGGCATAGCGCTTGACGACCTCGGGCACGTGGTTACCAATGCCCACGTGGTGGGCGAGGCGACCGATGTCATCGTGACCCTCCCCAGCGGCAGGAGCGTCGAAGCGACCGTGCTCGGAGCCGACATCCGCCGTGACGTTGCCGTCGTGCTGCTCTCCGAGACCGATGACAGCCTCAGACCCGCCGTGTTCGGCTCCAGCGACGATCTCAGGGTCGGCCAGACAGCGGTCGCTGTCGGAAGCCCCTTTGACCTGAACCGAACTGTCACCGCCGGCATCGTGAGCGCCCTCGGCAGGGTTGTCCCGTCCTACGGCTGCCAGGTCGGAGGCGACGACAGCGCCCTCTGTGCCGGAGTTGCGATGATCCAGACCGATGCTCCGATCAACCCGGGAAACTCCGGTGGCCCCCTCGCCGACCGGAGGGGGCGTGTGATCGGCATGAACACGTCAATTCGCACCGATGGCTTCCTGACCGCCAACATCGGCGTTGGCTTCGCACTTCCCAGCGACACCGTTCTGCTGGTGGCCGAGAGGCTGCTGGCCGGTAAGCCTGTGGGCACCGCATGGCTCGGAATCCGCGGCGAGTCACTGACCGATGGCCGGGCCGGTGCCTCGATCGTGGAGGTGACCGAGGGTTCGCCGGCCGCCATCGCCGGCCTCATGGAAGGTGACCTGATCGTGGGTTCCGACGGACGGCCCATCGATGCCATGGACGCCCTGCGGGCCGATATCCAGTTGCGCCTGCCGGGCATGGAGGTGGCTCTCGAGTTCATGCGTGAGGGTGAGCTTCTCTCCACCGTTGTGGAACTGGGTGCCCTCGACGACTTTCTCAGCAATGGCACCGCCACCGAGGAACAGGACCCTGAGTAGGTCCGACCAAAACCGCTGCAAAGGTAGGCTGCGCCGGCCATGAGCCTCCGCTCCAGACTGGGTCGAGCCCGTAACGCCTTTTCCGTACAGGTCCGGGGCGTCAGATCGGTGTCCACGGTCGACGCCTCCACCTGGGATGCCCTCGAAGAGGCACTCATCCTCGCTGACCTGGGTGTATCGACAACAGCCGATGTGGTCGCCGCTGTTCGCCAGCGGGCCGATGCCGAGGCCGTCGACGAACCCGACGTGGTGCTCGACCTGATGCGGGCTGAGCTCGTCGAGCGCCTGGGTTCCCACGATCGGATCCTGGCCCGCGGCGGAGACCCGTCCGTCTGGCTGTTCGTCGGTGTCAACGGGGTCGGCAAGACGACCACGGTCGGCAAATTGGGTCGCATGGAGGTTCAGGCCGGAACGAGCGTCGTGCTCGCCGCCGGAGACACCTTCCGCGCCGCCGCAGCCGACCAGCTGGCCCTGTGGGGCGACAAGGTTGGAGCAGCCGTAATCAGCGGTGCTGAGGGTGCCGACCCCAGCTCCGTCATCTTCGACGCAGTCGAGCACGCCGCCGCCGTGGGCGCGGACCTTGTGTTGGCCGACACGGCCGGACGGGTCCACACTCAGGGAAACCTGATGGATGAGCTGAGCAAGGTCAGGAGGGTGGCCGAAAAGGGAGCCGGCACGGTCACCGAGACCCTGCTGGTAATCGACTCCACAACCGGGCAGAACGGCCTCGTTCAGGCCCGTCGCTTCACCGAGGCAGCCGATGTGACCGGGGTGGTTCTAACCAAGTTGGATGGATCCGCCCGCGGCGGGATAGTCGTGGCAGTCCAGGAGGAGTTGGGCATACCGGTCAAGATGGTCGGTGTCGGCGAGGGCCCCGACGATCTCATGATGTTCGATCCAGTTGAGTTCGTCGACGCCCTGTTCGAACTCGACGACGCGGAGGTCTGAGGTGTTTGAGGGACTGACCAGCCGATTTGAGGGGATCCTCCGGCGTGCCAGGAGCCGCGGCCGACTCGGCCCCGAAGAGGTCGAGGACCTCCTACGCGAGATCAGGCTGGCGTTGCTCGAGGCCGATGTCCACCTCGACGTGGTCGGTATCTTCCTGGAGAGGATCAGGGAGAGGGCTCTCGGAGCCGAGCTGAGCGGGGTGTTGAACCCGGGGCAACAGGTCGTCAAGATCGTCCTCGAGGAACTCACCCTCATCCTCGGCGGCGAGACGATGAAGTTCACGTACGCCCCGAAGCCTCCGACGGTGGTGCTCCTGGCTGGTCTCCAGGGGTCCGGAAAGACCACGACCGCAGCCAAGCTGGCCCGCTGGTTCAAGTCCGTGGGGCGCAACCCGATACTGGTCGGAACCGACCTTCAACGACCGGCGGCTGTCGCCCAGTTGGTAACGCTCGGTGAACGGATCGGCGTACCGGTCTTCAGCCAGCCCACCGACCCGGTTGCAGTGGCCGTGGCGGGCCGGGCCGAGGCCGTCCGTTTGGGACGCGACGTCGTGATCTTCGACACGGCTGGGCGCCTTGCAGTCGACGACGAGTTGATGGAGGAGGTCAGGGGAATCTCACAAGCGGTGCAACCCGACCACACGCTTCTCGTGCTTGATTCAATGATGGGGCAGGATGCCGTGAACGTGGCCACGGCGTTCCACGACCGTCTGATCCTCGATGCCGTGGTCCTGACCAAACTCGACGGTGATGCTCGGGGTGGCGCTGCACTCTCGGTCCGGGAGGTGGTCGGATGTCCGATCGCCTTCGCATCTACAGGCGAGGGCCTATCGGATCTGGACGTATTCCACCCGAACCGGATGGCAAGTCGCATCCTCGGCATGGGCGACGTCGAAACGCTCATCGAACAGGTCGAGACAACCCACGACAGGGAACAGGCCGAGGAGGCCGCCGCCCGGATGCTCGAGGGGCGCTTCACCCTCGACGACTTCCTCGAACAGATCAACCAACTCCGCAGGATGGGGCCGCTGAACTCTGTCATGAAGATGGTCCCGGGAATGTCACAGCAGATGGCCGGTGTCGACGAGGCACTGGATGAGGGCCGAATCGACCGCCTCGAGGGCATCATCAACTCGATGACGCCCGCTGAGCGAATCGATCCCGGTCTGATCGACGGCTCCCGTAGGTCGCGAATCGCGGCAGGCAGCGGAACCCAGCCGTCAGAGATCACCCAACTCGTCAGGCAGTTCCGGGAAATGAAGAAGATGATGAAGAAGATGGGTGGAAGAGGGCCCGGTGGCCGCTCGTCAAAGCGGCGGGGCAAGGGCCGAAAGGGCGGGCGACCGACTGTGGCAGAGCCCACCGGGTCAGACAGGCCGGCCACGAAGGGCCTCTCGCTGCCGGGCCTTGGCGATCCTGCTGAGGGCTCAGGAACTGAACTTCCTGGGCCCTGGCCGGTGAACTGAGGCACCCGGTCCCGGCCAGGCTGTGGCCATTGTCTTTCCAACGAGGCTGGAAAACCGATCTGGTCACGGCAGACTGTTCCGACCGATCGGGTGCACCATCATCGCATCCGGGCCGGTTCCGCCAGACCGGTGTGGAACCGGGACCAGAACAGACAAGAAGAGAGTGGTGTTGAAGTGGCAGTAAAGCTCCGCCTGATGAGGATGGGCAAGAAGAAGCAACCGACCTACCGGGTGGTGGCGGCCGACTCGCGCAAGGCGCGCAACGGCCGGTTCATCGAGGTGCTCGGTTTCTACGATCCGCGACGTGATCCGTCCGTGATCGAGATCGACAACGACAAGGCGGTCGGTTGGCTCCAGAACGGTGCACAGCCGACCGAGCGTGTAGAGAAGTTGTTGAAGATCACAGGTGCGTGGGAGTCCTTCACAGGAGTGGCCTCCGAGGCCGCTGTCCCCACCCCGGCGACTCCGGCTGAGGAGCCCGTGGCTGAGGAGGCA